>JAFAVT010000165.1 GCA_019242275.1 Alphaproteobacteria bacterium
CGCACTTCCATCTGGCCGAGGTTGTATGCAATTTCTGTGCGGATATTGGCACGAACAACAGCGGCGCGTTCGTGGGCATGAAGAGCTTCCACCGTTTGTTCGGCGGCCAGCGCTATGCAGACGCCGATCACCACGACTCCGATCTCGGTCAGCAGTTCACGCCAGTTGTGGATCGGCTTGGGCTTGTGGATTTCCATTTTCGGTTCCTCGGTTACTTCGGGGTCGCTCATGGCGGCGCCAGGCCCCATTCGGGCGCGAAGGTCATTTTCACTGCTGCTTCGCGCGATGTGTGCAGAGGCACGCAAGTCTCCGACATGCGCACTTTCTGCCAATGGCCGGGCGCGAGGCCGACCTCGGCAGCGGTTCTCAGTGCCACCAGGCGGGTCGCCTGGACAGCCCAGCGATGCTGGCGCGCCAAGCCGAGGGCGCTGCGCAACTGCCAGTCCAGCACAGGCGAGGCCGGCGGATGCGCCTCCAGAGTACGCAGATTAGCCCAATCATCGAACTCATTCATGTAAGACGTGATATAGACGTCAAACGCGGTGTAGATGTTGGAATAGATGGCCTGTTCCTTGTCGTCGAACAGGCTGACGGCGCCCGATTGCACCGCCGCCTTGTACTTGCCGGCATTGATGACGGCGCCGACCGGAATGCCGATCCACAGCGCATCCTGGGGCAGCTTGCCCGCCGCCGCTGCCACGATCAGCCCCTGCACCTCGTCCAGCCTTCTGGCGATGCAGGCTTCGGTAGCATCGCGCCTCTGCATGTAGGCGAGATTTTCCGCGATCTCCTCGCGGATGCCGGCGCGGGCTTCGGCGGCTTTGGCACGGTTGTGCAACCATTCCACGCCTTGCTCCGCAGACAGTGCAATCGCGACGCCTACGACGATGACGCCGATCTCAGTCAGCAATTCGCGCCAGTTGTGGATCGGCTTTGGTTTGTGGATGTCCATCGGTTTGTCCTTGGTATCGTCCGCCTGGGTCATGAGCGGACGTTGGTCACGGCCGCATTTCGTCCTTCAGGTAGCCCGCCTCGATCTGGTCTTCGCTTTGGCTGCAAATTCTGTCTGCGTAGTCCGATGGAATTTTCGGGCGGCTGACGCCCAACTGATCACTGACTTTCAACATCCGGTAGGCGAAAAGAATGGTGCCGTATTCCGTCCGCTGGGCACGGTTGAGCTGGCCGCGCAGGCGGGCGATATCGGATGGGGTCAAGTGATTTTGCGGGCTTTGAAAGATGCTCAGCTCTGACCAGGCGGCACTTTCCGCATCAAATGTGGCCGCCATCATTGGCAGCACGGAATAGTAGCGGTTCATCAGCGCCAGTTCGGCGTGGGGAAAGTGCGTCAGCACCTGCGCCGATCGCTGCGACTGCCATTCGGAATCAACCATGGGCAGGCCCACGGCGTTGCGAAAGCTGGAAAGCAGGGCGACCTTGCCCTTGCCGTCCAGCCCGTCGAGGATGGCTTTGATTTCCTGTTCCTGCTTGGCAATGCAGGGCGCGATGGCGATGCGGCGGAGATAAAACCCGTCTATGGTTGCGATCTCTTCCCGAAGCGCTTTGCGGGCAGCACCGACTTCGCTTTGCCAGTGCAGCCACTCCACCGCCTGCTCGGCGGCCAGCGCGGTGGCCACGCCCAGCACGATGATGGCGTATTCCTTCAGGAATTCGCGCCAATTGTGGATCGGTTTGGGCTTGTGGATTTCCATCAGTCAGTCCTCATTTGCCGCCGGGCAGGAGCGTTAGACTTTTTGCGACTGCCTCCGGCGACGGTACGAGACCCCCAGCCTGGCCATATTGTATGGGCGCCGCGCCTATGGGCCGACAGGCGGTTGACGAGGAAGTTGCATTACCGGGCACGTTTTCGACCTGGTAGCGTTTTGCTTCGGCAATTATTTGCAGGTCGGCTTGGTTGTACGGCAGGTTGCGCTGACTCACACTGTTGATCAGGCGATAGTTCAATTGCGTCGTAATCTGGAAGAAGCCGCGAGCCACGCTGAGTGCTTTGCGCAATTCGGCTTCGGAGGCGGGGTCAAGGCGACGGCCAGGGCCGGTCATCGCCCCCAGTTCATACCAAGTCTGTTGCTCTATAGGGGAATAAGTTTCGAGTTTCTGCATGATGTTATAGCTGACCGCGAGCTGAGCCAGTTCCCCGCGCGGGAAATGGCTGGCAGTCTGCGACGCAACAAGGCTGTCCCAGGCACCGGTGCTAAAAATCAGGCGGGGGGCCGTGCCCAAGAGACCCATCGGCGGAAGATTTCCTTCACGCGAAGCGTGGTCGAGAATCCGCCCGATTTCGTTCAGGCGGCTTTCGATGCAGGACCTTGCGCTTAGCTGAAAGCCGGCGTTATTCAGGTTGTTCGCCATTTCGCTGGCGATAATGCCACGCGCCTCCGCCACCTGGCCGCGCCAGTGCCACCATTCCACCGCCTGTTCTGCCGCCAGCGCGGTGGCGACACCCAGCACGATGATGGCGTATTCCTTCAGGAAGTCGCGCCAATTGTGGATCGGTTTGGGCTTGTGGATTTCCATCGGCGGTCCTTCAGATTGATGGGAGTCTTCAAGGCTCATCAAACGTGACCCTGGCCTGGCGCCCCTGGACAACGAGCTTTTCACCCTCGGTACGATCAGTGTGCAGGGGAATGCAGGCAGATGGCAGGGTAAATCGCGGTCCGCGGTCTGTGATCTTGATTCCCATTGCTGAGGCATTGTTGCGCAGATCCCATTCCGATACCTCCATCAGCCATCGCTGGGTGCGGGCCTTTTGCAGCGCGCTGCGCAACTGCCAAAGGATGGCCGGCGCGTTCGGCATCGGGCTTTCCAGCGTCCGCAGATCGCCCCAGGCGGCCTGCTCTTCCAATTCCGCCTGATGGTATTGGGCGAATTCCGAATAGATGGTGGCGTAGGCCGCCTGTTCCTTATTGGGGAGGAGGTCGGTCGCTCCTGACTGAATTGCCGAACGATACTGACTGTCGTTCATAGCGCCCATGAAAGGATGGCCGACCCAGATCGGCCCCTTTGGCACGTTTCCCGAGGAAATCGCACTGACAAGCTCATTCACCTCGTCCAGGCGACGCGAAACACATTTTTCGGTGTGATTGCGCACAGTTATCAAATTGATGTTCGTGATTATTTCGCTTTGGATGTTCTGCCGGGCCTGGGTGGCCTGGGTGCGGTTGTGCAGTTTTTCTACCGCCTGCTCGGCCGCCAGCGCCGTGGCGACGCCCAGCACGATGATGGCGTACTCCTTCAGGAATTCCCGCCAGTTGTGAAACGGCTTTGGTTTGTGGATGTCCATCTGAGATTCCTGTTTCGCGGGTTCGGTTCACCGCTTGGCGGCGGCGTAATCGGGAATGGTTTTGATCGCCTCATCCGTCAGCGAGGGCACGGCGGAAAAGGGCGCCTGGCCGTAGCTGGCGGGCACCCGGCCGATGGGATCGCAGACGCTGAACCCATTCGGCATGGCCAGGCTGGGTTTGCTGCCGGTCAATACGCGTTGCCGGGACTCGGTCAGCCTTGCAAGCGCCGCCCGACTGAACGGAAGCTCCACGCCCTGTGCCACATGGATCAAATTATAGCTGATGTTCACCACCTCGTGATTGCTGGCGCGGGCGCGGCCCAGCGCCTGGCGCAGCGTGATCTCGAATCCCGGATCAAGGCGGCGGCCGGGGCCGACAATGGCATAGAGATTCTTCCACTCTTCCATTTCCTGTCTTTTTACGGTTTCCATCGTCTGCACCAGCTTGTAGGTGGCGGCCAGGCTCTGCAGTTGCGCGCTGGGAAAATGCGGCGCGGTTTGCGACGTCACGATGCTTTCCCAGACGCCGTCGAGCATGGATTGCTGCTTTGGCAGCCCGATGTCGCCCACCGGCGGCAGGGTGCCGCTTTTCGCCGCCCCATCAAGAACCAGCGCCAGAGCGTCGAGGCGCTGCTCCACGCAGGACCCGCTGCGCATGCGCTCAATCGCTCCGCTGAGGTTCCATGCCAGTTCATCGGCGATCTGTTCGCGCGCCAACGCCACCTGGCCGCGCCAGTGCCACCACTCCACCGCCTGCTCGGCGGCCAGCGCGGTGGCCACGCCCAGCACGATGATGGCGTATTCCTTCAAAAACTCGCGCCAGTTGTGGAATGGTTTGGGTTTGTGGATGTCCATCTTGGTTTCCTCGGGCGGGGAGGTTGGCTGGTCGGCGGCGCTCATGGTTGGCGTTCGAGGTGGCGGCCGAGGCTGGTGCCAAGCTGCTTCAAGGCCTCGGCCCGCGGAGTGTGCAGCTTCACGCAGATGGAATGTTTGTCGGGCTTGCCGGGGTCGGCCGGCCGAATTCCGATTTGTGCTGCGCTCTGCACCACGCTGGCATGCAGGGCATCAATCGCCCATCGCGCCACCCGCGCGCGCTTCATCGCGCTGCGCAATTGCCAGTCCAGGGTGGCGGAAGGCGGTGGGTGATCTTCCAGGGTCCGCAGGTCAGCCCAGGCCCGGATTTCATCCTCCACCTGCAGGTCACGTTGTGCGAAGAAGGCGTAAATGTTGGAATAGGCCGCCTGCTCCATGTCATCGAACAGGCTCACCGCGCCCGATTGCAGCGCGGCCTTGTAGCGCGAATCCGGCAGGATGAAGGAGTAGGGTTGGCCCAGCCATAGCGGCTCGGCCAGCAGCTTGCCGGCGGCGGAAGCCGCGATCAGCCCGTCAATTTCTTCCATTCTTCTTGCCTGACAGTCTTCCGTGCCTTCGCGCAGTTCCATGGCCCGAAGATTGCCGATAATCTCGGCGCGGATATTGGCGCGGGCCTCGGCGGCCTTGGCGCGGTCGTGCAGGATCACGACCGCCTGCTCGGCCGCCAGCGCGGTGGCGACGCCCAGCACGATGATGGCGTATTCCTTCAGAAACTCGCGCCAATCGTGGAACGGCTTGGGTTTGTGAATGTCCATCAGTCAGCCCCCATGCATTCGGTCTTAATCTTCACCCTCCGCTTTCGCCAAAGCGGTCATTCGTCTGCCGCCGCAATCGGAACGGCTTCTTCATCGCGTTTTCTGCTGCATGGCGTTGCGCATGGTGAAAAATTGGTCATCGGGAACACCACTTCCAATCGAGGGCACGACAACGCAATTCTGGTATAGCTTGCGCAGGCCATCCAGGATGCGGGCCTTCTGCTCGGGCGTTACTTCAATCCCGTTACGCGCCATGACGCTGAGCAGGAAGCCCGACCCAGACATGAAAGTGTTATTGATGGCACGCAGCCGCCCAACCGCCCCCAGTATCGTGTCCGCCTCATTGGCAGAAAGCTTGTCGCTGGTCTCGCGGACCGGCTTCACTGTAATCAGGGCCTCGCGTTCTTCCTGCGATCTCGCATTCAGGCGGGGCACAGCGACATAGAGCAGGCCCCATTTTCTCATCTGGTTCGGGGTGACGTGGGAAGCAAGGTCAGAGGTGAATACCGCATCCCAAGCTTCGGAGTCCCATGAGCGAATGGGCGGAGCATATTGGCGGATGAGGGCCGCAATCTCCGACCGGCTTCTGCCTGCCTCGACCGCTGCGCGAATTCCATTCAGTTGCCGGTCGAAGCAGGGTCCGGCCGCGGCACGAAGAAAGGCTTGGGGTCCATCGTCATCGCGCAGCTCCAGCACCATCGTCGCCCGCGCGTCGGCGATGCGATGCTGCCAGTGAACCCACTCCAATGCCTGCTCCGCTCCCAGCGCAGTCGCCACGCCCAGCACAATGATGGCGTATTCCTTCAGGAATTCGCGCCAATTGTGCCAGGGTTTCGGTTTGTGAATGTCCATCAGGTCGTCCTCAATGTCTCGTCTCAATCTTCAAGGTCTGCTTTGCTGGAATCGTTTATTGCTTTACTTCTCGTGCATCTCGCGCAGCTGGTCGAACGGGTCGAAATCGGTTGACGGCATGACGACGCAGTTGCCCAATTGAGCGCGCAGGGCACCGAGCAGCTGGCGCTTTTGTTCGGCATCCAGGTCGGCATTGAATGACCGCAGGCGCCTCAGTATGAATCTTAAGTCTATGAACATATCGCGATTGCCCTGCCGCAGCCGCTGAATGGCCGCCAGCATGGTTTCGGCCTCGCCGGCAGAAAGCTTCTCGCCAGTGCGATGCACCAGCTGCAATCCCTTCCAGTCTTCATGCTCCTGCGAGTTTGTTGCCTGGACCACCGGAATCCAGCGGTAGGGCATGGACCACAGCACCATCGTTTCCGGCGCGACATGCGAGCCAATGTCCGATGCCAGCACAGCCTTCCAGGCGTCAGAATCCCAGGTGCGATTGGGCGGGCGGTAGCCCTGCACCAGAGCGGCAATCTCCTGGCGGCTCTTGCCCGCCTCTATCGCGGCCTGGATGGCATCCAGGCGCTGGTCCAGGCAATCGCGAATGGCGACCCGGGTGAAAGCCTGCGGCCCATTGTCATTCTTCAATTCAAGCCGGACGGCCTCCAGCGAAGCCTCAATCTTGTGTTGCCAGTGAAACCACTCAACCGTCTGCTCGGCGCCGAGCGCAATGCAGACGCCGATCACGACCACGCCGATCTCGGTGAGCAGTTCTCGCCATGAGTGCATCGGCTTGGGTTTGTGGATTTCCACTGGCGGTTCCTCCTGTGGCGAGGCTAGGCTGTCAACAACTTCGCTCATGGGTTCGGTGCGACGGCGTGCAAAGCCAGTTCGGCTTTTTCGGAAGTCGTGAGGTCAAGTTGCGCGGCGCGGGCGAATTGCGTTTTCGCTTCGTTGCGCTTGCCGGCATAAACCAACGCCTCGCCCCATTTCAGGTGCAGCCGGCCCCAGTTGGGGGCGTATTTCTCGGCTTCCGCGAATTTCGCCAGCGCCAAATGGGATTGGTTCTTGGCCATCAGCGTTTCGCCCCAGCCTTCCAACGCGTCCGCGAAGTGGGGGCCTTTCTGGTTGGAGAGCTTGAATTGCGCCATGGCCTCGTCCGGCTTGCCACGTGCCAAAAGCGAGCGGCCCCAATCTTCGTGCGCGAAAGGTATCGAGGGAGCCTGCGCCACAGCGCGTGCAAACCAATATTCGGCACCCAGATAATCGCCTTGTAGCGCGTCAATCCTGCCCCGCATTCGAAGACACAAATCGCAATCGCCAGGGGTGCGGTCCACCAGGGCATGGGCGCCGGCGAAGTCGCCGGCCATCGCCCGGGCGAAAGCTGTCCACGGTCTTAAGAGTGTGCCGACTGCACTGGCGGCAGCGCCGGGGGCCCTCATCTTGGGCACAAGATCTTCGGCCGCCAGCGCTTGCGCGACCACGGCTCGCCAGTCTTCGCGCGCGGCCGCTACTTGCAATCGCGTGCGGGCGCGCTGCGCAGCCG
>JAFAVT010000061.1 GCA_019242275.1 Alphaproteobacteria bacterium
AGCATCTCGCTCAGCCGCCCTGCCCGGCGTTGTTGCGCCGGATTGTCGGCCGTCAGATCGCGAAAAGCTTTCAGGTCCGCCGGAATGCGGCGGAGATATTGCTGATAGCCGGCTTCGAAGGCGGGATCGTGGCTGAGCAGAAAGCCCCGCAGGGCGGTTTCGGCGGTCTGGACATCGTCCTGAAGCCGCTGCTGGGACGCTATCACCTGATAGGTATGGGTGACATCGGCCTGGGCTTCACGTTCCCCGGCCGCAAACCGCACCGTCAGGAAGGCAACCCCCGCCAGCACCAGGAACAGGGGCACCGCGGCAAGCAGCACCAGACGATTGGCGGACAAGACCCCTCCCGACACTAAACCCCCAAACCCGCAACGCGGTGGCGCGCAAAGAGTTCCCGAAGGAAATGGCAAAATGTAAAGGCGACCGGACATTCGTGTCCGGCCGCCACGCCATCAATGGTCAGATCAGTCCGCGACCGGCCGCGCAGGATGTGGGCATTGCGGGCTACGAGGCGCGCAATTGATCGCCAAAGATAAGCTGGGTGGCCGGGTGGCCATGAAAAATCTCGATGATGCCGTACATCAACACCGTGCGGCCATTGAGCGAGGCCAATTGCGGAAAGGCATATTCATTGAGCTTGGGAATGAAGCCGACAAAGACAATCTGGCCTTTGTCGTCCACCAGGTTCACGTCGGTGCCCTGGTGGATCATGTCTTCGTGAATATCGGCGCGGCCGCGCACGGCAACAAGATTGCCTTGCGCCTGGCTGGCGCGATAAGGCGCCACAACCTGAATATGGAAGGCGGCGGCCGGTGTGGCGAGACCGCAGAGGATGGCGGCCATAGCAAGAAGCTTGCGCATGATGATCTCCGTTTTAACGGACCGGCACACTCTACACCCCTGACAAGACGGGGAAAAGCGCCGTTTAGCGGCCCGGCCTTGCCTTAAAACCAAGCCTACGCAATCGTAAGCCCCATGCTGGACAGCCTGTTGTCGCGGTTCTGGAATCGCTGGATGGCGCCCTTGGGCCATTGGCTTCGCGGCCGGCCGCGCCTGCAGATCGAGCTGTTCTGTCTTGCCTCCATTTTGCTGATCGGTGCCCTGGACTATTGGGCGGGCCTGGCGATCTCGCTGTCGCCACTTTATGCAGCGCCCATCGCCTTTGCCGCTTGGTTCGTTGGGCCGGAAAGCGCCTTTGTGCTGGCCCTGTTCAGCATCGTCTATTGGGTTCTGGGCGAGGCCCTGGCGGGGGCGATCTACTACAACTGGCTTGCGCCCCTGATCAATTGTTCGATGCGGGCGATTTTCTATGCCTTTTATGTCGTGGTGCTGGCCCGGCTGTCGCGATTGCAACTTTCGCTGGAAGAGGTGGCGGAAAAGCGGGCCCTGCTGTTGTCGCGCGAAACCGCCGAGCGCGAACGGCTGGAGCGCGAAATGCTGGGCATCGCCGAACGCGAGCAGCGGCGCATCGGCCAGGACCTGCATGATGGGCTGTGCCAGCATCTTACCGGCACGGCCCTGACCAGCCAGGTGATCACCGAAAGGCTGCGCCGGCAGGGCCATCCCGAAGCGGAGCGGGCGCAGCGCCTGGTTGATCTGGTGGAAGAAGCGATCGTGCTGGCGCGCGGCATGGCCAAGGGGCTTTATCCGGTGGAGATGCGGGCCGACGGGCTGATGCAGTCGCTGGAAGAATTTGCCGGCAATACTTCGGAATTGTTCGGCATTGCCTGCCGCTTTGTCTGCCACTCGCCGGTGCTGGTGCAAGATTCGCCCACCGCCATTCATCTCTATCGCATTGCGCAGGAAGGCGTCAGCAATGCCATCAAACATGGGCGAGCGACGGAAGTGACCATCCTGCTGGAAGAAGCCGAGAATGAATTGCGCCTGGCGATATCCGACAATGGCGGCGGCATGGCGACGGGTGCCCGCGGCAGCGGGCTGGGCCTTCGCATCATGGCCGACCGCGCCAAGATGGTGGGCGGCAGCTTTCAGGTAGGCCCGGCGCGGCCCCGCGGCACCGAACTGGTCTGTCTGGTGCCCCAGGCGGCGGCGCATGGTTGAGACCCACAGAAGCGACGGCCGCAAGACCGGGGTTCTGGTCATTGATGATCACCCGCTGGTGCGCGATTCCCTCGCCATGCTGATCAACCAGCAGGAGGATATGCGGGTCTGCGGCGAGGCCGAGGATGCCGCCGCCGCCATGCGCGGTCTTTCCCAGGCCGCGCCGGAAGTGGCGATTGTTGATCTTTCCTTGAAGGAGGGCTCGGGGCTTGACCTCATCAAGCATCTCAAGGCCCGGGCGCCGGGCTTGCAGATTGTCGTGCTCTCCATGCATGACGAAAAGCTCTATGCCGAGCGCTGCATTCGGGCGGGGGCGCGCGGCTATGTGATGAAGCGCGAATCCAGCAAACGGATTGTCGCGGCCATCCGCGAAGTGCGCGACGGGCGGCTTTTTCTCAGTGAACAGGCCGCCAGTCATTTCGCCGAGCGCTTTGTCGGGGCGCGCCTCTCGGAGACGCCGCTGGAAACCCTCAGTGACCGGGAGTTGGAGGTCTTCAACCTGATCGGCAAAGGCATGCCGACACGCGACATTGCCGGCGCCATGCATGTCAGCGTCAAAACCGTGCAAGCCTATTGCGCCCGCATCAAGCAGAAGCTGCAGATCGCCAGCGCAACCGAATTGTTGCGCGAGGCTGTTCGCTGGCACGACCAGCAAAACGCCAGATAGCCCTGTAAACATTGGCTGGTTTGCGCGCCCTGTAGGGTGAGGCCCTACAGCAGAAGTAGCTGCCTTCCGCTTGCCCGCTGCGGTGTCCTTCGGGACTGTATGCCTCAGGTTGGGAGCAAGCATGACGGCCGCAAATCCGCGCATAAGAGTTTTTGCTTCGGCGGAGCCGCCAATCTTGGCAGCGCGGGCGCGTCATCGCGGCCAGCACAGCAGCCGCAATCGCGAGATCCTGCGCGCGCGCGAAGCCGGCTGCAGCCTGGAAGAGCTTGCCCACAAATATGGTTTGCAACGCGCCACCGTCAAAGCGCTGCTGATCCGCGAGCGGCATCGGCGCGCGTTCGAGATTTTGGGACAGCCGGCAACGGCGATGTGAGATGAAGGTATCTGGCCCATCTTCCATGAGTGAAGCCGAGGTCTGGCAAACAGCCTGGTTGATGACGGCGTTTTTTGGCGGCGCCGCTTCGGCCCATCGGGCGGCGCTGAACCATGTTCGCCTGGTTAAGGGCAGCCCCAGCGGCGAGGAATCGTGGCAGCGTGTCGCCGGCGCGCTGCATGAGATCAAGACGCGCCGGCTGACGCGCGCGGTGCATTAGAGCAATTTCGTTTGAGCTCGTGCCCTCATGCTTCGACAAGCTCAGCATGAGGGTTCATTTTATTTTCCTCAGCCTGAGCCTATCGAAGGGTAAATCGTTCGCGACCTACGTCGCGAACGAATGGTCGGAGAGAGAGGATTGCGGTCTGACGGCCGTCCTCGCTACGCTCGGATCGGTCGCTTCGCTCCCGCCCACGGCCCTTGCGGGCCGTGTCGAACCTCTAACTTGGTATGGATTTCGGCGCTTGTAATCTGCCGCGCGGCTCCGAAAGACGCTGGCGCGCGGAGCCGCTTGGCATTCGTTCGCGACCTACGTCGCGAACGAATGGTCGGAGAGAGAGGATTGCGGCCTGACGGCCGTCCTCGCTACGCTCGGATCGGTCGCTTCGCTCCCGCCCACGGCCCTTGCGGGCCGTATCGAACCTCTAACTTGGTATGGGCATTTGTGCATGGTCGGAGAGAGAGGATTCGAACCTCCGGCCCCTACGTCCCGAACGTAGTGCTCTACCAGGCTGAGCTACTCTCCGATGCCGGCTCGCGGGATCCTGTTCCCGCGCGGGCGGCCCTTATAGCGATGCGCCCCCGGGGCCGCAACTGAGCCGCATTTCCGCGAAATCCGCCATTTTTCTTCGCCCCTTCACGCCCAAGCCATGCGTTGAATCCCGGTGCCGATGCCGGTATGACCGGAGCTGATTGGGGCGTCGCCAAGCGGTAAGGCACCGGATTTTGATTCCGGCATGCGGAGGTTCGATCCCTCCCGCCCCAGCCATCCGTCGCGTAACGCGCGCCTCGCGCGCTTTACGCGAACGGATGCCCCCCGACTTGATCGGGGGGCCCATATCGCGCCCATGGCGCGCATTGACGTTGCGGTTGTCCCCCGGCTTGACCGGGGGACCCATGAAAGGGGGTGACGCGTGCCGAAGTTTTCGCCCACCCGCCACGTTCTTCTTCTCGCGCTGCTCCTTCTGACGCTGCAAGCCGCCGTCCTGCACCTGATGGGCCAGCCGTGGATCGCGGCGGCCGGTTTCAAGCTTTGGGCCAACAACCCGCTTGGCCCCGACAATTCGCAGCAGTTGGCCGACTGGTACAGCCTTTCCCACATCGTCCACGGTTTGATTTTCTATGGCCTGCTCAAATTGGCCGCGCCGCGCCTGCCGGTTGCGGCGCGCCTGCTGCTCGCCATCGGCATCGAGGTCGGCTGGGAAATCGCGGAAAACACGCCGCATGTGATCGCGGTCTATCGCATGCAGGCGCTGGCGGCGGCTTACCGCGGCGACAGCGTGATCAATTCCCTGTCTGACACGGTCATGATGATGCTGGGGTTTTTCCTGGCATCGCGTTTGCCGTGGTGGGCGACGCTGCTGCTGGCCCTGGCGCTGGAAGGATTGGCGGCCCTGGTGATCCGAGATGGCCTTATCCTCAACATCATCAACTTCGCGATTTCATGGCCGGCGCTGGAACATTGGCAGCAGGGCTATGCCAGATAATGCGACACCGGAGCCCCTTGCCGGGCTATGCGCCCAGACGGACAAATCCCCGCAATTGTGAACCACGCCGGCTTCATGCCTGATTGGAGGTGCCTGATGCGCCATAGCCTCGCCGCGCTGGCCCTGTGCCTCGCCGCCACCCCTGCCCTCGCCCATGTCAGTCTGGCCGAGTCCAATGCCGCGCCCGGCGCGCGCTATGTCGCCCATTTCCGCGTCGGCCATGGCTGCGACGGCAAGCCGACCACTGCCGTGACGGTGGCGATGCCCGCCGGCGTCAGCCAGATCACGCCGGAAGCGCCGCCCGGCTGGACCATCGCCCTGGTGCGCGAAGGCAGCCGCACCACCGCCGTCACCTGGAAAAGTGGTTCGCTGCCGGCCGACAAGGCGGGCACCTTCACCGTCGGCATGACTCTGCCGGCCAACGGGGCGCAATTGGTCTTCCCGGTCATGCAGATGTGCGGCACCACCGAGGAAGACTGGAACGAGTTGCCCGGCGCGGTGCAGAAACATCCGGCGCCGGTGCTGACGCTGACGGCCGCGCCCGCTGCGCCGGCCGGACTGGCGCTGAGCGATGGCTGGTTCCGCGCCCTGCCCGGTGCGCTGCCGGCCGGCGGCTATTTCACCTTGCGCAACAGCGGCGCGAAGACGGCGGTGCTGACGGGGGCCGACAGTCCGGCCTGCGGCATGCTGATGCTGCACAAGTCAGAGAGCAAAGGCGGCATGGCCGGCATGGATATGGTGAGCAAGGTGGATATCCCGGCCGGGGGCAGCCTCACATTTTCGCCCGGCGGCTATCACCTGATGTGCATGGAGGCCAAATCGGCGATGAAGCCGGGTGCCAATGTGCCGGTGACGCTGAACTTCCAGGATGGTGCGCGCCTGACGGCCAGTTTCGCCGTGCGCAACGCGGCCGGAAAATAGGAAGGCATCATGTCTGATCTTCTGGCCATGTTCGCGGCCGTGTTTCTGGCCGAGTTCGGAGACAAGACCCAGCTTGCCACCCTGATGTTCGCCACCGAGCGCAAAGTCCCGCCGCTGCTGGTCTTTGTTGCTTCGGGCGGGGCGCTGCTGCTGTCGTCGGCGCTGGCCACCTTTTTTGGCACTGTTGCCGGCAGGTATCTCGCCGGCGTGCCCTTCCGATTGATCGCGGGAATCGGCTTTATTCTCATCGGGGTGATGAGCTTGGTGCAGTACTACAGGGGCGTTTGATTTGATGAACCCCGGGCGGCTAACGCTGCCGGGCTCGAGATACGTTATATTGCGAACCTTGCATCCAGCCGTGCCAGGATTTCCTCCGGCCTGAAGCCCAGAGCCGAGAGCCTGCCGGAGCGCGAGAACAGCGCCAGGCCCGACAGCGCCGCCGCCACCAGCACCACATCGCACTGGCTCTGGCGGCTGTCGGAAGGAAGGCCGCTGGCATCGGAAAGGGCCTTGAGGGCAGCAATCAGCCGGCCATTGAACAATCGTTCGGCTTCGCTGTTGCCGCCTTCGCTCAAGGCGCCGGACGCCGCGGCAATGGTTTCTGTTCCCTTGAGCACGGCCAGGGCGGCGGCACTGGCGCCGGAAAGACCGCCCGCTTCCTTCATCGCCCGGGCCAACTGACCCAGATCGTCGGCGGCCAGCGCCAGCAACAATTCATCCTTGGAGCGGAAATAGCCGTACAGCGCGGCGGGGGCGAAACCGGCTTCGGCCGCGACACCGCGCAGCGAAAGATCGCGAGCCCCGTCTCGTGCTGCCACCCGGCGGGCGGCTTCGAGGATAGCGTTGCGCGAAGCAGCCTTGGCTGCCGCCCGCCCGCCCTGGGTTTTTCGAATCACCGCCTCCGCCATGGCCGGAATCATAAGTGATTCGAGCCGGGAAACGAAAAATAGCCGCGCTATTTGCTGGCGGTCTGCTGCTTGTAGAGGACGATCTGAGCGTTGGTATCGGCAACCAGCTTGTCTTTGGCTTGCTGGTTGGCGGCAACCTTGGCCTTTGCGACCTGCTCCAGTTGATCGTCAAAGGGCGTGCCGGCCTTGGCGGCCGCCTGCTTCTTGGCTTCCAGATCGTCGGCAACGCATTGCTGATAGGTGTCGGACTTGGCGACAAAATCCCGGGCCTGAGTCATCGCCGCCCGCATCTGATCCGAACTGGCGGTCTTGCCGTTCACAGTTACTGCCATCGCCACCGGCTCAACACAGACGGCGTTCTGCGCCAAGGCAGGCGCGGCACCGATCACGGTGACTGCGGCCATCAGGAACGCAAACTTCTTCGACATAGGAGAATTCCCTGCAAGCTTTAACCCCCGCACAGTCAAGCATGAGCGGCAGGCAAAAGGCCAGCCTATTGGGAAGGAACCCGCCGGGCAGAGACGAAATGCGCGGCAAAACGGGCCAAGAGCCCGATCAACATCAGAATTACACTGAATTCATAATAATTATCGGGCCGGTGCGGCCCCGAAATATGCGCCAGGCCGATCAAGCTGTAGCAAAGCCAGAAATAGGCCACCGCGATGCCCAGCATGGCGCGGCAGGCTTTTTGGCCTACGCGGTCGCACAAGGAGCGGCTGGCCGCCGCCGACAGCACCAGCGTCACGCTGCCGGTGAAGAGAATAAAGATGGTCATGCCGGTGGTGATGCCGGCGGGCCGGACGCCGTCGGAAACCGCGAACAGATTGGGCACCAGCAGGGAGGCAAAATAGACTCCCAACACGGCACAAAAGCCTTGCAGCATGGCACGGCTCTTGTCGGCCAAGAGGTGCAGAGACGGCAGCCGGCCCAACGGACCGATCACCAGGGCAGCGAAGAAAACCAGGCTGCCCAGCCGCCACACCAACTGGGTGCCGAAGCGCACGCCATTGTCGCCGAACCCGCGCAAGGCAAAGCCGGTGGTAAACACCAAAAGCGCCAGCAGGGTGAAAAACACCAGGGTAAAAGAAGGTCGCCATGGCGAAGGCGTGTCGAAATGGGCGCTATGATCGAGGGCTACCATGACCGGTGGAAATTGGGGCTCCCAACATCAACGCGCCGCCGCCCGAAAGGTGCCTTATTTGCTATGCGACAGCTTGGCAAGGGCGACGGCGAAACCTTCCACCGGCTGACCGGCTTCGTGCCGCGGCGCTGCTTCCACCAGGCCGGCCACAGTGAGACCGGCGGCCGCCGCGGTATCGCGCAGATAGGTCTGGCTGTGGCGCCAACGGCGTTTGGGGCCAAGTTCAAAGCCGTTTTCCGCTTTCTCGACGGTGAAAAGAAAGAAGCCATCCGGGATCAGCCGCGCGGCGGCGGCGCTAAAGACGGCGGCCAGATCGCCCAAATAAACCAACGTGTCGGCCGCCAGGATCAAGTCATAGGCGGGGCCGGGCGCTGCCAGCGCGGTTTGCAGATCGGCGACAGCGAGATGGTCGTAAAGATTTCGGGCCCGCGCCTTGTCGAGCATGGCGGGGGAAAGATCCATGCCGTCCAGCCGCGCTGCCAGCGGCCGAAAGACTTCGCCGGCAAGGCCGGTGCCACAGCCAAGATCGAGGATGGTGAGGTTTTCTTTTCCCGGCATCACCATGGACGCCAGGTTCAGCAAGATCTCCGGCGCCGCATAGTGCAAGTGATTGCGCATGCGCAGGTCGTAATCGGCGGAGAATTGGTCGAAGAGATGGCGGACATAGCCGGGATCGGAGCGGGGCGCGGCTTTCATCGCCTGCGCCTGCGCGATAAGCGTTTCGTCTTCCAGGCCGGTTTCCAATGCCTTGTCGGGTTCGCCGGCGCTTAGCCAGGCCTGGGCCAGAAAATTCCGCGCCTCACTGTTTTGCGGATCAAGCCGCAGCGCCCGCTGGAGTTCGGCAATGGCTGTGGGCAGTTGCCCGGCCGCGAGCAACGCCAGCCCAAGCCTGGTGATCACAGACGCGACCGTTGGGAAAAGCATCGCCGCCTCGCGCGCCTCGGCCAAGGCTCCCGGTACATCGGCCGGGGACAGCAGCAGCGCATCAACCAGCATGGTCCGCGCCAGCGCCCCGCCGCGGCCGGCGGCAAGGCGCTCGCGCAAAAGCGCGGCGGCCGCTGCGCCTGCCTTGGCATCCATCAATGCCCTGGCTTCTTCCAGCGGGTCGCCGTCAGCCAAGTATGCACAGCCCGTTGTTCAGCACCACGGTGCCAGGGCGTTCCTTGACCAAGGCGCGGAAGGAAATGGCTCCGCCGTCGGTCCAGATTTCCACCGCCAGAGTCTCGCCGGGGAAAACCGGTTTGGAAAAGCGCACGTCGAACTGTGTGATCCTTTCGGGCGCATACTGGGCAACGGTGGAAAGAATGGCGCGGCAGGCGGTGCCATAAGAGCAAAGCCCGTGCAGGATGGGACGGGGAAAGCCCACCAACTGCGCAATTTTCGGATCGCGATGCAGGGGGTTGCGGTCGCCCGACAGGGCATAGAGCAGCGCCTGGTCAGAGCGGGTGTCGCATTCCTTCACCAGGTCGGGGGCGCGTTGCGGAATCTCATGCAGCGGCGGCCCGCCCTGGGCTTTGCCGCCAAAGCCGCCATCCCCGCGGGCGAAGATGGAAGAGACGATGGTGAAGAGTTTTTCGCCGCTGGCCTTTTCCCGCACTACCCGTTCCTGGATCAGAACGGCACCCTTGCCCTCGCCCTTGTCGAGAATGTCGAGATAGCGCTCATCGGCCAGCACCTCGCAGCGCGGCGGCAGCTTCTTGTGCATGGTGATGCGCCGTTCGCCATCCACCACCAGCATGAAATTGATCTGCGATTTCTGCGGCATGCGCTGGCGCTCGGGCGGCGCCTCGCCCCGGGCAATGACGCTGGCGAAAGTGGGTGGCACTTTGAGGCCCCCTTCCACATTCTCATAGACAAAGGCGAGTTCGTTTGGGTCCAGCGGGTCGCGGCCAAAGCCCACGCCCAGGGCATAGAGCATCACGTCTTTTTCGTCGTAGGACGCGCTAAGGCATTCAGCGCCCGATTGCATCATATCGTCGTAATCTATCGGCATAGCGCCACCTTCTTTTTTGTATGGCCGCTCCGGCTCTCGTCGACGCGGCTGGCGCCGGACTGCATC
>JAFAVT010000098.1 GCA_019242275.1 Alphaproteobacteria bacterium
CGCGGCCTCGTAGGCGCGGGCGAAGATTTCGTGGTCGGCCGCCGTCAGCACCCGCAGGTTGGCGGGGCGGACGGGCGCCGCGTCCGCCGTCGGCAGCAGCCCTACGGCCAGGAGGCCAAGCCCTGCAAGGATCGCGGTGCGGAAAGACGTGGAATTCATGGCCCGATGCTTGTTCCGAAGCAGGGTTCAGCTTAGACGGAGCGGCCCTCCTCAGCCATACTCCCGCCCCGAGGCGGCAGAAATGAGATCAACGCATGAGCATCAAGGACCGCATCAAAGGCTCTATCACCGCCCTAATCACTCCGATGAAGGATGGGAAGCTGGACGAGGCTGCTTTTCGCAAGCTGGTCTCCTGGCAGATCGCCGAGGGAACCAATGGTCTGGTTCCCTGCGGCACTACGGGCGAATCACCCACCCTGTCCCACGACGAGCATCGCCGGGTGATCGAGATTTGCGTTGAGGAGACCAACGGGCGGGTGCCCGTGATCGCCGGCGCCGGTTCCAACTCCACCACCGAAGCAATAGAGCTGACCAAGTTCGCCAAGTCGGTAGGGGCCGATGCCGTCCTTTCCGTCACCGGCTATTACAACAAGCCCTCCCAGGAAGGACAGTATCGTCACTTCATGGCGGTGGCCGATGCGGTGAACATTCCCATCATCCTCTACAACATTCCGCCCCGTGCCATTGTCGAGATCGGTCTCGACATCATGGCAAAGCTGGCAAAACACCCCAACATCATCGGGGTGAAGGATGCCACCGCCAATCTTTTGCGCCCGTCACGCGAGCGCCATGCCATCGGTAAGGACTGGCTGCTGCTTTCGGGCGAGGATGGCACTGCCCTGGCCTACATGGCGCATGGTGGCCATGGCTGCATCTCGGTGTCGGCGAATGTGGCGCCCCGTCTTTGCGCCGAGTTTCAGGCCGCCTGTCTTGCCAAGGATTTCGTCAAGGCGCTCAGCTATCAGGACAGACTGCTGCCGCTGCATGACGCGCTGTTCGTCAATCCCAATCCGGCACCGGTGAAATACGCCGCTTCCGTGCTGGGCCTGTGCTCATCCGAAGTGCGCCTGCCACTGGTGGAGGCCGATGAGATGGCGCGGGGCAGGGTAAATGAAGCGCTTGCCTTTGCCGGGCTCAAGGCCTGACTTTGTCTCACCCTTCGACAAGCTCAGGGTGAGGATTTATATCTTTATCTGCAATCTCTCAGTCCTCATGCTGAGCTTGTCGAAGCATGAGGCCACGCACGCATGCCCAAGAAAAAAGACGACAACAACAAGCTCATCGCCGAGAACCGCAAGGCCCGATTCAGCTATGCCATCAGCGACACACTGGAAGCCGGTCTGGTGCTCACCGGCTCAGAAGTGAAATCGCTGCGCGGCGGCAAGTCCACCATCGCGGAAAGCTACGCCAACGCCAAGGGGGGTGAGCTCTGGCTGATCAATTCCTATATCCCCGAATATACTGAGGCCAGCCGCTTCAACCATGAGCCCAAGCGCGACCGCAAACTGCTGGTGCACAAGCGGGAGGCCGGCAAGCTTGCCGCTGCCATCCAGCGCGAAGGCATGACGCTAGTGCCGCTGAAGCTCTATTTCAACCAGAAGGGCAGGGCCAAGCTGCTGCTGGGGGTGGCGAAGGGTAAGAAAGTCCACGACAAGCGTGAGACCGAGAAGCAGCGCGACTGGCAGCGTGACAAAGCACGGCTAATGAGAAACCGCGGCTGAAGGGTTTGGGCGCGCCTGCGGCGGTGCATTAAAGGGCCGAAACAAAAGGATTTGGAACCTGTTGATCGCGGCGCCGTTTCCGGACGGATATTGGCGGGAGATTTCCATGCGCATTTCAGCAGCGGTCTTGGTTCTGAGTGCCGCCTTGGGCGGTTGCCACTATTTCGACGACCCCAGCCGCGGTCCCCATGCCGGAAATCCCAATCTCATGGCCTATGCCGGCGACCCGGGCAGCACCTATGACCGCAGTGCCAATCCGCCGCGCGACATTGGCCAGGTGACCTACAAACCCGATGGTCCGCTGACCAACCTGCCGGCTGATGCAGCCCTGCCGACGCCACCCCCGCCCACCGCTGTCACCACAACTCCACTTGCGCCGTTGCCTCCCGCGACCACCGGTAATCGCGCCCGGCCGCCGCGCTGAGCTTTCGTATCGTTACCGTTGGCGTAGATTGTCCGGATGCGAGTCGTTGCCTTGGCATTGCTGGTCTGGGCCGGTGCGGCCCAAGCCGCCTGGATGCCGTCGGACATTTCCGCCTATGTGACGCGCCGCAAAGGCTGCAATCACTGGAGCGGCGAAGAGCCCTATGACAAGGCGCGGGCCGCCCAAATCAGCCGCGCCGTGACAAAGTTGAACTGCCGCGTTTTGGATGCCGAGGAAAAGACCCTGCTGCACCGCTATCGTCATGCCGCACCGCAGTTGAAGCAGATCCGTGCCGCACGGGGCGCGCTGCTTTAAAGCCCGGCCAGTTTTTTCGCCTTTGCCGCCGCTGCCTCGAACATCGCCGTGGTTAGGACACCGGTGTTGGTATTGTAGCGCGAGCAGTGGTAGCTCGATACCAGCCTGAAACGACCGATCTCATATTCGCTTTCATGGCCGAAGGGGTGCGCCGCAATCCGTGCCCCCAATGTCTTCAATACGCTGTCATGGGCAATCTTGCCCAGTGCCAGAATCACCCGCGCTTCACGCATCGCTTCGAGTTCGGCGGCAAGAAACCGGCGGCAGGTGGCGATCTCGCTCGGCTCCGGCTTGTTCTGGGGGGGCACGCAGCGCACGGAATTGACGATGCGGACGTTGACCAATTCCAGCGTGTCGTCGGCGCGTTCGCGGTATTCGCCTTTGGCCAGGCCGAACTTGCGCAAGGTGGCGAACAAAAGATCGCCCGCCCAATCGCCGGTAAACGGCCGGCCTGTGGCATTGGCGCCGTGCAGACCCGGTGCCAAACCGGCAATCACGATGCGGGCGTCCAAGGGTCCGAAACAGGGGACCGGCGCATTCCAATAATCGGGAAATCTGTTGCGGTTCTCATGCCGAAACGCCATCAGCCGCGGACAGAGCGGGCAGTCGCGGGATGGCTCAGCGGGGGGATTCATCCGCCCGGCGTAAGGCCAACCGGCGCGCCTGTCTAGGCAGAGGCCGGCGCGAATTGCGGCGAGGGTGCCTTGCCGCCGTCGCGGGCGATCTGGCTCTTCAATTCTTCCAGTTCAATGAAATTGTCCGCCTGGCGCCGCAATTCGTCCGCCACCAGGGGAGGGTTGGTGCGAATGGTCGAGACCACGCTAACACGCCGTCCTTTGCGTTGCACGGCTTCGACCAAGCGGCGAAAATCGCCGTCACCGGAAAAGATTACGGCGTGGTCAATGCAGCCGCTCATCTCCATCACGTCAATCGCCAGCTCGATGTCCATGTCGCCTTTGATCCGCCGTCGTCCGGTGGGGTCGGTGAATTCCTTGAGTGGCTTGGTCACTACCGAGAAGCCGTTATAATCCAGCCAGTCCACCAAAGGACGCAGGGGAGAGAATTCCTGGTCCTCGGCCACCGCCGTGTAATAGAAGGCACGCACCAAAATGCCTTTGCGGGCAAAAAGCTCGAGCAGGCGCTTATAGTCAATGTCGAAACCGAGGCCCTTGGCGGCACCATAAAGATTGGCGCCATCAATAAAGAGAGCCAGTTTCTCCGACGGATAAAAAAGCATCGTGATCTCCAATGACTCGCCTGAAATCCTAATCGCGCTGGGAGCGAATATGTCCTTCCGGGGTGTCCAGCCGGCCGACACCCTGAAAGGTGCATTGGCGGCACTTGAGGGGGCAGGCGTTGCCGTTCAGAAGGTTTCTTCCTTTATCGAAACACTTGCCTGGCCCGACCCCAACGACCCGCCTTTTCTCAACGCCGTGGCATCACTCCAGACCCTGTTACAACCCTTTGCTTTGCTGGAACTTTTGCACACAGTCGAAACGGCTTTCGGGCGCGTCCGTTCCCACACCAATGCACCCCGCACCCTAGATCTCGACCTTCTGGCCCATGGGGGTACGGTGCTGAACCACGAAAAACTGATTCTGCCGCATCCTCGCTTGGCTGAGCGACGCTTTGTGCTGGAACCGCTGGCCGAGATTGCGCCGGCCTGGCGTCATCCCCAGAGCGGCCTGACCGCATCAGACATGCTGGCAAGGCTTGGCTAGCGCCGCTCGCATTGCTCAGGCATGGTTCGCGCGATGCGATACATCTTCGGACTTGGTGGAATAGCGGCCTTTGCCGCAGCGCTTCTATCGGCCGAACCCTGGCCGGCGGCCGCAGATATCTCCACCACCGGCACCTCCGGTATCGGTCCTTTCACCCAAAGCCAGGTGGACAATGGTCGGGTGGCTTACAATGCCAACTGCGCCGGCTGTCATGGTTATAATTTGCAGAATGGTACGCACCGTACTCCTTTGATCGGGCAGCCCTTCATCGTGGGCTGGGGTCAGCGCAGTACCTGGGAATATTATCGCTATATCAGCTACCGGATGCCGAACAATGCGCCCAACTCGCTGACGCCTGGGACCTATACCAACATCATCGCCTATATCCTGGCCGCTAATGGGGCGCAGCCGGGAAGCGAAATCATGACGCCGGAAACGGCGGTGCGTATTGACACTATCGCCGACGGCATCGTCCGCGAGCCGGTTCTGGCCGGCAATTCGCAACCGCAATAAACATTTGCGGGGCTTGCCTGCCATGCTGTGCGGGAGCATGTTTATGCAGGGATTCCGCGA
>JAFAVT010000259.1 GCA_019242275.1 Alphaproteobacteria bacterium
GCACCGTTGTCTTCGTTCAGCTTGGCGGCGCGCTCAAGAAGGCGGCTGTGGAGATAGAAAACGTCGCCGGGATAGGCTTCGCGGCCCGGCGGGCGGCGGAGCAACAGCGACATCTGGCGATAAGCGACAGCCTGCTTGGAAAGATCATCATAGATGATCAGGGCGTGCATGCCGTTGTCGCGGAACCACTCGCCCATGGCGCAGCCGGCAAAGGGCGCCAGGAACTGCAGCGGCGCCGGCTCCGAAGCGGTGGCGGTGACCACGATGGTGTATTCCAGTGCGCCGGCATCGGCCAAGGTCTTGACGATCTGCGCCACGGTCGAGCGCTTCTGACCGATGGCGACATAGATGCAATAGAGCTTGGCTTTTTCGTCGGTGCCGGCGTTGACGGCCTTCTGGTTGATAATGGCGTCAATGGCGACAGCGGTCTTGCCGGTCTGGCGGTCGCCGATGATCAGCTCGCGCTGGCCGCGGCCGATCGGGATCAGAGTGTCAATGGCCTTGAGGCCCGTCTGAACCGGCTCGTGCACGCTCTTGCGCGGGATGATGCCGGGCGCCTTGACGTCTACGCGGCGGCGTTCGGCGACGTTCTTGAGTTCGCCCTTGCCGTCAATGGGATTGCCCAAGGGGTCAACAACGCGGCCCAGCAGGCCCTTGCCCACCGGCACCTCCACGATGGCACCGGTGCGCTTGACGGTGTCGCCTTCCTTGATGGTGGCGTCAGAACCGAAAATCACGCAGCCGACATTGTCGCTTTCCAGATTTAGCGCCATGCCTTTGATGCCGCCGGGAAACTCAACCATCTCGCCGGCTTGCACATTGTCCAAGCCGTAGACGCGGGCGATGCCGTCACCGACGCTCAGTACTTCGCCGACTTCCGAGACTTGCGCTTCGGCGCCGAAATTCTGGATCTCCCGCTTCAGAATGGCGGAGATTTCGGCGGGTTGGATGTCCATCGTGTCGTTCCTTATCTGCTTCCTTACCCTTCAGCGAGGGCAAGAGTTTTCGTCATTGCCCTTCGCTTACGCTCCGGGCGTTCGTCACGCAAAACGATCCACCGGATCGTTTTGTTTGCCTCGCAAACCGTTCCTCACCCTTTCATGGCCGCCGCCAAGCCATTCAGCTTGGTGCGAAGCGAAGAATCGATCATGCGCGAGCCCACTTTCACCACCAGGCCGCCCAGCAAGCTGGGATCAACCTTGGTGTTGAGACGCGGCTCGCGGCCAAGGCGCGCCTTGAGGGCAGATTTGAGTTCGGCGAGCTCGCTATCCGCCAGCGGCCGGGCGGAGGTGATTTCGGCATGTGTTTCTCCCCGCGAACGAGCAACCAGGCCCTCATAGGCCTTGATGATACTGGTGAGAACGAAAAGCCGACGCTTGGACGCCAGCAGGAGCAGGAATTGGACCGTAAGCTTGCCCGTGTCCAGCTTGGCCAGCACCGCCTTCAGAGCTTTTGCCTGTTCTTCGCGGGAGAAAATCGGCGATTTTACCACCCGGGAAAGGTCGGCATTGGCCTCCATGGCCATGCGAAACGAGGCTAGGTCCGCGCTGACCGCATCCACCGCTTTCTGCTCGCCGGCGAGCTCGAATAGGGCTACGGCATAGCGGCCAGCCAGTCCGGTTTCGTGCCCCAAATCCGTTGCCACATTCACCCTTTCGCGACGCGGAGGAATCCCATCTTCCGGCATGCCGCTGGTTCTGTTGTAAGGTATTGATTTTTAAACAGTTTCCAGTCACCACGCGAGTCACCCCGCGCTGGCGGGCGCCAGTTAGCATGGCCAATTACGTGGGCGCAATAACGGCGAAATTGGCCCTTTGTCGCGGGGATCAGCGCAAACGAAGACTTGCCAGCCGGTTCCCGAAAGGGCGAAATCGCCCAATAAATAGGCAGGAAACGCCGCCGGTTTTCCGGGCAACTTGCCTGCAAGAATGACATCTCGGGGAGATACTCTTGATCAACAGCGGCGATACCGCCTGGATCATCACCGCCACCGGCCTGGTCCTGCTGATGACCTTGCCGGCCCTGGCGCTGTTCTATGGCGGTCTGGTTCAGGCCAAGAACATTCTTTCGGTGCTGGCACACTGTTTTGCCGTTGCCTGCGTCTGTTCAGTGCTCTGGTTCCTGTGCGGCTACAGCCTAGCCTTTTCCGGCAGCAGCGCCTGGCTTGGTGATACCGCCAATCTGCTGCTGGCAAGCGTGACCCGCGGTGGCGTGCGGGCCGGAACGAAAATTCCTGAAAGCGTCTATCTGATGTTCCAGATGACCTTCGCGGTCATTACCCCGGCGCTGATTATCGGCGCCTATGTCGAGCGCATCAAATTCGGCGCCGTGCTGCTGATTTCCGGTCTTTGGCTGCTCCTGGTCTATGTTCCGGTGGCGCATTGGGTGTGGGGGGGCGGCTGGCTGGCGACTCGCGGTGTCATGGACTATGCCGGCGGCATCGTTGTGCATGTCACAGCCGGTGTTTCGGCGCTGGTCGTGGCGGCCATCCTAGGCTGCCGTCATGAGTTTCCGCATGGCATCCGCCCACCCCACGCGCCCTGGATGGTGATGGTGGGCGCCTCGCTGCTCTGGGTGGGCTGGTTCGGTTTCAACGCCGGCAGCGCTCTATCGGCCGGGGGCGATGCCGGCATGGCCCTGTTGGCAACCCATCTTTCCGCCGCCACTGCCACGCTGGTGTGGATGGCCATCGAATGGATCAAGTTCGGCAAGCCGTCACTGGTCGGCGCCGTCACCGGTACCATTGCCGGACTGGCATCCATCACGCCCGCGTCCGGCTTCGTCGGACCGGAAGCGGCGGTGCTGCTGGGCGCCCTATCCGGCGTTGTCTGTTTCCTGGGAGTGCTTCTGGTAAAACGGGTCATGCAGGTGGACGACGCGCTGGATGTGCTGGGCGTGCATGGGGTGGGGGGCGCATTGGGTAGTCTGTTGCTGCCCTTTCTCACTTTGCTGGGGGGTGGTGTGGCCCTATCGCGAGGCATAAGCGAACAGTTCATGGTCCAGGCGCTGGCCGTGGGCGCCACGGCAGTGTGGTCTGCCGTTGCCACTGCCCTCATCACCAAGATTGCCGCCGCTACGGTCGGTTTGCGCGTCAATCGCGAGGACGAAACCATTGGGCTGGACTTCGCCGCCCACGGCGAAAGCGGCTATCATCACACGGCGCGTTAGCGCGGCCAGGAAAAGTGGCCTTCCGGTATTCCGTCCGGCCGCGCGATAGAACAAAGGAGCGCCAGATATGAAACTCATCGTTGCCATCATCCAGCCGCATCGTCTCGATGCCGCCCGCCAGGCTCTCACCGGCATCGGTATCGAAGGCATGACCGTCACCGAAGTGCGCGGCTATGGCCGCCAGAAGGGTCACACCGAAATTTATCGCGGCGCCGAATACCAAATTTCTTTTATTCCCAAGCTGAAGCTGGAAGTGGCGGTGGCGGATTCACGACTGGATGACGCCATTCAGACCCTGGGCACAGCGGCGCGCACCGGCAAGATCGGTGACGGCAAGATCTTCGTGCTGGATCTGGAACAGGCGCTGCGCGTACGGACCGGTGAAACCGGTGATGGTGCGCTTTAAATCAGACGAAAAAACCGCTCGAACCTTATCAGCCCCGGCCAACTGGCAGGTCCCTTGGCGTTGAGAAAATCGTAAGAACCGATGGTAATTTCGGCTTTGGCCATCAAATTCACCAGCGGCACATAACCGGCACCGCCTTCCTCGACCGGAACCCGACTGTCGGCGGAATTGTCGCGATTGTCGCCCATCACGAAAATGTGACCTGCCGGCACGGTGAAGACGGGCGTGTTATCCAGTGCGCCGAACTCTCTCAGTTTGAGGATGGGGTGGCTGACGCCACCCGGCAGCGTTTCGGTGAAACGCCGGGCCGGCTCCATGGCGCCGCTTTCGCTTTCGGCCTGGCCCATCCCTGTCGCTTGCAGCTTCACCGCCACGTTGTTGATGTAGAGGCAGCCGTCGCGCATCTGGATGCGTTCACCTGGCAGGCCGATCACCCGCTTGACCAGGGTGGTGCCCACATCGCCGGGCTTGCGGAAAATAACGACATCGCCGCGCCTGGGCAGGCGCCCTAGCAGCCGCGTGTTCGAGGCGGGACCCAGCCCGAAGGGCACTGACCAGCGGCTCCAGCCATAGGCGAACTTGTTCCCGATCATGGCATCGCCGATGGCAATGGTGGGCTGCATCGAGCCGGACGGCACATAGAAAGGCTGGGCGATGGCGGTGGTGGAGATGAACACCAGCGCCACGGTCAGCACGGTTTCGGCGATCTGGCCCCAAAGGGCGCGAAGCGGGTTTTTCGAGGTCATGCCACAAATGTCGGGTGCTTCGCCGCCTGCTTCAAGCCAAAATCGGTTAAATCCTTGACGGGAACCGGGCAAACCCCGATATCCCGGCCATGATCGAAATATCGCAGGAGTTTACCTTCGATGCGGCGCATGTCCTGGAAGGTGCGCCGGAGTATCGCCGCATGCATGGTCACTCCTTCTATGTCGAAGTGACGCTGCGCGGCGAACCCGATCCGGCAACCGGTTTTCTGCGCGACCTGGGCGCGGTCAACGCCGCCTTGTCTGACATCCGCGAGACGTTGGACCATCGCCTGCTGAACGACGTGGAAGGCTTGGGCAAACCAACCCTGGAAAATCTGGCCAAGTTCATTTTCAGCCGCGCCCAAGCCGCGCTGCCGGAAGTGGTACGGGTGAAGCTGCGCCGTCCGTCTTATGGCCAAACTTGCGTCTATGAAAATGGCTAAAAAGCTCACCCAGCTCGGAAGCAAGGTACTGCAGCCGCAATCGCCGGCGGAAGCTGTGCTGGAAGCGGTACTAAATCCACATCCCGACGCCGATTATGTCGTGCGTTTCACGGCGCCGGAGTTTTCCACCCTTTGCCCCATAACCGGCCAGCCCGATTTCGCCCATTTCGTTATTGATTATGTCCCCGGCAAGGCGCTGGTGGAATCCAAGTCGCTGAAGCTTTACCTCACCAGCTTCCGCAATATTGGCAGCTTTCACGAAGATACCACCATCGCCATCGCCAAGCGCATCGTGAAAGCGATCGCGCCGAAATATCTGCGCATCGGCGGCTTTTGGTATCCCCGCGGCGGCATGCCGATTGATGTCTTCTGGCAGACGGGCAAGCTGCCGAAAGATGTCTGGCTCCCGGAAACCGGCGTTTCTTCTTACCGGGGACGGGGTTGAAAACTGGGTCCCCGCCTTCGCGGGGACGCGGCTTTTCTAATTCGCTTCGCTCATAAGAAAAACACGCGGCTGTCTGAACGCGGCGTCGCTCTATAAAGGGCGCGGTTGACGCAATCTTAGTGACACCAGCAGCGTCGCCAATAGCATCGCACCGCAAAAGCCCATTACGCCAGGCCAACCATCGTTGCTCCAGAACCAGCCGCCCAGCGAGCCGGCGATGCTCGACCCCAGATAATAGACCAGCAGGTAAAGCGAGCTGGCATGGGCCTTGTCAGCCACCGCCAACCGTCCCACCCAGCCGCTGGCAACGGCGTGGGTAGCAAAGAAACCGCCGGTGGCCAGTGCCAGGCCACACACCACCAGCCAGAGCGAGGGCCCGAGCGAAAGTGCGAGGCCGGCGCCGGTGAGAAAGAGACTGGCGAGCAGCACATGCCAGCGTCCCATCCGGTCGGACAGGTGCCCAGCATAAGAAGATGTAACAGTGCCGCCGAGATAGACGATGAAAATCAGGCTGGCTTGCGCGGAGCTAAGACGATAGGGCGGCCCCGCCAGCAGGAAGCCGGCATAATTGTAGCTGGTGACAAAGATCGCCATCGCCAACCCGCCGATCAGAAAGAGCGCCGGCAGGCGCGGATGTTTCAGATGCGCAAACCAGGCGGCGAAATGATAGCGCGGGCGGAAGCCTGGCTTGGGCGTGAAATTGCGAGAGGGTGGCAGCAGCAGAATGAATCCCAGGGCCAGCGTCAGTCCGAGCAGGCCAATGCTCATCACTGCGGCGCGCCAGCCGAAATATTCCGCCACGAGGCCGCTGAACACGCGGCCCGACATTCCGCCCAGGGCCGTGCCGCTGACATACAGACCCATGGCCAGACCCAAGCCACGCGGCTCGATCTCTTCCGCCAGATAGGTCATGGCCGGTCCCGGCACGCCGCCGAGCGCGTATCCTTCCATCGCCCGCAGCACCAGCAGCAACCGCCAGTCCGGTGCAAAAGAAGCGCCGATATCGCAGATCGAGGCAGCGGTGATGGATACGGCCATAAGCCCACGCCGCCCCACCCATTCCGAATAGGGCCCGGCCATGAATACCGCCAGCGCAAGCGCTGCCGTACTGAACGACAGCGACAGCGAGGAGGCGGCCGGGCTGACGCCGAAACTGGCCGCCAGCAGCGGCAGCAGCGGCTGCACGCAATAAAGCAGCGAAAAGGTAGCGAAGCCGGCCAGGAACAACGCCAGGCTAATGCGGCAATAGGCACGCGATCCCGGAACGGTGAAGGCCGTCTCTTCTCTATTCACCGCCAGTGGCGCCCGGCTGCATGTAATGCAGACTGGGCGGGCGCGGCGTGATGGCGAGACGTGTACTCATGGTACCGACAGGCCCGTTGTGGGTGGCACGGTGCCAGCGTTCCTCTGGCGCAAAGACAATGTCGCCAGGGAAGGCGCGCACCAGCTTCTCGCCCTGGATAAGGAAATCCTCCTCGCCTTCCAGGATGATCCAGAACTCGTCGAAATTCTCATGGAAATGGCCCCAACTGGTGTCAGCCGGCAACGGCGCTGCCGCGCCGCGAATAACATTCGCCCAGGTGTGATCGTCCTTGACGAAGCCGCCGCCGCGCCCGCCTTCCTGCACAATGGTTTTGTTGAAATCGAGATAGGGTTTGTTGTCGGCATCATATTTGCCTTTGCCGGTATAGGTGGCCTGGGTGAACTTCCAGCCCTTGAGCTTGGGTGGCTGAGTGTTGTCAGCGACCGGATAAGATGGAATTTCATGCGCAGCCCGCACCTCAAAGCGCAGGCTGGGTTCATCGCCCACCGTCTCCAAACTATAAGGCACGCGATAGGGCACCTGCACGATGAAGCCCTTGGTGGCGACGAACGGTTCCTGGCCCTCGATGGTGAAGCGGATGGCACCGGATTGTACCACCCAGAAAATGCGGTCATCGGCCCAGAATTGGATCCGGGTCTTTTCGCCCGGCGCCATTTGGATGTATTCGGCGATATAGTCCCGGTCCAGCACCATGGTCTGGCTCCAGCTTTTCTGACCCTTGTGCTTTGCCAGCACGGCGCTGAGCGGTTGGTAAAGCTTGTTGGGCGCCTTAAAGGGGGCCAGCTTTTCCGGCTGCGGCGCCCAGGCCGTCATGGGTTGGGCGCGCTGCGCCAAAGCGGTGCCGAACCCCAGCAGAGATGAAAGGGCAGTGGCTGCCAGAATGCCATTTCGGATACGCATAAGGACCTCCCCGATTTTTTGGAGAGTATTGGCCTGCTTTACGGGGCCGTCCAGTGGGTCTAAAGCGCCTAACGGATATCGTGGTCGCTGCGCTGGCTTGAAAGCGATTTTTCGATGTCCAGCCGCGCCCGCTCCAGCAGTTGGGCGGCATCTTCCAGACCAAAATCACGCACAGTCGCAACAATCTGGCGCAGCGCCTCGACAATATAGCGCAGGGGCTTGGGATCGGCCGCCAACGGCACTTTGCTGTGGTTAGTCATTGGACGCCCTGATGTGAGCGAACTGTGTGGCATTGATCCAACTCCGCGTATCAAGCACTTCGCCATAAAGGCGAATAATATCGGCCACAGCACTGTGCGCGCCTTCCGCATCAGTATTGTCCAGCCGGTGACTGGCGGAGGCGTCTTGCAGGAAGGTGAAAGAATGGCCGCGATGGAAGGCATCTATTGCGGTCGAAAGACAGGCCGTTTCGCCGGCAAAGCCCGCCAGAACAAAAGGCTGGCCGCTCTTGCCCATGAATTCAGCGAATTCGCGGGCCGCGTAGCAGGATGGTCGGTTGCGCTCGAAAATCATGTCGCTGCCATAAGGCTCGAATCCCTCAATCCAGCGGGCGAAGCGGGAGTTGGGATTGAAGAAGGGCGCGTTATCAACCCAGCGCAGAAAGGCAACAGGAAAACCGCAGTCGCGGGCATGGGCAAGCGCCATACGGCACTGCTCCAGCGCGGCCGGTGCGCCCTCCAGCGCCAGAGCCCGGGGTGGCGAGACATATTCCTGTTGCAAATCCACCAGCACCAGGGTGGGTACCGTGCGCGGATTGGCATAGGCGCGGAAATTGATGATGGACATCAGGCCGGCACCTTCATGGTACGGCTGGGCCGGGTGAGGGGGCGGGCAGCCGATTTCTCCAACAGGCTGGGCAGGTGCCAGCGCCCTTCCGGCCGGATGATGCGATAGGGATCGCTCCCCAGCGTGATGGCGTCGGGGTGGCGGTCCATCTCCAGCACCATCTCGACATAGTCATGGTCGGAAAAAACCAGTTCGCTGCCGCCTTCAAAGGTGCGGAAGCCGAAGCGCGTCCAAAAGCTGGTGAGACACTTGCGGGCATGGCCATAAAGCCGGCGATAACCCTTGACGCGGGCAAGCTCGATGGCGGCCTTGACCAACTCAAAGCTGATGCGGGTGTTGCGAAACTCGTGCCGCACAGCCACCCGTTCCAGCTTGGCGAAGTCGGCGAAAAAGCGCAGGCGCAAGGTTGCCGCCGGTTCGTCGCCGACATAGCCGATCAGGTGCGTGGCGGAAAAATCATTGCCGTCGAATTCTTCTTCATACGGACATTCCTGCTCGCAGATATAGACGGCGCTGCGTACCGACATCGCCTTGTTGAAATCTTCCAGGGTGCGGGCAACGGTGACGGCGGTGCGGCCTTCACCGGGGCGCCAACTGTCATAGGCTGGACGGTTGGCGGCCAGCATCTCACCGCGGGCAAAAACGTGTAGACGAGGGTTGAATGCCTCGCCTAAGCGCGCGCCCAGGCGAAAACCGACTGTTTCCAGGAAATCGTGACCGGCCTGGGTCACGGCCTTGGCGTAAAGATTCGCCTGGGCATAAAGCGGAGTGGAAACCTTCTCCAGCACGAGCGGCACGCCCGCCGCGAGCACGCCGGGCGCGTAGATCGCCCAAATGTAGATGGCGTCCGGCTTTTCGTTCTGGCCGGTCAGCAGCGCCATGTCCGGGTCAAAACAGTCGAGCCTGCCCTCGACCAAGGCCTTGTGGCCGGCCCGGTTGAGCATCAGGAAGGCAATGAAGCCTTCCCCTTTTTGTGTTCGCCAATCGTAACGGCTCCGGCGGTTGATCGCCCACAGGCTGTCTGGGTTGAAGGACACAATCTTTTGGACCGTGGCCGCATTTGCCAACTGACCTATTTTCTCACCAGCGGCGGCCAATAAGTCTTCTACGCCGTTCCCGCAAGGGTTGAATATAACAAGCTTTTTTGAAAGATCACTGATACTTAGATTCTGTAGCGAGCGTTCGGGAGCCGGAGCATAGGCCAGGTCTGGGTATGCTTTTTTTCCTATTCCGAGCGTCTGTATTGTCATAGTTTAATGCCTTGTTCCCCAACTACCGGGACTTCTGGTACAGTGTTAATTCATAGCGAGGGCCGCCGTATGCAGCCGTTAGTTGACAGGGGTGTTCCTCAAAATGAACACGGGACGGAATCTGCTTCGGTTCCCGCCCTCCGCACTATTCAGGATTGGGACGGCGTGCGCCTGTTCCTGCAAGTCGTGCGCCGGGGCAGTTTTCGCGCCGCCGCCGACCATTTGGGCCAGTCGGTCAATGCGCTGCGCCGCCATGTTCAGGAACTCGAACACCAGCTCGGCGTCACGCTCGTAACGCGTCATGTGGATGGCATCCGCGTCACAGAGGAAGGCAAGGAAGTCTTCGCCGCCGCCCAGCGGATGGAGTCGGCATCGTTCGGTCTGGTGCGTGCCCGCGATCGCGTTGATCCGGCGATTTCAGGTGAAGTGCGTCTCGCGGTAACTGAGGGATTGGGCACATTCTGGATCGCCCCGCGCGCGGTGGAGTTTCAGCGCAGCTTTCCCAAGCTGCTGATTGACATGAGCTGCGCCATGCACTCTGCCGACGTGCTGCGGCTGGAGGCCGATATTTCGGTGCAGTTGACACGGCCAACCTCGCCCGACCTCAAGCTAGTTAAGATCGGGCGGCTTCATTCCATCCCTTATGCCGCCAAGTCGTATATAGAACGCTATGGCGCGCCTAAGACCTTGCCGGAGTTGCTGCGCCACCGCATCTGCATCCAGGTAGCGCAACAGGTTGCCGACACCGTGCCCGGCTACGAGCAGCTTTTTCCCGGTGTGCCGCAACCTGGTTTTGTCGCGATCCGCAACAATGTCTCCAGCGCCCATTATTGGTCCATCGCTAAGGGCGCCGGCATCGGATTACTGCCGACCTATGCTTCCGCCATCGGGGCAGCGGTGGTTCCGGTGGATATCAAGCCCGATATCTATTTCCCGTCTGATATTTGGCTCGCCTATCATCCCGATGCCGCCCGCATCACCCGGGTGCGGCGCGCGATTGACTGGCTGGTTGCCAGCTTCGACCCGCAGAAATTTCCCTGGTTCCGGGACGAGTTCATTCATCCAAGAGACCTGCCGGAACAGTTGGAGGGTGAAGCCCTGGTCAACATGTTTGCCGGTTTCGCCGGTCGCGACGCCGAGAGCGAAGAGCCCACTCGCTACTTCGGCACCGGCTGAAAGAAAAACGCCCAGGCATCGCCCGGGCGTTTTCCCATCGGCGTGACAGCGAAGCTTACGCTTTCACATATTTGTTGAACCAGTCCAGCGTGTGTTGCCACGCTTCCTTGGCTCCCGCCTCGTCGTAACGCGGCGTAGTATCATTATGGAAGCCGTGATTGGCGTTGGCATAAATGTGCCCTTCATTGGGCACATGGTTGGCGTCAAGCGCGGCGTGATAGGCGTCCCAGCCACCGGTGATGCGGGTATCGAGCGCGCCATACTGCGCATTGATCGGCGCCTTGATCTTGGCGACGTCTGCTGCCGTCGGCTGAGCGCCATAGAAAGGCACGCCCGCCGCCAGATCGGCGCCCATGCGTACCGCCAGTTGGTTGACAATGCCGCCCCCAAAGCAGAAGCCGACAGCGCCGATCTTGCCGGTGCAGTCGGAACGGTTCTTCAAGTAATAGGCCGCAGCGACAAAATCCTCGCGCATTTTGGCCTGATCCACCTGGCCGAATTGGGCGGCGCCCTTTTCATCATCGCCGCCATAACCGCCCACCGACGTAAGTCCATCCGGCGCCAGCGCCATATAGCCGGCGCGCGCCAGGCGCCGCGCCACGTCTTTGACATAGGGATTGAGGCCGCGATTTTCGTGCACCACCAGGATGCCGGGCAGGCGTCCACGCGTAGTGGCGGGACGTACCAGATAGGCATCAATATGGCCGTTGCCTTGCGGGCTGGGCACCGTGACCGTCTCGGCATGAATGCCGGGATCATTTTCCGGCACCTGGATAGCCCAGGCATAATTGGGCCGCAGCAATTCAACCAAAGCTGCACCGGTGACGCCGGCGACGGTAAATTTCTGCGCCACATCGTTGAACTCGCGCCGGCTGATGGCGCCATGGACGTAAGAGTCCAATGTGTCCAGCAGTTCCTGGGGGAATTCCGAAGCTTTTCTGCGGTCCATGATCGCTCCCTATTCTAGCTTTTGGGAGAGTCTAGCACGACTAGCGCAGGGTGGAAGCCGCAGAACACCGGCTGTCCTGTCGCTTTTGAGAGCCTTATTTGCACTTGGCACGGTCACCGCTCTTGCAGGCTTTCACCTTGGCCTGCCAATCGGCCATCTGTCTGGCATAGGCAGCCTGTGCTGCCTTCGCCTGGGCGGCTGCATCCGCTGCCTTTTGTTTTTCCTTCTCATAGCTTTTCAGCTGCGACTGATACTTGTCCTGCTCGGCCTTGTATTTGGCGTCTATGGCAGCGTTCTTCGCCTTCATCTGGCCGTTGAGGAAATCGGCACTGTCATTGGCCGGCATCACGCGCTTGCTGCCCGGCGCCGCCTCTTGTTGATTGACGATTTCCGGAAAAATCAACTGCGCTCGCAATTGGCCGGCGGCGGTAAGATGTATCTTCGCAGACCGCGGTTTGGCGCCTTCTTCGGTCGCATCAATGATGTAATCACCGGGGGCAAGGCGAACCAGCAGCCAGGGGGCCGGGCAATTCACGCCGACCAGCCTATGGCCAGCGGTGTCTGATAACACAACATCGCCCCCGGGAATCCACCGGCGCCGGGCATCAAAAAACTCCACCCGCAAGGGATAGCTGGCCCAGCGCGGATCGTCCTTGCTTTCGGCAAAGCCGGTGCAGACAAGGTCAATGTTGCCAACCCGCGAAGGCACGTCCATTGCCAGAGGGGCCGCCAGGCCCTGACCGGCGGTGGCGGCCAGAAGGAGGGTGCACAGAATAACGCGCCGTATAACCATAACTGCTCTCAGATACGCGCGAAGATGTTAGGGAAGGGCGACGCCGCCGTCGCGGAAGAAATGGCTCCCCGGGCAAGATTCGAACTTGCGGCCAACCGGTTAACAGCCGATTGCTCTACCACTGAGCTACCGAGGAACACTCTGTCGGGGCTATCTAGCGCCTTCGCTAATCCAAGACTATATCAAACTAACACCGGCTGAAGATTTTTCCTCAGGCCCGCCAAGGGCATGGGCGATGGCTCACGTCCACCTGGCTCCGATCCAAAGAAAAATGAGGCCGGGTGTTTAGCCCGGCCCCAAGGCGTTGGGTAATGGTGGGGTGTCTTCAAGGAAGACGAGGGGAGGATGCCCCCGCCACGGTTAACAACAGCTTAAGAATAATGAGAAAGTTCCAGGGCGCGGTGCAGGATGGTACCGAATCAGCCCGAAGGGGAATTGGAGGCCTCGCCCGGAGTGAGGCGCGGCGGCCGAAGGCCGGCAAATCGGTCCGGGGGACCGATTTGAGCGCCGAACGCGCCGAGCACAAGCGAGGCGCAAGGCGCTGAAAGAAGAATTGGAGGCCTCGCCCGGAATCGAACCGGGGTGGACGGATTTGCAATCCGCTGCGTCACCACTCCGCCACGAGGCCCCATTCGCAAAATTCAGGCGGGCCGCGGCTATAACAGAAGCCCCCCGGCCATCACAAGCTAATGCGCCATCACGAAGGCGTTGAGCTTGTTGCCGTCCCGGTCGCGGAAATAGGCCGCATAAAACCCGCCGCCCCGTTCCCCCGGCGGTCCTTCGCAGGTACCGCCCAATGAGAGGGCCAAGGCGTAAAGGCGATCCACCTGCGCCTTGTCCTTGGCGGCCAAAGCCACCATCACCCCGTTTCCGACTGTGGCCGGTGCGCCATTGTGGGGATAGGTCAAGCCGATCCCGGCTCCGCCACCTGGTGTTCCCCAAGCGATGAACTTCTCATTCTCCATCATTCGCTCGGTGCCCAAATCCTTGGCGATGGCGTCGTAAAATTCTGCCGCCCGGGCCAAATCCTTTGTTCCCAATGTGACGTATCCGATCATCCTGGCTCTCCCCGCGAAAGGCCCATGTTTCGCGCCCGCAGAGGCGCGGTCAAGCGGCATCCGGGCGCGTTGTGGCATGGCAACGGCGGCCCTATAAACCGCCCAGAATCCAAGCAGGTGCCCTGATGTCTGAAGCTGCCCGCCTCCACATGATTGACGGCCAGCTTCGGCCCAATGACATCACCGATCCCGGCATATTGTCGGCCTTTACGGCGGTGGCGCGTGACAGTTTTGTCCCCCGCGCCGCCCAAGCCATCGCCTATGCCGATCTCTCCGTGGAGGTGGCGCCGGGCCGCTTTCTGATGGAGCCCCGCACCTTGGGAAAGCTGTTCCAGTTTGCCCAGATCGGGCCGGAAGACCGTATCCTCGATGTCGGCTGCGCCACCGGCTATTCCGCCGCGGTGCTGGCCCGGCTGGGCGGCAAGGTGGTGGCGCTGGAGCAGGATGCCGATCTGCTACGCACCGCCAGCGAGAAACTGGCCACCACCAGTGTGGTACTTGTGCAGGGTGCGCTGGTGGAAGGCGCCAGGGCTGAAGGACCGTTCGATGTCATTATCATCGAGGGGGCGGTCGAGCAGGTGCCCGAGACCTTGCTGGCGCAATTGGCGGAAGGCGGGCGGCTGCTGGCGATCGTGACAAAAGCAGGGGCGGGCGAGCACGTCACCGGCCATGCCGTGCTGTATCTCAAGCAGCATGGCAGTGTCGGCCGGCGGGATCTGTTCGACGCCGCGGCCCCCGCGCTGGCGGGCTTCAAAAAGATGATGGGCTTCGCTTTCTAGCCGCCTTTCGGATCCACGGGCCTCCCGATGATTCCAGAGGCCTGCCTCCCCTTTGCGTGCGCCAGCACGCCCAAAAGGGGAGGTGCCCGTAGCTGGCCAGGCGCGGAGCGCCGGTTAAGCCAGCGAAGGGCGGAGGGGTTCTTTTTAAAAATTTACCATATCTTTGCTTCCAAGCGTCACTGTCCTAGGCTTTCAGGGATACCCCGGGAGCCAGCATGTCCGACCCGCAGCACGAACCCACGATGGAGGAAATACTCGCCTCCAT
>JAFAVT010000085.1 GCA_019242275.1 Alphaproteobacteria bacterium
TGCCGCGCGGCGCCGGCACCAGCCAGTGCGGCCAGACAGTGGGCGCAGGCTTGGTGATAGATACCAGCAAGCATCTGCGGCGCATTCTGAAAGTGGATGCTGAAACGGGCACCGCCCGCGTCGAACCGGGTCTGGTGCTGGACCATCTAAACGCGGCGCTAAAGCCACACGGGCTCTGGTATCCGGTGGACGTCTCCACCAGCGCCCAGGCCACGCTGGGCGGCATGGCCGGCAACAATAGCTGCGGCTCGCGCTCCATCGCCTATGGCAACATGGTGCATAACGTGGTGGGAGCCCGCGCCTGGCTGTCGGACGGCAGCGAGGCGACCTTCGGCCCGGTTGAGGACTTAAGCGGCCGCGCTGCGGAAATCGCCGGCTTTGTCCGTGATCTGGCGGCGGCTGAGCGCGGGGAGATCGAGGTCCGCTGGCCCAAGGTGCTGCGGCGGGTGGCGGGCTACAATCTGGACATTTTCCATAATCAGAACGAGCGGCCTTACACCAATGACGGCAGTGTCAACCTGGCCCATCTTTTGGTTGGCTCGGAAGGGACGCTGGCCTTCACCCGCGAACTGACCTTGAAATTGAGTCCCCTGCCCCGTGCCAAGGTGCTGGGTGTGGTCAATTTCGCCAGCTTCTATGCCGCGATGGATGCGGCTCAGCACATTGTAAAACTCGGTCCCAGCGCGGTTGAGCTGGTGGATCGCATCATGATCGAACTCAGCCTGTCCAATCCCGCTTTTCGCCCCACCATCGAGACCGCCCTGATCGGACGGCCGGACGCCATTCTGCTGGTGGAATTCTCCGGCGACGATCGCGCGAGTTTGATGAAAAAGCTGAAGGACCTGGTGGCGCTGATGGGCGAGCTTGGTCTGCCCGGCAGCGTGGTCGAGATGACGGACGACGCGCCGCAGAAGAATCTATGGGAGGTGCGCAAAGCCGGCCTCAACATCATGATGAGCCTGAAAGGTGACGGCAAACCGGTCAGCTTCATCGAGGATTGCGCCGTACCGCTGGAGCACCTGGCGGACTACACAGCGGCGCTGACGGAAGTATTTGCGCGCCGCGGCACCCATGGCACCTGGTATGCCCACGCCTCGGTGGGCACGTTGCATGTGCGCCCGATCTTGGACATGCGCCGCGACGGCGCGGCCAAGATGCGCGCCATTGCCGAAGAAGCCTCCGAACTGGTGCACAAATATCGCGGTGCCTTCAGCGGCGAGCATGGCGACGGGCTTTGCCGCGGTGAATGGATCAAATGGCAGTTTGGCCCGAAGCTGAATGAGGCCTTCCGCGCCATCAAGCAGAAGATGGATCCCGACAATCTTTTCAATCCCGGCCGGATCATTGATCCGCCGCGCATGGATGACCGCAGCCTGTTCCGAACGCCGCCGGCCGGCGCGCCCCATCCTTACACCGTGCTGCCCTACAAGCCGGCGCTCGACTGGTCAGGGTGGGATGTGCAGAACGATCCGGTGACGGAAGCGATTTCTGCGCCCGGCAGCGGCGGCGATCCGGCCCACGGCTTCGCCAAAGCGGCGGAGATGTGCAACAACAATGGTAGTTGCCGCAAATTCGACGCCGGTACCATGTGCCCCAGCTATCGCGTCACCCGCGATGAGCAGCACACCACGCGCGGCCGTGCCAACACGCTCAGGTTGGCGCTATCGGGTCAGTTGGGGCGGGATGCCCTGACCAGCGAAGCGATGCGCCAAACCCTGGAGCTTTGTGTTTCCTGCAAGGGCTGCCGGCGCGAATGTCCCACCGGCGTGGACATGGCCAAGATGAAGGTGGAGTTTCTTTCCGCCTACAAGGCGCGGCATGGCTTTACCCTGAAAGACCGGCTGGTGGCGCATTTGCCTGATTACGCCCCGTTGAGCCGCATCGCTTTTCTGCCCAATTTGCGCGACCGCCTTCCGGGCCTTGCGTGGCTGAGCGAAAAACTCACCGGTCTGTCGGCACGGCGCACGCTGCCGCGTTTCCGCTATGACACGTTCTGGCGTTCTCACAAGCGCGCTCTGTTTGTTGACCGCGCAGCGGCTTTGGCCAGCGCCAGCGCGGGCGGCAAGGTCGCGGCGCTGTTTGTTGATACTTTCAACGGCAATTTCGAAAGCGAAAACGCCCACGCCGCCGCCCAGCTCCTGCACAAGGCCGGATACACATTGTATCTGGCCGCCAAAGACGGCCGTGGTCATTGTTGCGGTCGCACTTTCTTGGCCGCCGGGATGGTGGACAGGGCCTGCGCCAGGCTCAGCGCGCTGATCGCTGATCTGGTGCCGCTGGCCAAAGCCGGCATCCCGATCGTCGGGTTGGAGCCATCCTGTTTGCTGACATTGCGCGACGAAGCCTTGTCGCTAGGCTTGGGCGAACCAGCGAAAGTCGTTTCAAGACAAGCGCTGCTGCTGGAGGAATTCGTCGCCCGCGAGGCCAAAGCGGGCCGCTTCACACTCGCCTTTCGGCCGGCCGGCAAGCCGATCCTGTTACATGGCCATTGCCACCAAAAGGCCTTTGGCGTGGTGCCTGCGATCCTGGAAGTGCTGCGGCTAATCCCGGAGGCGGAGCCCCAACTGATTGAAACTTCCTGTTGCGGCATGGCCGGCAGTTTCGGCTATGAGCATTACGATGTCTCGATGCAGATGGCCGAACTCAGCCTGCTGCCCGCCATTCGCAAGCAGCCGGATGCCATCATTGTCGCCGGCGGAACCTCGTGCCGCCACCAGATCAGCGACGGCGCCCACCGCAAGGCCATCCCCGCAGCGGTGCTGCTGGACAGTCTCGCTGAATAAAGCGCTAGGGCTTAGCAGCCAGAATAGTGATCTGGCTCAGCGCTTCCGGCTCTGTCGGCAGGGCCTGACGGCCGCTCGGCATGTTATTGACCGAAAGGATGTAGGCTGTCACCGAAACCACATCCTCCGGCTTCAGCGTACCGGGGGCGTCATGCGGCATCTTCTCGAGGATGTAGCCATAGAGATCGCCAACTGAGGTCGCGTTCCAGGCGGAGAGAAAATCGTCGCCTACCAGCTTGGGCCCGGAGTCTCCGCCGGCCAACCCGGCGCCATGGCAACCCGAGCACATCGTGTCTGCAACCTTCTCGCCGCGAAAGGCTTGCGTCTCGCTATAGATGCCGCCCCACACCGTTTGGGGCTGGGCCATCAGCGGCGTTGCGCAAAGTACCGCCCCTGCCCCACAAATGAGAAACAAGCGCCAGACCTTCAGTTGCTGCACGATCCGCCGGCCGTCTGCAATTGCTGGACAAAGACCCGGATTTCCGCGCCCAGGCGGACCAGATAGCCGGAGACGCGCACCCGATGATTGTTGTTCGGCTCGGGCCCATAATTGTAGGCATTGAGAAGCCGGAAAGTGTATTCGCCCGGCGCGTCGGAAAAGGCTATTGGCGTTGCGTTTGCTGTCGCATCCGATTTCTTTAGCCCCTGCGCTTTGACCAGCATCCAGGAACGGGTTGGATCCTGGCTCAGGCAGCCGACGCCGGCGACATAGGTGTAATCCACCAGGCCTTCCGCCCCGCCGGCACCCGGAATCCAGACATCGGTGGCGGCATCCACCGTCAATTCCTCTGAGCCCGCCGGAAACTTGTTCTGCTGCAGCACATAGGCCGCGATGTCGAGATACTCTTTCTCGCTCAGCGCACCGGG
>JAFAVT010000281.1 GCA_019242275.1 Alphaproteobacteria bacterium
CGCGCCGCTCCAGGCTTCAAAAGCAAAGCACCAACGGCCCCTTCTGTCCATCCGAAATCAGGGTGAAACCGCGGTTAACCAGCGTGGCGGAACTTGCCCTTCGCGCGGGGCTCGGGGAGTGCTAGCAAGGCGCATGGGGACCACGCCAGGTCAAAAAGCGATGCCGGAACGGCTGGTTATCGGCATGTCGGGCGCTTCCGGCGCGGCTTATGGCATTCGCCTGCTGGAAGCCTGCCGGGAACTGGGGATAGAATCACATTTGGTGATGACCGGGCCCGCCGAAATGACCATCGGCTACGAAACATCGCTGAAGCCCAGAGCCGTGGCGGCAAAGGCCGACTACCACTACCGCGCCGATGACATCGCCGCGCCGATTTCCAGCGGCGGCTTTCGCACCCTGGGCATGATCGTGGCGCCCTGTTCAGTGAAGGCAATGAGCGAGATCGCCACCGGCGTTACCACCACACTTCTGAGCCGCGCCGCCGATGTTTGCCTGAAGGAAAAACGCCGCCTGGTGCTGCTGGTGCGCGAGACGCCGCTGCATCTGGGACACTTACGCAACCTGGCGGCGCTGGCGGAAATGGGGGCGGTGATCCTGCCGCCGGTGCCGGCTTTTTATGCCGCGCCGAAGACACTGGAAGATGTGGTGGATCAGACCGTGGGCAAGGCGCTGGATTTCTTCGGCCATGACTGGCCGAAGGTGAAGCGCTGGGGCGAGAATATTCCCAAGAGCAGGCGCAAGCCGAAAGGCGCCCGCTAATGGGACTGACCGCACCCGAAGAAGTCGCTGCCCGCGCCAAGCTGGCGCAACTGCTGCAGGAGCACCGTGACCTTGATGCTGCCATTGAGGCGCTGGCGCTTGCCGGCAATGGCGATCAGTTGGCGTTGTCGCGGCTGAAGAAACGCAAGCTTCAACTGAAGGATGAAATTACCGAGATCAACAACAGTCTGCTGCCGGATATTATTGCGTAATGTCATGGCCCACTTCACGTGGGCCATCCAGAGTCTCGGGCCCAGTGCTTATTCCTGGATGGCCCCGGCAAGCCAAGTCATGACAAATAAGCGGATTAAGCCGGCGCTAATTCTTTCAGCTTCTTGCGGATCGCGTTCAGCGCCCCATTGGCATCGCCGGCGGGGCCGCCTGCCTGGGCCATGTCGGGACGGCCGCCGCCACCCTTGCCGCCCAAGGCTTCCGCTGCCACCCGCACCAGGTCCACAGCGCTGATTTTGGCGGTCAGATCGTCGGTAACGCCCGCCACCACAGAGGCCTTGCCGTCGGCCGAAGCGATAAAGGCGACCACGCCAGAGCCGATTTGGCTCTTGGCGCCGTCGGCCAGGCTCTTCAGGTCCTTAGGCGAGACCCCCTCCACTGCTTTCAACACCAGCTTGATGCCGGCAATGGTTTCGCCGTCATCGCCGCCCTGGCGCGGGCCCGCCAGCGCCAATTGCTTCTTGGCTTCCGCCAGTTCGCGTTCCAGCTTGCGGCGATCCTCAGCCAATTGCGCCACGCGCGCGGTCAGTTCACCAATCGGAGTCTTGATGGCGCCCGCCGCCTCGCGGGCAATGCCGGCCTGCCCTGCCAGATAGCGGCGGGCATGTTCGGATGTCAGCGCCTCGATGCGGCGCACGCCCGCCGCCACGGCGCTTTCGGACAGGATGGTGAAGAGCCCGATGTCACCCAGCCGATGCACATGGGTGCCGCCGCAAAGCTCCACCGAATAGGCCTTGTCGGCATCGCCGCCCATCGTCAGCACCCGCACTTCATCGCCATATTTCTCGCCGAACAGCGCCTCGGCGCCGGCCGCAATCGCCTGGGTTGTGGGCATCAAACGGGTGGTGGTGTCGCTGTTCTGGCGGATAACGGCATTGACCTGAGATTCGATCTTTTCCAGTTCCTCCGCCGTCACCGGCTTGGGGTGCGAAAAATCGAAGCGCAACCGCTCCGGCGAAACCAGTGAACCTTTCTGGCTGACATGGCCGCCCAGCACCCGCTTCAAGGCGGCATGCAGCAGATGGGTGGCGGAATGGTTGGCGCGGGTGGCTCTACGGCGTTCGCCGTCAATTTTCAGGTCCACCGCATCGCCCGGTGCGAAGGTCCCTTCCGTGATCTTCACCACATGGACATGCAGGGCGCCCAGCTTCTTTTGCGTATCGGCCACCTGTCCCTTGCCCTTGGCGCCTGTGATGTGGCCGACATCGCCGACTTGGCCGCCGGATTCGGCATAGAAGGGCGTCTGGTTGGTGAGGATTTCCACCGTCTCGCCGGCATTGGCTGCCATGACGCGGCCGCCATCCTTGAACATGGCGAGGATGACGCCTTCGGACTCCTCGGCGTCATAGCCCAGGAATTCGGTACGGCCGACTTCATCCAGCACGGCAAACCACTGCGCCTCGCTGGCGGCTTCGCCGGAGCCCTGCCACGAGGCGCGCGCTTCCGCCTTCTGCTTCTGCATCGCGGCGGCAAAACCATCGGTGTCCACCGCAATGTTGCGGGCGCGCAGCGACTCTTGGGTCAGGTCAAGCGGAAAGCCGTAGGTGTCATAAAGCTTGAAGGCGACTTCTCCGACCAGGCGGTCACCAGCCTTCATGCCGGCAGTGGCTTCGTCCAGCAGCTTCAGACCCCGCGCCAGAGTCTCGCGGAAGCGAACTTCCTCCAGCTTCAGCGTTTCCTCGATCAGGCTTTCGGCCCGGCGCAGTTCCGGATAGGCGGCGCCCATTTCCGCCACCAGTGACGGCACCAGCCGGTGCATCAGCGGGTCTTTGGTGCCAATCAAATGCGCGTGGCGCATGCCGCGGCGCATGATGCGGCGAAGGACATAACCCCGCCCTTCGTTTGACGGCAGCACGCCATCGGCAATCAGGAAGGAGGTGGCGCGCAGATGGTCGGCAATGACGCGATGGCTGAACTTGGCCTCGCCTTCGCTTCTGACACCACTGGCTTCTTCCGAGGCCGCGATCAGGTGACGAAAAAGATCAACTTCGTAATTGCTGGTCACGCCTTGCAAAATGCCGGCGATACGTTCCAGCCCCATGCCGGTATCAATCGAGGGCCGCGGCAGATCAATGCGGGTCTTCTCGTCCACCTGCTCGAACTGCATGAAGACCAGATTCCAGAATTCCAGGAAGCGGTCGCCATCCTCATCCGCGCTGCCGGGTGGGCCGCCCGCTACCGACGACCCCTGGTCGTAGAAGATTTCTGAGCAGAAGCCGCAAGGACCGGTGGGACCCATGGCCCAGAGATTGCTTTCATGGCCAATGATGCGGTCATCGGAAAAGCCGGCGATCTTCTTCCACAGGATGCGGGCCTGATTGTCGGTGGGATAGACCGTAACCAGGAGCTTGTCCGCCGGCAGGCCTACCGTCTTGGTAACGAAGTCCCAGGCATAGAGGATCGCTTCTTCCTTGAAATAGTCGCCGAAGGAGAAATTGCCCAGCATCTCGAAGAAAGTGTGGTGCCGGGCGGTGTAGCCGACGTTATCGAGATCATTGTGCTTGCCGCCGGCGCGAACGCATTTCTGTACCGTGGTGGCTTTGGTGTAATCGCGTTTTTCCGTGCCGGTGAAGAGATTCTTGAACTGCACCATCCCTGCATTGGTGAAAAGAAGGGTGGGGTCGTTGCGGGGCACCAGCGGCGAAGAGGCGACCACGGCGTGGCCCCGCTCAGCGAAGAAATCGAGGAATCCGGCGCGGACGTCGGCAAGGCTTTTCATGGGCTGCTTGTAGCCGGGGCCAAATGGCTTGTCACGGTCAGGGATTTCAATGGCTTGGCGGGTATTCGTTTGTCCAAAATCGCCTTACCCCCTCCCCTGCCTCGCCGCAGGGGGAAAAACAGAAGACATCCCCCTTGTTCAGGAAGCGCACAGGCGTAGGAGAAAGCCGGAGCCGTAAAAACGAAGGGCGCCCCTTTCGGGGCGCCCTCCGCCGAGGAGTTGGACACGGCTGCGAACCCGTATCCCACCCATTTGCTCAGGCTCTAAGCCTTATTCGTCATCCGCCTTTTCCGACGCTTCCAGCACCAGGTTCTGGCTGATCTGGCCGGAAGCGGCGCGAATGGCCTTTTCGATCCGCTCGGCAATATCCGGGTTGGCGCGCAGAAATTCCTTGGCGGCTTCGCGGCCCTGGCCGATGCGGCTGCCGTCGAACGAATACCAGGAGCCTGACTTCTCCACGATGTTGGCCTTGACGCCCAGATCAACCAGTTCGCCGGTCTTGGAGACACCCTGGCCGTACATGATGTCGAACTCGACCTGCTTGAAGGGTGGAGCGACCTTGTTCTTCACTACCTTGACGCGGGTCTGGTTGCCGACCACTTCGTCACGGTCCTTGATGGCGCCAATGCGGCGAATGTCGAGGCGCACCGAGGCATAGAATTTCAGGGCATTGCCGCCGGTGGTGGTTTCGGGGTTGCCGAACATGATGCCGATCTTCATGCGGATCTGGTTGATGAAGATGACAATCGTGTTCGACTTGGAAATGGAGCCGGTGAGCTTGCGAAGCGCCTGGCTCATCAGCCGGGCCTGAAGACCGGGAAGCTGATCGCCCATCTCGCCTTCCAGTTCAGCCTTGGGGGTCAGCGCCGCAACCGAATCCACCACCACAATGTCCACACCGCCGGAGCGCACCAGCGTGTCGATGATTTCCAGCGCCTGTTCGCCGGTATCGGGCTGGGAGATCAGCATCTCATCAATGTCAACGCCCAGCTTTTTGGCATAGACCGGATCAAGCGCATGTTCGGCGTCAACGTAAGCGGCGATGCCGCCCTTCTTCTGAATTTCCGCCACCACATGCAGGGCCAGGGTGGTTTTGCCCGAAGATTCCGGACCATAGATTTCGATAACGCGGCCGCGCGGCAGCCCGCCAATGCCCAGAGCGATGTCGAGGCCCAAGGAGCCGGTGGAAACCGCATCGGTGGCGACACCAAGGTCACGCGACCCCAGCTTCATCACCGAACCTTTGCCGAAAGCGCGATCAATCTGGGAAAGTGCTGCCTCCAG
>JAFAVT010000218.1 GCA_019242275.1 Alphaproteobacteria bacterium
GGCCTGGATCGGTCTGCCCGGTGCCACTTTGTTGAGCGACGTTGTGATTGTCTGTGGCGGCACCGTCGTTGCAGTCTATCTCTTCTGGTGCGGACGGCGCGGCATCAAGGCGGCGCAAGTGGTGGCACCTTCCGCCGCGGCTTTCGCACTCGTGGCGATGGCAGGTGCGGTGGTGGCCCTGGCAGGCTGGGGTGAGGGGCTGACCGGACCGGCTGTAACCGGTGGTTTTGCCGCGGCAGGTGCCATTCTGTTGGCACTGGCAGTGATCGCCAGTGAGGAGATCGCTGTATTGCCCTTCCTGCACGGTTCTGGCACCGCCAAACTGCTGGAAGCGCGTCTTCCGGAAGGAACCGCCCTCGATCCTGCCGCCCCCTTTGCCAATCTGGCGCTGGCTGCCATCGGGGCTGCCCATCAGGGCGTGTTCGATCTGGATTTTCGCAGCCAGCTTCTCACTTTATCTCCGGATGCGGCGCAGTTGTTAGGCCGAGGTCATCACGAACGCACCCTTTCCCATTCCGATTTCCAGACTTTGATCAACTCTGAAGATCGTGCCGTCTATGCGGCAGCGCTGGCCGAAAACAGCGCTCGACCCGGAAGTGCGTTTCGCGTCGAGTTCCGGGTTGCGGCCGGACAGGGACGCTGGCGATGGCTGGAACTGCGAGCTACCATCGTCACCGAGCAGGAAGCTGTCGCCTCCGATTGTCTGGGCCTTTTGGCCGACATTACACAGCGTAAGCAGAAAGAAGCGCTAGCCCAAACCCGCGATGAACTTACGGGATTGGGCAACCGCATCGCGTTAATGCAGGCGCTGGATGGTTTGGGCACCGATCTCTCTAGGTCGCTATTCGCCTTGGTCGATATTGATCGCTTCAAGGCGATTCATGCCAGCTTGGGCGACGAAGGAGCAGACCAGGTACTGCGTCAGACGGCGCGGCGGCTAGCCGGTCTGAAGGCGCGACTGTTCCGGGCCGGCGGTGACAGTTTTGCGTTGCTGTTTGATGAAGCACCGGAAGGCGACAAGGCAGTTGGAGACAAGGCGGTGGAAGTCTGTGCTCCGCCGCATCTGGTGACTGGCCGCAGCGTCTTCGCGCCAATCAGCGTTGGCCTTGCACGGGGAAGCGATGGTGACGACCCCCTGGCACTAATCAAGAATGCCGAACTGGCGCTTGGTGCCGCTAAGCGTCAAGGCGGCGGCGCCGCGATGCTCTATGAATCCGGACTGGACGGAGTTGCGCCCGGTGACGCGGTGGAGTTGGAAAGCGAGCTGCGCGAGGCACTTGAGCAAAACCAGCTTGAGGTTCATTACCAGCCGATCGTCCGCCTGGCGGATACCTCTGTCGCCGGTTTCGAAGCACTGTTACGCTGGCGTCATCCGACCCGCGGTTTGGTAACGCCGGAAGATTTCATTGCCCATTCTGAAGAAACTGGCCTGATTGTAGAACTGGGGCGTTTTGCCCTGGAGCGGGCCGCTCACGACCTGTCGCAGTGGCAGCGTTTCTTCCCGCTCCAGCCGCAGCTTTTTGTCAGCGTCAATCTTTCGCGCAGACAAGTACGCGATGTTGGTTTCGAAACCGTCCTCAAGAGTGTCCTGACCGCCAATATCATTGCACCGGGTACGCTGCATCTTGAAATTACGGAAAGCGCAGTGGCAGCTGACCCGCGGCTGGTGCCGATGCTGGAGCGGCTGCGCGCCGCCGGCGCCGGGCTTTCAATTGATGATTTCGGCACCGGCTCTTCCGCCCTGAGCCAGTTGCGGATGCTGCCCTTCGATACCGTCAAGATCGACAAGAGCTTCCTGGCTCGGCATGGTGGCACCGATATTGATACAGATGGCGAGGTCGTGCTGGCTTCGATCGTAACTTTGGCGCACGACCTGAAGCGGGCCGTGGTGGTGGAAGGGGTGGAAAGCCAGCGCGACAGCGAGTGGCTCACCGGCCTTCACTGTGAGTTCGGCCAAGGCTATTATTTTTCCGCACCCCTAAAACCCGAAGACGCACTGCAATTTATTGCCCGGCATCACAAACCCGCCGCGGCACAAGAAAATATCTAACCCCAAGGAGACTGAAGATGGTTAAGGTCGGCGATAAAATTCCTTCTGTCACGCTGATGGAGAAGCAGGAAGGTGGGCCGGCACCGGTGACCACGGACCAGCTTTTCAAGGGCAAGAAAGTTGCGTTATTCGCGTTGCCGGGTGCCTTCACCCCGACCTGTTCAGCTAAGCATGTGCCCGGCTATGTACAAAACCACGATGCACTGAAGGCCAAGGGCATCGACTCCATTGTCTGCCTTTCGGTCAATGATGCCTTCGTGATGGGGGCCTGGGGTAAGGATCAGGGTGCTGGCGATAAGGTGCGAATGATTGCCGACGGCAATGGGGAATTTACCCGCGCCGTTGGGCTGGAATTCGACGCCAGCAAGTTCGGAATGGGTAAGCGCAGTCAACGCTATTCCATGATTGTTGATGACGGTGTGGTGAAGTCGTTGAATGTTGAAGAGCCGGGCGCTTTCGAAGTATCCAGCGCCAATCATATGCTGGGACTGCTTTAACCGACCGATTTACGTAAGTTGAAAATGGCAGAGCGGGCCAGTTGGTCCGCTCTTTCATTTTCCGAATGCCCGGAATGACCACGCACCCATTCCCAACCCACAACCGGATGCTTCTTCATTTCATCGTCCAGTGCGCGCCAAAGGTCTTCATTTTTGACCGGCTCCCTGCTTGCGGTTTTCCACCCGCGGCTTTTCCAACCAATGAGCCAATTTGATGCGCCTTCCATGACGTATTTCGAATCAGTATAAATGGTCACCGGCGTTGGTTTTTTTAGAGCCCGCAACTCTTCGATGACGGCAGTAAGCTCCATACGATTGTTGGTGGTCATGGAGTCCCCACCCGACAATTCCTTTTCAGATTTGCCGTGTCGCAAAATTGCCGCCCATCCACCTGGTCCGGGGTTGCCAGAGCACGCCCCATCGGTGAAAATTTGGACGCCGTCGATCAAAACCCATACTCCCGTGCGTCCTTCACCTTCATATGAAAGCGCAGCTTTTTCGAATATTCGCGGGGGTCCTTCGGCGATACCAGGGCATTTGGATCGTGGTGTATCAGGTCGAACAGCCTGGTCAGCAAGAAGCGCAATGCCGCTCCTCGCATCAATACCGGCATGGCAATGACCTCTTCTCGTGATAGCTCCCGGATGGAGCGATAGCCTTGAATGAGTGCCATGCTCTTTGTCAAATTATAGCTGCCGTCACTTTCAAAGCACCAACTGCTTAGAGTCACCGCCAGATCATAAGCAAACATATCATTGCAGGCGAAATAAAAGTCGATAATCCCTGAGACTTCCTCTCTCATGAAGAGAACATTGTCGGGAAAAAAGTCGGCATGGATGACCCCACCAGGTAATGCGGGCCAGGCCTCAGTGATGTTTTTGCGCTGCTCGCGAATTAGCGCCGCCAGCCCGTTTTCCACGCCCTCGGCGTGCGAGTCGCACGCCTCTGCAAGCGGCTTCCAACCGGATGGGCCCAGCGCGTTGGTGCGTGTGAGGCCAAAGCCTTCGCCGGCCAGATGCAGCCGCGCCAAGGCTGCTCCGGCGCCGGCGCAATGCGCGGCTGTGGGGCGGCGTACGGAAAGGCCGTTGAGAAAAGTGACGACTGCGCAGGAGCGACGGTTGAGAGTGCTGGAAAGGGCGCCCTCACGGGTCGGCACGGGCAGAGGACAGACAATGCCGCGTCGCGAAAGATGCTCCATCAATCCCAAATAGAAGGGCAAGTCGCCGGAACTGACACGCTTTTCATACAGCGTCAGGATAAACGCGCCGCGATCGGTCTGGAGATAGAAATTGGAATTCTCGACGCCCTCGGCAATGCCCTTGAAGGTCAGTGGCGCGCCGACGTCATACTCCTGGAGCAATCGCTCCAGATCTTCGAAGGATACTTCCGTATAGACTGCCATGACGCCCCGGAAACGGCTTAACAGGCGGGGCGGAACATGCTCTAAGCTGCCCCCGTCGTCTCAGGACAAGTCCGACGCGAGGCGGCGAAAGTCAAGCAAAAGAGCAAAGCAGCGATGATGATGCCCGGTTTTTTCTGTTCCCGCTTCGCGATTTTGTCCACGCTGGCGTTGGGGGGGGCTTTGCTGGCGCTTTGTGGCTGCAGCAGCGACCCGGCAAGTTTCGCCTGTCCCGGCGCGGCGATTCTCGCCGATGCCGCCACCAGGCCAGTGCTTAAGGCCGGCTCCGACGCCACCGATCCGGCGGCGGTCCTTTATACCGTCCGCATGATGACGATAGGCACCAGCTGCAGCTTGGACAGGCGTCTGGGTGTGACCAATTCCGATGTCACTCTCACCTTCCAGGCCAGCCGGGCCCCCAGCGGCCAGGCGGCGCATTATGTCGTGCCCTATTTTCTCGCCATCAATCAGGGTGATCGCGTCATCAACAAGCGCATGTTCAACATCCAGGTGGATTTTGCGCCGGGCGCCGCCGGCGTCAGGGCTCAGACTGCGGTGAACAACACCACGCTGAAGCTGGAAAATGGACGTTTGCCCACCGATTACCAATTTTTGGCCGGCTTCCAGCTGAGCGAGGCAGAACAGGCCTATCTGAAGCGCGTAGGTCCCTACACACCATGATCTCGCTTACCGCTACGCTCACGAGACTAGTGGGCGATGCCTTCGCGGCCGAGGGGTTGGCGCGTGAATTGGGTCTCGTGCAAATATCGGATCGGCCTGACTTGGCGCCGTTCCAGTGCAATGGTGCCCTGGTGGCGGGCAAGGTTGCCAAGATAAACCCGCGCGCCTTGGCAGAGAAAATCGCGGCGCGACTGAGCGCTGATCCAACCGTTTCCAAAGTGGAGATTGCCGGGCCAGGCTTTCTCAATCTCGACGTCGCGGACGAGATCTTGGCTCGAGGACTGGGCGACCTCGCGCGCGATGCCCGCCTGGGTGCGCCTGACACCGGCGCGGGCAAGACCGTTGTGATCGATTTCGGTGGCCCTAACGTCGCCAAGCCCATGCACGTCGGGCATTTGCGTTCCTCGATCATCGGAGACTGCCTTCAGCGTCTTTACCGCGCCAATGGTTGGACAGTGGTGAGCGATGTCCACCTCGGCGACTGGGGTCTGCAGATGGGCCAGATGATTTCCGAAGTCGAACTAGAAGGCCGTGCTCCAATCTATTTCGACCCTAATATCGCCGGGCCCTATCCTGACGAAGCGCCGGTAACGATGGAAGAATTGGAAATGCTCTATCCACGCGCTTCAGCCGCTTGTAAGGCCGATCCGGCCCGTCTGGAAGCAGCGCGGCGCGCCACGGCCGATCTTCAGGCCGGCCGTACCGGCTATCGCGCCCTGTGGCGACATTTTGTGAAAGTGTCCGAAGAGGGCTTATCGCGCGAGTTCGCCAGCCTGGGCGTGACCTTCGACCTTTGGAAAGGGGAATCCTCCGTCGATGCCCTAATCCCACCTATGATCGAGGATCTCAAGGCTCGCGGCCTGGCCCGGGAAAGTGAAGGCGCGCTGGTGGTGGAGGTGGCGCGTGAGGATGACAAGAAGCCGCTGCCGCCGCTGATCCTGGTCAAGTCAGAAGGAGGGGTGCTTTACGGGACCACCGACCTCGCCACCATCGTGGAGCGCGTGCGCGCCCAAAATCCGGCGCTGATCCTCTATGTCGTGGACCATCGCCAGCATGGTCATTTTGAGCAGGTTTTCCGAGCGGCTCAACTTGCCGGCTTTGCCGGCCAGGCGGAACTGGAGCATGTCGGTTACGGCACCATGAACGGTCCGGACGGGAGGCCCTTTAAGACCCGCGCGGGCGGCGTCATGAAGCTCCACGACTTGATTGCCATGGCGACGGCAGAGGCGGAAAAGCGCCTGGTCGAGCAAGGCATAGGCGCAGACTATTCTGTTGCCGAGCGGACGGAAATTGCGCGCAAAGTTGGCATCGCCACAATCAAGTTCGCCGATCTTTCCCACCAGCGCACGACCGATTACATCTTCGATCTGGAACGATTTTCTACCTTTGAGGGCAAAACCGGGCCTTATCTACAATATGCGGCGGTGCGCATTCAGTCGATCCTGCGCAAGGCGGGAAATCCGGTTCATGGCATCAACACCATCCTTCATTCGTCGGAAGAACGTGCTCTGGCGTTGCAGTTGCTGGCGCTGACCGATGTCCTGGCAGTGGCAGAGGACAAGCGTGCGCCCCACATGCTTTGCGACTATGCTTTCGAACTGGCCCAGCGGTTCAACCGCTTCTATACGGCCCACCACATCCTTTCCGAATCGGACGAAGGGCTGAAGGCCGCTCGCCTTTCTCTTTGCGGACTGGTGCTGGCCGTCCTGACCAAGGTCCTGGATTTGCTGGGGATCGAGGTACCCGCAAGGATGTGAATAAGTCCAAGTGGTTGCCATACCGCAGGGACCTTGCGTTGACTCACCCGCTGACCCTTCTAGGATGCGGCCAACGGATCGCTCCGCCGGGAGGCGCTGGGGGTCTGGCCAACATATGATCCCTCGCGGGAGACATATGCCAGCTTCAAAGCCGACCTGTCGGCTGAAAGTCAAGCGGGCATAGGCCGAAGGAGCAACCGCCCCGGAAACTCTCAGGCAAAAGGACCGCGATCGGGTGATGAACTTCTGGAAAGAGGGTGGCGTCGCCACTCCACCGAAGGGGTAATCCGCCGTTTTGCTGGTGGGGAAATCTCTCAGGTCCCGTGACAGAGGGGTAGTGCCCGAGAAGGGCGCCTCGACTCACACCCACGGGACCGCATGACCGTCAGCACCGAAATCCTGCGCCGCACGCCGCTTTACGCCCTGCATATGGAACTGGGCGGCAAAATGGTTCCATTTGCCGGCTACGAGATGCCGGTGCAGTACCCGGCGGGCATCCTGAAAGAGCATCTGCATACCCGCGCCAAGGCCGGGCTGTTCGATGTCTCGCATATGGGCCAGGGCTTCCTGTCCGGCGACGTCCATGCCTTAGAGCGCGTCACCTCTGCCGATGTCGCAGGGTTGAAGGCGGGTATGCAGCGCTATGGCCTGCTGCTGACGCCCCAAGGCACCATCAAGGACGATTTCATGTTTTCCCGCTTGATGGGAGAAGCCGACCTCTATCTCGTGGTGAATGCCGGCGGCAAGGAAGCCGATTTTGCTTATATCAACGAGACGCTGGAGGGTGCGGCCCAGGTAACGCCACGCTTTGATCGCGCCCTGCTGGCACTACAGGGTCCGGCCTCTGAAATGGTACTGGCGCGACATGCGACGGGCGTTGCCGATCTCACTTTCATGAAGGTAACGCGCACCACCGTCGCAGGAGCGCCCGCCATTGTCAGCCGCACTGGCTATACCGGCGAGGATGGTTATGAGATTTCCATTGAGGGAGCGGACGCCGAACACGTCGCCCGTACCCTGCTGGCCGAAGCGGAGGTGCTGCCTATCGGTCTTGGCGCGCGCGACAGCCTGCGGTTAGAAGCGGGACTGTGCCTCTACGGCCATGATATTGACGACATGATCAATCCAGCGGAAGCCGCGCTGCTTTGGTCCGTCGGCAAGCGCCGCAAGGAGGCCAGGGATTTTCCTGGCGCGGAAAAAACGATGGCCGGCAATCCCGCCAGAAAGCTGGTCGGTATACGCCCGGAAGGCCGTGCGCCGGCCCGCGAAGGCACTGAAATCATCAAGGACGGCAGGGTGATTGGCAAGGTCACCAGTGGCGGCTTTGGCCCCAGTGTCAATGCGCCGGTCGCCATGGGTTATGTCGAAACAATGTTTGCCACCCTCGGCACGAAGCTCGAACTGATGGTGCGCGGTCAGGTTATGCCGGCCACTGTCGTGCTGATGCCTTTTGTTCCACATACCTACAAACGAGAGAAAAAATGAGCGAGACGCGGTACACCGACCAGCATGAATGGGTGCGACTGGAAGGCGACAGCGCCACCGTCGGCATCACCAAGTTCGCCGCGGAGCAGTTGGGTGACGTGGTCTATGTCGAGTTGCCGGCAAAAGGCAAAGCCGTAAAGGCTGGCGGCGAAGCGGCCGTGGTGGAAAGCGTCAAGGCGGCCAGCGAGGTCTATGCCCCAGTTGGGGGCGAAGTTACCAGCGCCAATGAAGCACTTTCCACCGAACCATCCAAGGTAAACGAAGACCCGGAAGGGGCCGGCTGGTTCTTCAAGCTCAAGCTGGCTGACGCGGGCGAATTCACCAATCTGATGGACGCCGCCGCTTACGCCGAGTTCACCAAGGGCCTGTAAGGAAACCAATGCGTTATCATCCGCTCACCGCACAAGACCGCCGCGACATGCTGGCGAAGATTGGCGTCCCCAACGTCGACGTCCTGTTCCGCGATGTACCAAAGGAGGCGCTGGCGCCGCTGGCCGCTTTCGACCTGCCCAACACGCAGGGTGAACTGGAAGTGGATCGCGCTCTATCAAAGTTGGCGGCAAGGAACATCGCGTCCGGCAATGCACCGTCCTTTTGCGGTGCCGGCGCATACAAGCATCATATTCCCTCCGCGGTGGATCACCTGATCCAGCGTTCGGAGTTCCTTACCAGCTATACGCCTTACCAGCCGGAAATCGCCCAGGGAACGCTGCAATATCTGTTCGAGTTTCAGACCCAGGTGGCGTTGCTCACCGGCATGGAGGTGGCAAACGCCTCGCTTTATGACGGCTCGACCGCCACTGCCGAAGCGGTGATGATGGCCCAGCGCGTCACCAAACGTGGCAAGGCCATTCTTTCCGGCGGTTTGCACCCGCATTATGCCGAGACGGTAGAGACAGTGGCCGGGCTTTTCGGTGAGATGCAGCGCGCGCCGGCCACGCCGGGTAGTGCAGAGGACATCGTTGCCCTGATCGACGAAGAAACGGCTTGCGTCGTGGTGCAGTCACCCGACGTTTATGGCCTGATCCGGAGCCTCAAGCCTATCGCTGACGCTGCCCACGCCAAAGGAGCGTTGCTGATCGCGGTCGTGACGGAGATCATCTCGCTGGGCCTTCTGGAATCGCCCGGCGCGCAGGGCGCCGACATTGTCGCGGCAGAAGGCCAGAGTATTGGCAATGGCCTGAACTTCGGTGGCCCCTATGTCGGCCTGTTCGCCACGCGCGAGAAATTCCTCCGCCAGATGCCCGGCCGCCTTACCGGCGAGACGGTGGATGCTGAAGGCCGGCGCGGCTTTGTGCTGACGCTTTCCACCCGTGAGCAGCATATCCGTCGCGAAAAGGCGACCAGCAATATCTGCACCAACTCAGGTCTCTGCACGCTGGCCTTCACCATTCACATGACGCTGCTGGGCGAGGAAGGTCTGTCGCGCTTGGCGCGCCTTAATCACGCCAAGGCAAGCGCACTGGCCGACCGGCTGTCGAAGCTGAAAGGGGTTGAGCTGATAACACCGGCCTTCTTCAATGAATTCACCCTGCGGCTGTGCAAATCTGCGGACAACGTGGTGGATGCGCTGGCGGTGCATGGCATTCTGGCAGGCGTGCCGGCATCGCGCCTGGGCGGCGCCGATGACCTGCTGGTTGTCGCCGCCACTGAGACCGCTACCGATGAAGACTTTGCTGCGCTGGAAGCGGGCCTCAAGGAGCAACTGTCGTGAGCCTCAACAATCAGGGTCGCTCTACCTCGCCGGGCAATGCCCGCACTACGGGTCTCGCCACCATTTCCGGTGACCACGGCCTCGATCACGAAGAAAAGCTGATCTTCGAACTGGGCCACGGCGCCATCGGTGTTGATCTGCCCGATGTGAAAGTCCCCGACGATAGGCTCGGCGGTCTGTGCCGCAAGAAAGCAGTCGGCCTGCCCGGCCTCAGCGAGCCGGAAGCCGTCCGGCACTATGTCCGCCTGTCACGGAAGAACTACGCTATTGACGCCGGGCTCTATCCCCTTGGTTCCTGCACCATGAAGCATAATCCGCGCCTGAACGAGAAGATGGCGCGGCTGCCAGGTTTTGGCGACCTGCATCCCCTAGCGCCCGCTGTGGCGACGCAAGGCGCACTGGCGCTGATTGCCGAACTGATGAGGTGGCTGACAACACTCACCGGCATGCCTGCGGTCGCCATGTCGCCCAAGGCAGGAGCCCATGGCGAGCTCTGTGGGCTTTTAGCCATCCGTGCCGCGCTGGAAACGCGGGGTGAAGGGCATCGCAAGCGCATCCTGGTACCGGAATCGGCCCACGGTACAAATCCCGCCACGGCGGCCTTTGCCGGGTTCACGGTCGATGAGGTTCCGGCCAAGCCGGATGGCCATGTGGATGCCGATGCGCTGGAAGCCAAGCTTGGTCCCGATGTCGCTGCCATCATGCTGACCAATCCCAACACCTGCGGTTTGTTCGAACCGCGCGTAAAGGAAATGGCCGATGCGGTCCACGCCGCCGGCGGCTATTTCTATTGTGACGGCGCGAATTTCAACGCCATCGCAGGCAAGGTGCGGCCGGGTGATCTGGGCATCGATGCCATGCACATCAACTTGCACAAGACTTTCTCGACTCCCCATGGCGGCGGCGGTCCCGGTGCCGGGCCGGTGGTATTATCCGAGCGTTTGGCGCCATTCGCGCCCTTACCCTTACTGCTGCATGACGCGAGCGGTTTCCGCTTGGTCGAACATCCGGAGGAAGCCCCGGCAGGCGCCAAACCCTTCGGCCGCATGTGCGCCTTTCATGGCCAGATGGGCATGTTCTCCAGATCCCTCAGCTACATGCTCTCTCATGGCCGCGATGGGGTGCGCCAAGCTTCGGAAGATGCGGTGTTGTCGGCCAATTACATCTTGGCGTCACTCAAGGACGTAATGAGCGCGCCGTTCGGCGATGGTCCTTGCATGCACGAAGCTCTGTTTGATGATAGTTTCCTGGAAGGCACCGGCGTTACCACCCTTGATTACGCCAAGGCGATGATAGATGAGGGGTATCATCCCATGACTATGTATTTCCCCCTGGTGGTGCACGGCGCCATGTTGATCGAGCCGACCGAGAGTGAAAGCAAAGAATCGCTCGACCGCTTTATCCATGTTCTGCGCGAATTGGCGCTTGAAGCCAAGGCCGGCAAGACTGAGCGCTTCGGCGGTGCGCCGCGTCTGGCGCCCCGGCGCCGTCTGGACGAAACCCTGGCGGCACGTAAGCCGGTGTTGCGTTGGAAACCGGCGCCGTTGCGGGACGCTGCTGAATAGATTCAAGCGCTGGTGTTCTTCCCATGGAGCGCGAAGGCGCCTAGCCAGGGAAAGATGTGAGTGGTCGGTGCGTAGTACGGAGAGGGGCTACTTACAAAAGTGCGGCTTCAGGCCGGCAGGCAATTTGGTGTTCTTGTCGCTGCAAGCGAGATCGAGCTGTTTCTGGGTCAAGCCCTTGACGCCCCGTAGGTCGGTGCCGGCGAAAGAGGTAATCGAGGTGATGGCGCCGGTCAGATCGGCGCCGTCCATCTTCGCGCCAGCCAAATTGGCGCCCGACAATTCGGTGCCGCGGAAACTGGCGCCGCGGAAATCGGCGAAAGACATGCACATCAAAGTAGCGTTGGCGCTGTCGAAATTTGCTCCATGCAAGTCATGCTCCTTGACACAGGTGTTGGAAAGATCGGCCCCCATCAGCTTACAGCCGGGGCAATCAACGATGTCGGCGCGGATGCGCGCCACTGCCACCGGATCGGCCCCTTTCGCGCCAACATAGTCCAACGCCAGCACCGGATCGGCGGCCAGCAGGATAAAGGTAAAGGTGAGGGCGGGTTTCATTTCGGCACAATCCTGCCGTCCAATCTACCCACCAATTGCCAACAAGGGGTGAAGATCAAGCTTCGTGGAAGCGAAAACAGTCACGGATGTGACGATTGAAGAAGGCGCCCACAGAATTGGCAAAGAGTAAAGCATCGTAAAGTTTTTGCGGCACGTCTTCATAGACGTAAGTCCTGCCGCTTTCGCGGAAGGTTGCCCGCAGCGCATGATGCGCCTCATCATAAAAGACGGATTTAAGAGCGGAGGATTGCAAATACGGCATGACAATAGAACGGAAACAGGCACACCGAGTTCCCGCGGCATGCCGCCATGCTTCCGGGCGGAAAAGTTCAGGAGCAGCCGGTTGTCGAACCGCAGGTGTTGCACTTCATGCAGGTGCCGTTTCGTACCAGCGTGAAGTTGCCGCAACTGCCGCAACTATCGCCCTCAAAACCTTTCATTCTCGCTTCGGCGGCGCGCTGGGCGCGGCTGCCCCCGCGCATCGCGGCCTCTAGCGCGGCCACATGAGCGGAAACGCCCCCCGCCAGTTCCGCCTGCACACTAGCGCCAATGGCGCTGACATCCAGCATTTCTGGCTCGCCAGCATCGTAATCCCCACCGCCGAACTGCGGATGATCCTGGTCATGTTCATCGTCCAGTTGCCGTGCCGCGCCGCCATTCACTACCGTCATGGCGCGACCCCGCACATAGCCGCGTGAGGCCAGCTTGGTGATGGTGGCTTCCACCACCGGCGTGGCGCCGCCGCTGCCGGCTCCGATGTCCTCGTCTTGCGGCGGCACATGCGCCAGGTCGGTACGACCAAGATAGGAAACCCCCAATTCGCGGAAGATATAGTCCAACACGCTGGTGGCGTTCTTGATGGAATCGTTGCCGATCACCAGGCCTGCCGGCTCGAAGCGGGTGAAGGTGAAAGCATCGACGAATTCCTCCAGCGGCACGCCATATTGCAGACCGACCGAAATGGCGATGGCGAAATTGTTCATCAGGCTGCGGAAGGCAGCGCCTTCCTTATGCATGTCGATAAATATCTCGCCGAGCCGGCCGTCCTCATACTCGCCGGTGTGAAGATAGACCTTGTGCCCACCCACCACTGCCTTTTGGGTATAGCTCTTGCGGCGATGAGGCAGGCGCTCACGCTCGTGGCTCCGCACCTTCTCAATCACCCGCTCGACAATGCGCTCGGTGACCACGGTCTGCTGCGGTGCCGGCCCACGCGGAGCAGGCGGTTGGGCGGCTTCGTCCTCATCCTCGTCAATTAAGTCGAAGA
>JAFAVT010000221.1 GCA_019242275.1 Alphaproteobacteria bacterium
TGGTGGTACATTTCGGCTCGCGGCCGGTGACCATCAAGGGCGCGGCCGGCAGCGTGGTAATTTATCCGTCGACCAAGTTGCACGAAGTCTTGCCGGTTACCCGCGGTGAGCGGCTGGTTGCCGTCACTTTTATCGAAAGCCGCGTGCCGGACGAATTTCAGCGCACCCAGTTGTACGAATTAAGCCGGATTGCGGAAGAGGAGGGCCCCCGCATGGATTGGAACTGCCGCGTCCGGCTGGATACGGTACGCAACAACCTCCTGCGCTTGTGGACGCGCGGATAAGGGCGCGCGCACAATGAGGCCCGACCGGCAAGCCGCTCAAATGGCTTCAGTGGACCAATTTGAGCGCTGAACGCTGGGAGCGAAAGCGACGGCCCGGACAAACAGCAGCTTTCCAAATTGTCCCTCCGTACGATATAAGCGCCGCTGCTGCGGGTGTAGTTCAATGGTAGAACGGCAGCTTCCCAAGCTGCATACGAGGGTTCGATTCCCTTCACCCGCTCCAGTTTGACTGCATGAAGGATGGCCGAATTATATTGCACCGCTAACCCGCCCCCTCGCTCGGGCTCGCGGCGTTCGTCACTCAATCGGTCCACTGGGCCGATTTGCCGCGGTGTGCCCCCGTCGTGATGCCCCCTTTATCCGTTCCACTCAGTCAGCCGAATTCAGTTAGCCTCCTTGAAGAGGAGGCCGGCGCCGGCCAATGCATCTATTACGCCTTGCAACATCGGCACCAGGCTCTTGTCGGCGATGGTCGCGGTCAATTCCCGCAATTCGACACTTTGGGCACCCGAAAGGCGCTGGAATGCAGCAACAAATTCCGGCCGGATATACCAGTAGGAACCGCCGGCGAAGAATTTCGCTAGAGGCTCCCTAGCTTCGTGCTCAATAAAAAGCGCACTGTTATTTGCCAAGCGTATTCTGGCCTCTGGTATCAGCGCCGCATTCTGTTCAACGGGCGCTTGCGGCAGCCGAATACGGGGATGGGGTCTGCGTACCGCTTTTTGCGCCCGCATAAATTGTTCCACTGGATTGCTTTGCGTTGACGTTGCCAGAAAATCCGCCAGCTTCGCGGCATAAGCTTTTCTGGCGGCCGGATCGTTCAGTCTGGTCAAACTCATTCTTGCCTCTGGGTGGCGCCGCAGGGTCCGAATCCACCATTGCAGAAACTCAATGCCGGTGAATGTATGGGCGCTCCAGGTTAGGTGAAGTGATGGTTCGTCTAATGGGTAGGCAACGTGCCAATAGCCTCTCGGCAAATAAAGAACGTCGCCATCGGTGAGAATTCCTTCCCAGAGGGGTTGCCCCTTTGGCGGAGGCGCACTTTCTATATCGTCCGCCAAAGGATCGATCCGCGTCGGCGCGAACACTTGCCACCACTTGCGGCCGCTCAACTGCAAGACGAATACCTCGTGCGCGTCCCAGTGAACATTGAAACCTTTTTGCGTACGCCAGCCGGCATAGAGATTAGCGGCGCAGGTACAGGATAATGCTTCCTCGAAAGAAGACGTCAGAGCAAGGACGGAAGGAGCGACTTCCTGCACTCCATCCATGATCATGGTGGCACCTTGAGCCAACAAGGCTATGAGACCGCCTGGGTTTAAACGGAGATTGCCAACTGGCCCGTCAATATATTGCCGCAGGTCCACCATGCTGCCCTCTTGAAAAAGGCGCAGCTGTGGCTTTGGCGGTGGATGCCAAGTCAGTATCCGATTAAGGTCTGCCCAGGAAAAAACGTGCTCAAAGCGACCTTTTGCTCCCGCTAAGTAGAGCGGCTTTTTTGTCCAGTACTCAGAAAGGAAACGGTTGGCGCCCATCGAAGCCAGCACCTGCTCGAAATCCATTTCCCCGGCCGGCATACAGATGCTCACATGACAGCTTGACGCTCAATCTTGGGCGATCATCAGGAAGATTGCAAACCGCAATGGCAATAGGACTTCGGAACGGCGATGAGCAAGTTGCGAGATAATTCGCAACACAAATTGACGGCAGTTCTTCGGGCCGAGGCGGTAGCAGTGAAATTCGTGGCGTGCTTGACTAGCGCCGCCATTGGCGGCCTATTTGCGCGCGCATCAGTAGAACGGAACAGTTGCCTAGTGCAGCTGCCCGCGCTAATTGCATCTTCGCTTCGTCCTTCCGACCGGCATAAAACAACGCCTTCCCCCATTTGGATTGAGCCACAGATTGGCCGTCGGGCGCAAAGTGCTTCAGGCAACGCGCTGGATGGAATTAAGCGGGTCGGATCGGTAGAAAAGCACATGACCGAAGCCGAAATGCGCGAAGCCAGCAACCTGCTGTACCATCACTGGAAAGAGCAGACCCGCATTGATGCTCTGCCGCGGCATTTACGGCCCGCCAGCCGTGCTGAAGGCTATCGCGTCCAGGCTCTCCTGGAAGAACACACGTCGCAGCCGCTGTTCGGCTGGAAGATCGCCGCTACCAGCATCGCCGGACAGAACCACATCAATGTTGACGGTCCACTGGCGGGGCGGCTGTTGGCCGAGCGGGTGATCGCCGATGGCGGTACCTGCCCCTTGGGCAACAATCTGAATGCGGGTGGCGGAAATGGAATTTGCCTTTCGCATGGCTGAAGATTTGAAGCCGCGGTCGGAGCTCTATAGCCGGGACGAAGTGATAGCCAAAGTTGGTTCCTTGCATCCTGCCGTTGAGCTTCCCGATTCCCGCTTTCACGATTTCGCGCGGGTAGGTCTGGCCCAACTGGTGGCCGACAACGCCTGCGCGCATCGCTTTGTGCTGGGATCGGCCGTGACATTTGATTGGCGCCTCCTTGATCTCGCTTCTTATCCCGTGCGCGCTTTCGTCAATAGCGTGGCAGGGGGCGAGGGTACCGGCGCCAATGTCTTGGGCGATCCCCGTATAGCGCTCACTTGGCTGGCCAATGAATTGTCCCGCCACGGACTGACCCTGAAGGCGGACCAGACCGTAACCACCGGTACATGCCTTACCCCGGTGCCGATCGCCGCCGGTGACCGGGTGGAAGGTGATTTCGGCGTGCTAGGACGCGTCGCCGTCGCCATCGGACCTTAAGCCTTTGCATTTGATAGAATTTTCTTGCGCTAAAATCGTGCTTTCGCGAAAAGATTGCCGGTTCTTAACCGGGCTTGAACCCGTTAGCCGCTAGGTTTTCCCCAACTTTTGCCGGAGATCGTCCACCGTGCCGTTGCCGGGCCATGATACGCGCCTTCATTCAGGCAGGCGTCAAAGAGTCAGTCTGCTTGCGAGGTATTCAGAAACCCTCGGCGAAATGATGCTGCGCAAGCGGACCGAGACAGCCATACGGGCCGCTCGGGAAGAGGCCGAACTCAATGATCGTGCCAAATCAGCATTTCTTTCGACCATGAGCCATGAGCTGCGGACGCCGCTTAATGTCATCATCGGTTTTTCCGATCTGATGCGGCGGCCCGGCAGCCCTTCTGCCGGTGACACTGCCGAATACGCTGATCATATCGCGAGGGCGGGGCGCCGGCTGCTGGATGTGGTCAGCGACGTGCTTGATATTTCGAAGTTGGAAGCTGGCCGTCTCACACTAAACGTGGCCCCGGTCGCCATCGCCGATCTGGTGCACGCGGCGGCTGAACAGATCAAACCGTTTTGCGCCGAGAAAAAGCAATTGCTTGATGTCCGTACCGTTGGTCTGCCGGCGGAGGTGGTCATCGATCAGAAGCGCGTCGGCCAACTGCTGCTCCATCTGCTCTCCAATGCCAGCAAATTCACACCTTCGGGTGGTCGCATTTTGCTGATAGCGCGTCCCTCTGCCGATGGTGGCGTAACCATCGCCATTGCCGACACCGGAATCGGCATGACCCACGAAGAAATGATGCTGGCGATTAAGCCCTTCTCTCAGGTGGATGGTCGCCGCGCCCGGAACGCCGAAGGGGCCGGGCTTGGCCTGCCGCTGGCCCTGGGCCTGGCGCGCCTGCATGGCGGGAACCTGCACATCGAAAGCAAGCCCGGCGCGGGCACGACGATGATGGTCACCCTGCCGCGCATTGCCAAAAGCGTGCCGCAAGGAAAAGCAGCATGACTCTGCATATCGAGCGCCCCCCTGTGAAAGAGGTACCGCTGCGCCACGGTGCCTCGCCCGAAAGTTCCGCCATGCGCGAACGCCGCGGCATCCCGGCAGCCCCGCCCGTCCGTATCGCCCACATCGTCTCGGTCTCGGGCAGCCACGCTGTTGCCATGCTGGAGCGCCAGGACGTCATCAAGGGCGCTGACAGTCGGGTACAGATCGGCGCTCTGGTTAAGATCATGACCCCAATTTCTGCCGTCATGGGCATTGTTTCCGCCATCAGCGCGCCGCTGCCGGCCAGTGAAGGCGAGGCCCCTACCGGTTTGGTCGAAATCAACCTGATGGGCGAAGTGGCCTTGGATGCAGGCAGGCGTCTCACCTTCCGCCGCGGCGTCTCGGCCCTGCCCAGCCTTGGTGACGGCGTGCTTTTGGCCGACAAACACGACCTCACCCGTGTTTATGCGCCGCCCCACGCCGCCAGCATCAAGATCGGAAACCTGTTCCAGGACGAAAGCGTGCCGGCACGACTGCTGATCGATGACCTCTTGGCCAAGCACTTTCTGGTGGTCGGTTCGACCGGCTCGGGCAAGTCTTCAGCTTTGACCTGCATCCTGCAGCGTCTGCTGGCCGAACATTCGCATGCCCATGTCGTGATTCTGGACGTACACAATGAGTATGCCGCGTCATTCGGTGGTCTGGTCGAGCCAATCAATCTGGACAATTTCCAACTGCCCTTCTGGATGCTCGATTTCCCGGAAATGACGGCGGCGCTGGTTAGCCGCGAGGCCCATCACGATGCCGAGGTGGAGATTCTTGCCGATGGTGTTGTCTTCGCCAAAAAGCGTTACAGCGAAAGCGCTACCAGCCGTTCCGGTGCTCTGGCCCGCAAGTCCGCCGAAAGCCATGCCATCACGGTGGACACCCCCACGCCTTTTCGCATGTCGGATGTGATTGCTTTCATTGACGAACAGTTGGGCCGGCTAGAGCGTTCCCAGTTGGCGCTACCCTACCGGCGGCTGCGCACCCGCATCGAGACCCTGGTCTCAGACCAGCGCTACAACTTCATGTTCGGCAGCGTCTCGGTACAGGACACAATGGGTGATGTACTGGCCCGTCTGTTCCGTGTTCCCGCCGAGAACCGTCCTATCAGTGTCATTGATCTTTCCACCGTGCCGCCGGAAATTCTCGACGTGGTAATCTCGGTCATTTCGCGCCTGGCGTTCGATTTGGCGGTATGGTCAAAAGGCGGCCTGCCGATGCTGCTGGTTTGCGAGGAGGCACACCGCTACGCCCCCGCCGACGACAAGAAATTTGTTCCTACCCGGCAG
>JAFAVT010000145.1 GCA_019242275.1 Alphaproteobacteria bacterium
GACCGCTTCGGGTCAGAGGCCGTCGTTCAGGTCAGGTCGGCCAGCCGCCAAGCGGCTAGGTCAGCTTCAGGTCAAAAAGTCGCCTAAAAGCGCTGACCTGCCCTATCCGCAGGAGTGGCCTCAGATCGCGATCCTGGTTTCGATCACATCATAATCTGCCTGCACGCCGCCATCGGCGGTATCAATAAGCCCTGCTGCCGTGAGCGCCTGGACATCGGCGTGAACATTGCTGTAGTCGCGCCCCAGCGCCTTTGCCAGTGCGCGCACACTGCGCACCTTGTGGCGGCGGACATAGTGCAACAGCTCCATCCGCTTGCCCGTCATGACGCGGGCGAGAGCGTCCCAGCTCTCGAAGGCGAGATGGCGCTCATGAAAACTCTTGCCGCGTTCGGCCCGGTGCCAGGCATTCACGAACCGCCGTGAAGCGTCTTGCTCCATCGCCCCGCCGACCGTGATCTTCACATCGCTCATTTTCGGGACCGATTATGGCACGGCCGGCCATTTGGCGTCGATAGCCACATTCCAGGCGAACCGATCTATCCGCAGTAACGAGCGGGCTTTCTTGATCCTCCCCCGTGACAACGGGGGAGGGGACCATCGACCCCGGCCTTGAGCCGGGGGAAGATGGTGGAGGGGGCGGCAACGCACGCATGCGACGATCATAGCAACTCTTTCACCTCCCCCTACGCGGGGAGGTCGGAGCGCATGGCGCGCAGCGACGGGCGCTCCGGGTGGGGGGCAGCATTGCGGCACCCCCACCCGCTTTGCCGTCCGCAGACAAGCTGCGTCCGGCAAAGCGACCTCCCCGCAAGGGGGAGGTAAAAAAACCGACACAGCCCCTCCTGGTTCATGCCGTGCGCGGTGCAAATTTGCTATAACGCCGGGATGAAACGCCTTCTCTTCGCTCTCGCTTTCGCCGCCGCCGCGCTGTCGCCCGCCGCGGCCGCCACGAAAATCACCTTCGTCACCGACTGGAAGGCCCAAGCCGAACATGGCGGCTTTTACCAGGCGCTGGCCGAAGGGCTCTATGCCAAGCGCGGCCTGGACGTGAAGATCATCCAGGGCGGCCCCGATGTGAATGTGCCGCAACTGCTGGCCGGCGGCGCCGCCGATTTCGGCATGGGCTCCAACAGCTTCATCGCCATGAACATCGTCCGCCAAGGCCTGCCGCTGAAAGCAGTGATGGCGGTGTTCCAGAAAGACCCGCAGGTGCTGATGAGCCATCCGCGCCGCGACATCAACAGCCTGGCCGACATGAAGGGCAAGCCGGTGCTGGTTTCGGCCGCGGCGATGACCGCCTTCTGGCCCTGGCTGAAAGCCAAGTTCGGTTTTGCCGACTCCCAGATCCGCAAATACACCTTCAACCTGGCGCCGTTCATCGTGGACCCCAACGCCATCCAGGAAGGCTATCTCACCAGCGAGCCTTTCACGGTGGAGCAACAGACGCACTGGAAGCCGAAAGTGTTTCTGCTGGCCGATTACGGCTATCCCGGCTATGCCAATATGGTGCTGGTGCCGCAGCGCTGGATTGACACCAACCCCAAGGCGGTGCAGGCCTTTGTTCAGGCCACGCGCGACGGCTGGCTGCATTATCTGAACGGCGATCCGCGCAAGGGCAATGCCCTGATCAAGCAGGCGAACCCGGAAATGAGCGACGCCGTCATCGCCCAGGCCATCGCCAAGATGAAGCAGTATAATCTGGTGCTGTCGAAGGACGGGCAGGATTTCGGCCTGGGCAGCATGACCGACCGGCGCTGGCAGATTTTCTATGACACCATGGTGGCGGAAGGGCTGTACCCCAAGGGGCTGGATTACAAAAAGGCGTTCGAACTGCGCTTTGTCCGCAATACGTTTCAAAACTTCCAGTAAGAAAATAAGTGTCATGGCCCGCAACAGCGGGCCACCCAGGTGACACATGGCCGGTGCCTATTACGTCTATATTCTCGCCAGCAAGCGGAATGGCACGCTTTATATCGGCGTCACCAACGATCTGGCCCGGCGGGTATGGCAGCACCGCGAAGGTCTGGTGCCCGGATTCACAAAAAACTATGGTGTACACCGGCTTGTCTACTACGAAATCTTCGAGGATGTGCGGAACGCGATAGACCGGGACACGCGCCTGAAGAAATGGAAGCGGCAGTGGAAAATAGACCTTATCCAGACGCGCAATCTCTATTGGGACGATTTGTACGAAACCCTCAACGGATGAGCGGGCCCACCTGGATGGCCCGCTGGAGTTTACACTCCGGCCGCGCGAAGCGCGGACCGGGGTGCGGGCCATGACAAATTTGTTGTTGGAGGCAGCTAATCTCTCCAAACGCTTCCCCAACGGGGTGGAAGCACTCGCCGATCTGTCCTTTGCCCTGAACGCCGGTGATTTCGTTTCCCTGCTGGGGCCGTCGGGTTGCGGCAAGTCCACGGCGCTGCGCCTCATCGCAGGCTTGCTGCCGGCGGACGCGGGGACGGTCACATTCCCTCAAAGTAAACAGGAAATGGGCTTTGTCTTCCAGGAGCCGACCCTGATGCCCTGGGCCGATGCGCTCACCAATGCCCGCCTGCCGCTGGACCTGAAGCATGTCGCGCGCACGGAAGCCAACGATCGTGCCGCCGCGGCGCTGGCCCGCGTCGGCCTCAACGGCTTTGAACACGCTTTGCCCCGCGAACTGTCCGGCGGCATGAAGATGCGCGTTTCCATCGCCCGCGCCCTGGCGGCGAAACCAAAGCTGCTGTTGCTGGACGAACCCTTCGCCGCCCTGGACGAGATCACCCGCGCACAACTGAACGACGATCTGCTCCGGCTGTGGCGCGAGGCCCGCGAGCCTGGCGAGCAAAATGATGAATCCCTGACCATTCTCTTTGTCACCCACAGCGTGGCGGAAAGCTGTTATCTTTCGGAGCGGGTGCTGGTGCTGACGCCACGCCCCGGACGCCTGGCCGCCGACATCGCCTTGCCGAAGCAAAGCGAACGCCCATCCGGCTTCCGCCTCAGCCCGCAATTTCTGGAGTGCCAGTTCCGCGTTTCCGCCGCACTGGGAGCAGCCGCATGAAACGCGCCCTCGATCTTGCCTTTCCGCTCTTCGTCGCCATCGCCGTGCTGACGGCATGGGAAATCATTGTCGCGGCCAAGCAGATTCCGCCCTACATCCTGCCTTCGCCCAGCGCCATTCTTGCCGCGCTGGCCGCCAACTGGGCAACGCTGTCGGCCTCCATGCTCGTCACCATCCGCGTGACGCTGCAAGGTTTCGCCGGCGCGTGTCTGGTCGCCATCGCGCTGGCGGTGCTGTTCAGCCAAAGCCGGCCGGCGGAGCGGGCGCTTTATCCCTACGCCGTCATCCTGCAGGTGACGCCGATGGTGGCGATCGCGCCCCTGATCCTGATTTGGGTCGGCTTTGAGCATATTGACCGGGCGCTGGCCCTGATCGCCGGCATGATCGCTTTCTTTCCCATTCTCTCCAACGCGGTGCAGGGGCTGAAATCCGCCGATTTCAATCTGCTGGACCTGACGCGGCTTTACGGCGCCACGCGCTGGCAAACGCTGGTGAAGGTGCAGATGCCGTCAGCCCTGCCCGCGCTTCTCACCGGTATGAAGGTGGGCGGCGTCATCGCCCTGATCGGCGAAGTCACGGCCGAGTTTGCCGCCGGCAGCGGCACCGCGTCGGGCCTGGCCTGGCGAATTGTCGAAAGCGGCAACCGGCTGGAGATCGCCACGCTCTTTGCGGCGCTGGCGCTCTTGGCACTGACCGGAATTCTCTTCTTCGCCGCTTTGTCTTTGCTGGAATGGGCGCTGCTGCACCGCTGGCATGAAAGCGCAATTCGGCGGGAGGCATAAAAACGATATCTATTTTTACTCACCATGGGCGGGCTTGACCCGCCCATCCAGGGCAAGAAGCGCCGGTGTATGTGACTCTGGATGGCCGCCTCAGGGGCGGCCATGGTGAGAAAATAGAGTTCTGCTTAGTGCAGGTGAGTTTTAACCGGCGCCGTCTCGTGCATCGCCAGCATCGCCAGCAAGCCCAGCACCATCGCGCCCGACATGTACCAGGCCGGCGCCAGGGGCGAGCCGGTCTCGGCAATCAGCCAGGTCACCACATATTGCGCGCTGCCGCCGAACAGGGCCACCGACAGCGCATAGGTGATGCCCAGCGCCCCGGCTCTGCGGCCGGCGGGAAAACTTTCGGTGAGATTGGCCAAGAGCGCCGGCGGAAACAGGCCAATGAAAAAGGCAAACAGCCCCGCGGCCGCCAGCAGCACCACAGGCGAATCCCAAAACAGCATGGCCAGGAAACACGGCACCGCCAGCACCAGCGCGGCGCCGGCGCCCACCAGCATCACCGGCTTTCTGCCAAAGCGGTCGCTGAGATGGCCGCCCAAAAGCGCGCCGGCCGTCGCCGCGGCACCGCCCGCCACGGTGCAGAGAAACGCCAGTTGCTGGCCGGCATGCAGCGTTGCCTGCGCATAGGTGCCGACATAATTCATCAGATAGGTGGAAATGGAATTGGCCGCGATCATGAAGGTGCCCAGCCCCGCCACTTTCAGCAGCGGCGGCGGCGGCGCCTCCACCGCGGCTGTGGCGTTCAGCGTTTCGGGCAACCGCCGCCGCAGCACCCAGGCGAACGGCACCATGCCGGCCCCCAGCAGCATGGCGGCGCGCCAGCCCCAGGCGCCGAAGGCATCGGCCGGCAAGACGCTGGTGAGGGCAGCGCCGATCAGCCCCACACACAGCACCGAGAAATATTGCGTGGCATTCTGCAGCGACACATAAAAACCGCGGCGCTGACGGGGCGCCGCTTCCAGCAGGAACGCGGTGGTGGGGCCGACTTCGCCCCCCAAGGCGAAGCCCTGCGCCAGGCGAAACAGCAGCGCCAGCAGGGGCGCGGCCACGCCGATGCTGGCATAAGACGGCGTCAAGGCGAGGCCGGCGATGGAAAGACCCATCAGCGCGAACGTGAACAGCATGGTGGGACGCCGGCCGATGCGATCGCTGAGCGGCCCCACCACCAGCCCGCCCAGCGGCCGGGTCAGAAATCCGGCGCCGAATACCGCCAGGGTTTTCAGCAAGCTGGCGGTGGGTGAGCCGCCGGGAAAAAACACCTGCCCGATCTGGATGGCGAAAAAGCTGAAGACCAGGAAGTCGTAGAACTCGAGTGCATTCCCCGCGACCACGGCTGCCAGTTGAGAAGGCGAGAGATGCGGTGCGTGTTTCGTCATACTGTTTCTGACCAATCCCCTCTTGTCATCCCGCGCGGTGCAGCACATCCCCTCTTGTCATCCCGCGCGCGGTGCAGCGCGTAGCGGTGCACCGCAGATGCGGGACCCACAGGCCACCTGGCGTTGATCCCCGAATGGGTCCCGTGTCTGCACCGCATCACTTCGTGCTGCGGTGCGCACGGGATGACAAGTTGGGCTTAGCATGGCCCGATTCCGCCCAAAATAATCACGTCATAAATACTGTTATTCCAATAATACCACACATGCGGCGTGTTAAAGTCTTGCTTTCCGCCCCCGCCCATGGTTTTTCCGCCGCCATGGCGACCCACCTTTCCGGCCCCCAGATGCTGACGGCCAACCGGCTGAAAACCGGCGATGTGCTTTATCGCAAGGGCGCCGGCTGGGTGCTGACTCTGGCCGAAGGCGAGGTCTATCAAACCCAGGCCGCCGCCGACGCTGCCCTGGCCGCCGCCAATGCCGAACTGGCGCGCAATGAATTCGTCGCGCCCTATCTGTTTGAAGTGCGCGAAAAAGCCGGCCGCGTCGTGCCGGTGAAGGAGCGCGAGATCATCCGCGCCGCCGGCCCCACCGTGCATCATCACACCGGCAAGCAGGCCGGTCAGTTCCAGGCCACGCAAGCGCAAGTGGACGCCAATGCTTAATCCCGTGCCCATCCAGCCCAACATGTATCGCTATGACGAGTTCGACGCCCAATTCGTCAGCGAGCGGGTCAACCAGTTCGCCGGCCAGGTGGCGCGCCGGCTTTCCGGCGAACTGACCGAAGACCAGTTCAAGCCGCTGCGCCTGATGAACGGGCTTTATCTGCAACTGCACGCCTACATGCTGCGCATTGCCGTGCCTTACGGCACCCTTTCCTCCAAGCAGATGCGCAAGCTGGCCCATATCGCCCGCACCTATGACAAGGGCTTTGGCCATTTCACCACCCGCACCAACATGCAGTTCCACTGGATCAAGCTGGTGGATGTGCCCAAGATTTTGCGCGAGCTGGCCGATGTCGAGATGCATTGCATCCAGACGTCCGGCAATTGCGTGCGCAACGTCACCGCCGACCAGTTCGCCGGCGCCACCCCGGAGGAAATCGAAGACCCGCGGCCGCTGTGCGAGATCATCCGCCAATGGTCGTCGCTGCACCCGGAGTTTGTCTTCCTCGCCCGCAAGTTCAAGATCGCGGTAGGCGCCACGGAGCACGACCGCGCCGCTCTGCAATGGCACGACATGGCGGTGCAGGTGGTGAAAAACGTCGAAGGGCGCATCGGCTATCTGGTGATGGCCGGCGGCGGCATGGGCCGCACGCCTTATGTCGCCCATGTGATGAAGGAATTTGTCGAGCGCGAGGACATCCTCGCCTATCTCGAGGCCGTGCTGCGGGTCTATAACCAGGACAGCCGCCGCGACAACATCCACAAGCAGCGCATCAAGATTCTCATCAATACCATCGGGCCGGAGGAAATGCGCCGCCGGGTGGAGCGCGAATTCCAGGAACTGAAGGCCATGGGCACCCTGGAATTGCCCAAGGCAGAACTTGCTCGCATCACCGCCTATTTCGCACCGCCGGCTTTCGAAGCGCTGGAAGACGCCATGCCCAGCGGCAGCGCCGCTTTCGAGAACTGGAAAAAGACCAATGTCCACGCCCACAAGGCGCCGGGCTATGCCATCGCTACCATCAGTCTCAAAGCCGTCGGCCAGGTGCCGGGCGACATTTCCGCCGACCAGATGGACGCGGTGGCCAACCTGATGGATGAATTCAGCGTCGGCGAAGTGCGCGTCACCCATGAACAGAATCTGGTGCTGCCGCATGTGCGCCAGAAGGACTTGCCCGCCATCTTCGCCCGGCTGGAGGCGCTGGATCTGGCCACCCCCAATTCGGGGCTGATCACCGACATCATCGCCTGCCCGGGGCTGGATTATTGCGACCTGGCCAATGCCCGTTCCATTCCCATCGCCCAGAACATCGCCAAAAAGTTCGCCGACCTGGACCGCCAACATCACATCGGCGAACTGAAGATCAAGATTTCCGGCTGCATCAATGCCTGCGGCCATCATCATGCCGGCCATATCGGCATTCTGGGCGTGGACAAGAAGGGCGTGGAATTCTACCAGCTCCTGCTGGGCGGCTCCGGCGCCGAGGATGCTTCCATCGGCACCATCATGGGCCCCGGCTTCGGCGAGCATGAAATCGCCGATGCGGTGGAGCGGGTGGTGAATGTCTATCTCGCCGAGCGCCAGGGCAGCGAACGCTTTCTCGATACCTACCGGCGCATCGGCATGGAGAAGTTCAAGGCCGCCGCCTATCAGGACGCGGTGGCGGCGTGATGAAGCTGATCCGCTTGAACGGCGAGGTGGGCGCCTTCGTGGAAGACCATTTCGCCTTTGTTACCGACGATGCCCCCCTGCCCGAGCATCCGGTGCCCGGCGGCATCATGGTTTCGCTCACCCGTTTTCAGAAAGACCGGGCGGCGCTTTTGGCCCGCAACACCCCCATCGGCGTCAAGCTGCTGGCGCATGAAAACCCGGAGCTGCTGGGCGATGACGTCAGCCGCCTGGCCCTGATCGCGCTGGACTTTCCCAAATTCCGCGACGGGCGCGCTTTTTCCTGGGCGCGGCTGCTGCGCACTCGCCTGGGCTTTCGCGGCGAGATTCGTGCGGTGGGCGATTTTCTTTATGACCAGATCAATTATCAGAAGCGCGTCGGCTTTGACGCCTGGGAAGTGCCGGCGCATTTCACCATCGAACAGTTCAACCGCGCCCTGACCGAAATGACCAACGTCTATCAGCCCTCGACCGATGGGCGGAAGACGATACGGGAGTTACGGGCTGAGCGCTAACGCCGCTCTGGTGCGCGCGCGGGGCTACTTGCCATCCCGGGCGCGTCCCGCTCTAATTGTCATCCCGCGCGCGGTGCAGCGCGTAAGCGGTGCACCGCAGACGCGGGACCCATGGGAATAGCATGCGCGATCGCGACTACTTCGTGTATATGCTTGCAAGCGGACACTACGGCACACTCTATATTGGCGTCACAAACGATATCCTGCGTCGCGTTGGCGAGCACAGAGAAGGGGTGGTTCCTGGCTTCACGCGTCGTTACGGCATTAAGCGGCTCGTCTGGTACGAACAACACTCCGATATTCACGACGCAATTGCCCGGGAAAAGAAACTGAAACGCTGGCGGCGCGATTGGAAAATCACCTTATTGGAAGCTGAAAACCCTCACTGGATTGACCTGTATCCGGCATTGTGCGGCCATGGGTCCCGGGTCTGCACCGCATCACTTCGTGCTGCGGTGCGCCCGGGATGACAGGGAGAGATGGGCGTGCGCTTCGCACCGACCGAAGCCTTCCTGAACCCCA
>JAFAVT010000214.1 GCA_019242275.1 Alphaproteobacteria bacterium
TGACGGGCACCAATAGCTATAGCGGCGGCACCACAATCAGCAGCGGCACGCTGCAACTGGGCAGTGGCGGCACCTCTGGCTCCATCACCGGCAACATCGCCGATAACAGCCTTCTGGCCTTCAACCGCTCTGACAGCCTCACCATCGCCGGCGCCATCACCGGCACCGGCGCGGTGCAGCAGAACGGCGCCGGCACGACTGTTTTGACCGGCTCCAACAGTTACACGGGGGGCACCACGATCAGCGGCGGCATCTTGCAGATCGGCAATGGCGGTGCCACCGGCTCGGTGACCGGCGCCATCACCGACAATGCCGCAGTCCGGTTCAACCGCAGCGACAGCGTCACGGTTGCCAACCTGATCAGCGGCACCGGCAGCCTCACCCAGGCCGGCAGCGGCACCCTCATCCTGACAGGCACCGATACCTACACGGGCGGCACCACCATCAGCAGCGGCATCTTGCAGATCGGCAGCGGTGGCACGGCCGGCGCGATTGCCGGCAATGTCGCCGACAACGGCAATCTGGCCTTCAACCGCAGTGACAACGTCACCTATGGCAATGTCGTTTCCGGGACAGGCTCGCTGACTCAGAAGGGCCCCGGCACGCTGATCCTGACCGGCACCGACACCTACACTGGCGGCACCACGATCAGCGGCGGCACTTTGCAGATCGGTAGCGGTGGCACGGTGGGCGCCATTACCGGCGATGTCGCCGACAATGGGATTTTGACCTTCAACCGCAGCGACAGCGTAACTTTCGCCGGCGTCATCAGCGGCACCGGCAGCCTCACCCAGGCGGGCAGCGGCACCCTGATCCTGACCGGCACCAATAGCTATAGCGGCGGCACCACAATCAGCAGTGGGACGCTGCAACTGGGCAGCGGCGGCACCTCTGGTTCCATCACCGGCAATATCGCCGACAACGGCATTTTGGCGTTCAACCGGTCCGACACGCTCACCATAGCCGGCGCCATCACCGGCACCGGCGCGGTGCAGCAGAACGGCACCGGCACGACTTTCCTCACCGGCGTCAGCACCTATAGCGGCGCCACCACCGTCAATGCCGGCGTCTTGAGCGTCAATGGCTCGATCACCTCCAATGTGGTCCTCGCCGGCGGCACCCTCAAGGGCAGCGGAACGGTCGGCAATGTCACAATGGCCAGCGGCACCACCATCGCGCCCGGCAATTCCATCGGCACCATCAGCGTGGGCTCGATCAGCTTTGCCGCGGGCTCCACCTATCAGGCGGAAGTCAATGCCGCCGGCCAGTCCGATCTCATCAATGCGAGCGGGACCGCGAGCCTCAATGGCACCTTGTCGGTGCTGGCAACCGCCGGGAGCTACGCGCCGGTTACCACCTACCGCATCATCAATGCCACCGGCGGGGTTACCGGCAGCTTCGCCCAAGTGACCAGCAACATCTTCACCCTGACGCCCAGCGTGATTTATGGCGCGGGCAGCGTGGACCTTCGCCTGATCCGCAATGATCTCACTTTCGGCACCGCCTTCGGCACCACCGTCAATCAGACCGCGGTCGGCAACGCGGTTTCGGCCGGCGGCGTCACCACGCCCCTCTATAATGCCCTGGCAACGGTGGCGAACAATGCCTCTGCCATGCCGGCGGCGCTGGATTCCCTGTCGGGCGAGATTCACGCTTCCTTGCGCAGCGCCATGATCGAGGACAGCCGCATGATCCGCGACACGGTTCTGGATCGCCGTGCCCCGGCGGACGGCACCAGCGTCTGGGCCGCGGCCTTCACCGACTATGGCGAGCTGGCCGGCGACGGCAATGCCGCCGAGCTTCACCGCAGCAATGCCGGCTTCATTGCCGGCGTTGATACCCTGCTTGATGACGGCCTGCGCGCCGGCTTGGCCTTCTCTTATGGCGGCCAGCGCGTCGGCATCAATGCCCGCGCCAGCCATGCCAGCGGCAGCGCCTGGTATCTGGTCGGCTATGCCGGCTGGCAGGCCGACGCCTGGAAGCTGGACGCAGGCGGCGATCTCGGCTGGGGCAGCAACAACGTGGTGCGTTCGGTGGCGGTGCTTGCAGAAACCGAAAGCGACCATCAGGCCAACCAGTCCGGCCAGTTCTTTGCCCGCGTCAGCTATGACCCCGGCCTTGTCGGCCTTCCGCTCATACCCTATGCCGGTCTGGCGCATATTTATGCGTCCAGTGGCGCCTTCGCCGAGACCGGTGGGCTTGCCGCCCTTTCCGGCGCGGGCAAGACCGATTCGCAGACCTATTCCACCCTGGGCCTGCGTCTTGCCGAGGGCGATCTTGGCGCCGATCTTTCGGGACTGAGCCTGCATGCCGATCTGGGTTGGAGCCACGCCCTGGAAGGCCGCACCCCGGCGCAGATCGCAGCCTTTGCCACCGGCCAGAGCTTCACGGTGACGGGCGTGCCGCTGGGCTCGGATGCCGCCACGGTGCAACTGGGGCTGGACTATGCCATTGACCCGGCCGCCACCTTCTCATTCGGCTATGACGGCAGCCTTTCCAACCGCGGCTCCAGCCACGCCATCCGCGGCGGCCTGAACTGGCGGATGTGAGAAAAAGCCAGCTTCGGGCGAATGTCCTCTTGGCGCGGCCTTTGAGTGTATTTGTGCGCGAGGGCGTCATTGCGCCACGGCACAACCAGAAAAGTGGCGCGCGATAGTCTGCGGAGCGGTGGCGAATTCGGATTTGGAAGGGGCCTAACCAGCCAGCTCTCACCTCGGTTGATAGGTAACGTGAAACCTTGGAAGCTGCGCTTTAGGTGCCTCGAAATCGGGTTTCAGTTCCAGGGCCTTGGAATAGTCCAGATACGCGCCTTTCGCATCACCTTGATGGTCTTTCGCCAGGCCCCGGTTGTAATAGGCGAGTTCCAGCCTTTCGCCGCCCAGCACGATGGCCCTGTCCAGCACGGCGATTGCTTCGTCATAGCGCATCAGGCCCAAAAGTGCGGCGCCGCGATTGGTCAGGGCGGCGCCAAGATCAGGTGCGATGGCGATGGCACGATCGGAGTCTGTCACCGCCTCGGCAAAGCGGCGCATGCGGAGCAGAATCTCCGCCCGGTTCACCAGCGAGGCTGCAAGATTATAGCTGCCCGCTCCATAGGCCGAGACCGCCGCATTGCAGACCGCCAGACCTTGGCGGTCATTGTCCGGAGAGGATTCCCGCAGCGTTGCCAGATAGCAGTCGCGGCCAGTGCCGCGCTCAATCACAATATCGCGTGCCGACGCGGAAGACAGGATGACAAGGGAAGTAATGACAACCGCTGCCAGCAAACGCATGCCCCAACGCCTCCCTTGTGCCTAGGCGATGACGCTCCGCCTGACCGTGTCCCAGATCACCTCGCGCCGCGCCGCCGCTTCCGCGGGATCGGCCATATCGTGCCGGAAAATCGCCTTGAAGGTATAGCGGTTTGAGACGTTGAAGAAGCAAAGCGCCGCGATGGTGGTGTAAAGGTTGAAACTGTCCACGCCCTTGCGGAACACTTTTTCCTTCTCGCCCCGTTGCAGGATGTCATCCACGGTTGCCAGGATGGTGGAATTCACCGGCGCTACCGACGGCATCTTGGCGACGTGGCGGCCCTTGTTGATATTCTCGACCATCACCAGGCGGGCGATGGCGGCGTGGCGCAGATGATAATCGAAGGTGAATTCCACCAGCATCTTGAGGGCGGTCAGCGGCGGCTGGTGGCTGAGATCAAGGGCGGTTTCCGCCGAGCGCAGCTTTTCATAATAGGACAGCAGAACCGCCTGATAGAGGCCTTCCTTGTCGCCGAAATAGTAATAGAGCATGCGCTTGCTGGTGTGGGTGCGCTCGGCTATGGCATCCACCCGCGCACCGGAAAGACCCAGTTCGGCAAATTCCGCTGTCGCGACATTGATGATATTGGCCTTGGTGCGTTCCGGATCGCGCACCTGGACGGTTTTTTCCCCCCGTCCCCGCTTTCCCGAACTCCTTTGCTTCACCGGCATGAAACGCCAATCCCCTAGCTCGCGACCGTGCCTTAGCATTTTTATCCCAAAAATCCAGCGCTTCCCGAAACCGGAAAAAGCTTCACGTCGCGACGTGGGTGACCTTCCTGCCCGGCGAATAAATGTCCATGATGTTCCAGTGTCCGGCGGTCGGAACCGGGGCGTTTTCCATAATCACATCCAGCACATAGGGAACGTTGGCCTTGATCGCTGCTTCCAGCGCCGGCTTGAACTGATCGGCGCGCTCGATCCTGACACTGTCAATGCCATAGGCGCGGGCGATGTCGGCATAGTTTGGGGAGTAGGGTTTGCCGTTCTTCTCAAAGACGGTGCCGGTGGTGGTGCCGTAATGGGCCTTCTGCAGCCCGGCGATGGTGCCGAAGGCAAAATTGTTCATGATGATCCAGATCACCGCCGCGTCTTCCTCAAAGGCGGTTGCCAGCAAGGCCGGGTTCTGGCCGAAGCCGCCATCACCCACCAGCGACACCACCACTTTCGAGGGATCGGCAATCTTGGCGCCGATGGCGGCGGAAGCGCCGAAGCCCATCGTGGCATAGCCGCCTGGCGTCAGCACCGAACCCGGCGTATAGACCGGAAATTGCTGACCGACGCCATTCTTGTTCCAGCCGACATCGGTAGTGATGACGGCATCGCGCGGCAAAACGGCACGAACATCGGCAAGGATGCGCTCAGGCCGCATCGGAAATTGGTCGGAAATCTCGGCGGCGTGATTGCCGGCGCGAAATTCGGCGCGGTAGGCGGCAATCTCCTGCCGCAGGCTTTCATTGCGGCGGCCGTCCGGCTCCAACCGCTTGGCAGCCCGGTTCAGGGCGCCCAGGGCCTGTTTAAGGTCAGCGACGGCGCCAATCTCCACCGGATAGTTGCGTCCGATCTCGCTGGGATCAATGTCAATATGGATCAGTCGGGTGGGCGGAATGCTGAATGTGTATTCCGGATCCCAGGAACTGCAATCCGCCTCACGGAAAGACGTGCCCAGCGCCAGAATGAGATCGGCGTTGCGGCAGGAATCATTGATGTATTGGGTCCCCCAGAAACCGGTCATGCCCAGGGTGAGGGGATGATCGTCCGGCAGCGCGCCCTTCCCCATCAGCGAATGGGCCACGGGAAGCCCGAGCCGCTCGACAAAGTTCTTCAGTTCCACCGCGGCGTCGGCCAGCAGAATGCCGCCGCCGACATAGAGCACCGGCTTTTTGGCGGCCAGCAGCATGCCGACAATCTTATCCGCCACTGTCTCGTCCAGCGAGGGCTTGATGTAGCTCTTGGCGTTGGGCTTGAGGCGATCAAACAGCGCCGTGTTGATTTCGGCGGAGAAAATATCCATCGGCACATTGACCAATACCGGTCCGGGACGGCCGCTTTCCGCCAAATGGAAAGCCTTGTCTATGATTTCCGGCAGCAGGTCGGGCCGTTCCACCCGCCAGGCACGCTTCACGAAAGGCTTGTACATGGAATATTGGTCCGCATCGCCATGCAGGTTCACTTCCTGGTGCGGATGCTTGCCGTAGAAATGCGAAGGGATATCGCCGGCGATCACCACCATGGGAATCGAATCCAGCGCCGCGGTGGCCACGCCTGTCGCCGCATTGCTGAGGCCAGGGCCGAGATGAGAAAGAACAACGCTGGCCTTGCGGGTGATGCGGGCATAGCCGTCTGCGGCGTGCGAGGCGATCTGTTCGTGACGAGTATTGACAAAGCGGATGTCGCTTTTGCCGATCTCGGTCAGCATGGCGATGTTGGTGTGGCCGCAGAGCCCGAATATGTGCTTGACGCCGCGATCCTCGAGATACTTCACCAATTGCTTGGAAACCAGCGCCTTCATTATTCGCTCCTGTCGAAGTCGGGCTTGCGCGGCGCGGGCCCGTTATAGGTGTAGGCAATCGTGCGTGGCATCGGTCCCTTCATGCGCGAGCCGCTGCGCATCTCTTCCCAGGCATGGGCAAGAATGCCGACGGAGCGGGACAGAATGAAAAGCCCGCGGCCCAGCGGCGCGGGAAATCCCAGTTCACAGAAGATGGCAGCGGTGACACCGTCTATGTTCATGGGAATGGGCTTGCCGGTGCGCCGCCTGATGCCCTCCTCGACGGCGCGGCCGATGGCAGCGTACGTCCCCGGCACCAGTCCGGCCTGGCGGGCTTCTTCCACCAGCGCCAGCAGCGGTGCGCAGCGCGGATCAATGGGATGGAAACGATGGCCGAAGCCGGGGATGATCTTGCCATGGGCTGCAACAAAGGCCGCCAGTTCTTCGTCCACCGCCCCAGCCAGGTCTGTGACGCATTTCGCGTTGGCCGCCACCGCGGCATACAACTCCATGCACTGCTGGCCGGCCCCGCCATGGACATCGCCCAGCACATTCACCGCCGAGGCCATGGCGTTGTTAAGGTCCATCCCGATGCTGGCAGCCATGCGGGCGATGGCGATGGAGGGCGCGTGCGGCCCGTGATCAACCGAGGCCACCAATGCGGCTTCCAGAAGCCGCGCCTCACCTGTCCTGGGCAGTTCGCCGCGCAGCATCAGCCAGATCATTTGCGCAAAGCCGATCTTGCCGATCAGGTCCTGGATGGCATAGCCGCGCACCGCGATTGAGCCGGGATGGATGTCAATAATCCCCGTCGTCCACCAGGACGAGACCTCCGCCAATTGTTCTTCGGGCGTCTTGCCGCTCATTGCTACGGTGTTTCCGTATTGTAAAACTCACCGAACAATTCCGGCTCGGACGGGCGGTCCTCAGGAATCGGACGACTGACCCAGGTCAACTGCATATAGTGCTTCACATTGACATTTTCGTTGGTGATGTTGCCGCCCCAGATGCCGCAGCCCATGGAGCTGGTCATCGGCATGCCGTTGT
>JAFAVT010000243.1 GCA_019242275.1 Alphaproteobacteria bacterium
AATCGCTTTTCCAACTTTGCCGATGTCTGGTCCGGCAAGGACGATGCCCATGCCGAGCAGATCGTGGTGATGCTGGACAATCGCGGAGTATGTCCCGGCTAGACCGGCAATCGTATCGTCGCTTTCACGCCTCCCATCGCGGATTAATCCAGGGTGATGTCGCCACCGAGCATAGGCCAGGCGAGCGGAGCGAGCCGTCGGCCGTGCGACCATTAAACAGGAAGGCGGATCGTTGCCTTAAGGCCACCAAGCACCGATCCATCAAGAACGATATCACCGCCATGGGCGCGGGCGATATCGCGCGCGATGGCCAGTCCCAGCCCGGAGCCGCCTTTCTGCAGATTGCGGCCTTCGTCCAGGCGATGAAAGGGGCGGAAGGCTTCTTCCCGCCGCCCTTCGGGAATGCCCGGCCCGTCATCTTCCACCGCGATTTCCGCCCAACGGACGCCGCAGGTCAGCGTTACCGCCACCTGGCGGCCATGCTTGAAGGCGTTGTCAATCAGATTGGTGAGACAGCGCTTCAGCGCCGCCGGCTTGACGCTGAGCAGCGCTTCATCCGGCGCCGCCACGGTAAGACGCGCCGGCCCCCCCGGCTTGGTCCGCGCCACGCCGCTGGCGGTGTCGCGCACCAGACTGGCCAGGTCGGTCGAAACGGAGTCCTCGCCGCCTTCGCCGCGGGCGAAAGCCAGATAGTCGTCCAGCATGTGCTCCATTTCGTCCAGGTCGGCGGCCAACGCGGCCAGTTCGGGCGCCAATGCAGAATCGGACGGCATCATCGCCAGGGCCAGCTTCATGCGGGTGAGCGGGGTCTTAAGGTCATGGCTGACGCCCGCCAGCATTTCGGTGCGTTGGGCAACATGGCGCTCGATGCGTTCGCGCATGGTGATGAAGGCCTGGGCGGCACGGCGCACTTCGGTGGCGCCATAAGGTTTGAAGTCCGGCACGGCCCGGCCCTTGCCAAAGCTTTCCGCTGCCCGCGCCAGTTTCTCGATTGGTCGGATCTGGTTGCGCTGGAAAGCCACCGCAACGCCGATCAGCAATAGGGAAAAGCCCATCATCAAGGCAATGAAGACATCAGGCGCCACGACGGTGACGCGCTCGCGCGGCACCACCACTTCCAGCGCCCCGTCCTTGGTTTCCACCCGGATGTCGAAGTCATCGCCCACCCGCCCAGTGGCAAAGTGGCGGCCCGGCGCAATCTGCTGCGCCAGCACTTCGCTCAAGGCCCGATCAATGGTGGTCATGCCCGATGGCGTCGCCGGCGGCACAACCTTTGCGCCGTCATGGAAAATCACCTTGTAGCGCAATTGCTGCGCCGTAAGCTGGCGCACGCCATCCCGCTCCAGCGCCGGGCTGGAATCTTCCAGCGCCACCAGCAAAGCGACGTCGGCGGCAACGTCGCGCGCCAAACTGCGGGTAGTAATTTCCAGTTCGCGTTCGAAGAAGATATAGGCGAGAATTCCCTGCAATAGCAGGATGGGCGCGACGATGATGATCAGCGAGCGCCCGAACAGGCCGCGGGGCAGAAAGCGCTTGATGAAGCGGCCGGCGCTCATTGACGATCCGGCACCAGCATGTAGCCGATGCCGCGCACCGTCTGGAGATAGAGCGGCAGCTTCGGGTCTTCCTCGATCTTGCGCCTGAGCCGCGTCACCTGCACATCAATTGAGCGTTCCAACGCCACCCCCAGCCGCTTGCAAAGATCGGCGCGGGAAAAAGGCCGCCCGGCATGGGCGGCGAACAATTGCAGCAGCGCCTGCTCGGCGCTGGTGAGCTTGACCGGTTTGCCGCTTTTGGTCAGGCGTCCGCCCTCCGGATCGAACAGGGCGGCGCCCATGCGCACGGGCTGGATGGCGGTGGCCGGCGCAGGCGCCTGCACCCGGCGCAACAGAGAATTAATCCTGAGCAGCAATTCGCGGGGCTCAAACGGCTTTGCCAGATAATCGTCTGCCCCCTGTTCCAGACCGGCGATGCGGTCGGCCGGCTCGACCCGCGCCGTCAGCATCAGGATGGGAACGGAGGAAGCGCGGCGCAGGTCGCGGGCGAAATCCAGGCCAGATTCCCCCGGCATCATCACGTCCAGCACCAGCAGGTCGAACTCCATGTTGGCCAGCAATTCGCGCGCTTCAGCGGCGCCGGGCGCAGCACTGACCCGGTAGCCATGGGTGGAAAGATAACGCTGCAACAGGGCCCGCAGGCGCTCATCATCGTCCACCACAAGCAGGTGCGGATCATGGGGAATCATGGCTGCCATGCTGGGAACCGAGACCAAAAGCCCGCGCCCGGACTTGCCGTTTTCGTCTCCGCCATGCTGCAATACCTAAAGCCCGGGGGGAGGCGGGGCAAGGCCCGCCTCAAGACGCCGGACACCCGAGGAAGCAGTTCATGGCAAGCGTTATTCCCTTCGACCAGCGCGACGGCGTCATCTGGTATGACGGCAAGCTGGTAGCATGGAAGGAGGCCAAGACCCATGTCCTCACCCATGGGCTGCATTACGGCTCCTGCGTCTTTGAAGGGCAGCGCAGCTATGGCGGCACCATCTACAAGCTGAAGGAGCATACGGCGCGGCTGTTCAGGTCGGCCGACATGCTGGGAATGAAAATTCCGTTCAGCGAAGACGAAATCAACCGCGCCTGTATCGAGACCATTGAGGCTAATGGCATTACAGACGGCTATTTGCGACCCGTCGCCTTCCGCGGCAGCGAGATGATGGCGGTGTCGGCCCAGAACACCACCATCCATGTCGCCATCGCCACCTGGCCCTGGGCTTCGTACTTCAACCCGGAAGAGAAGCTGAAAGGCATCCGCCTCGACTTTGCGCAATATCGCCGGCCGGCGCCCGACACGGCGCCGACCTCTGCCAAGGCTGCGGGGCTTTACATGATCTGCACCGTCTCCAAGCACGCCGCCGAAGCGAAAGGATATGCCGACGCCATGATGCTGGACTATCGCGGGCTGATCGCCGAAGCGACCGGGGCCAATGTCTTCTTCATCAAGGATGGCGAGCTGCACACCCCCTTCCCGGACTGTTTCCTCAATGGCCTGACCCGCCAGTCGGTGATTGCCATTGCCCGCGCCCGCCAGATCAAGGTGCATGAGCGGCAGATCAGGCCGGAAGAATTGGCGGATTTCAGCGAATGCTTCCTTACCGGCTCGGCGGCGGAAGTGACGCCGGTGCGGGAAATCGGGCCTTACAGCTTTAAGCCCGGCGCGCTGACCGAGCAACTGATGAATGCTTATGCGGACGAGGTCCGCGGCGTCGCCAAGGTTCCTGCCTAATCGCCTGCGGGCGAAGGCCCCGGCTTGATATAGGCCATGCCGTTCCTGAAATAGATCACGCCGGTATAGACGGTAAGGGCGGCTGCGCCCCACAACAGGAAATAGGCTACTGCCAGATAGCTTTTGCCGGGGATGCCGGGAAAATATTTGGTGGCCAACGGCGTCAGGATCATGGTGCCGATGGCGATCATTTGCACCGCGGTCTTGACCTTGGCGACGGCGGTGACGGGCACGCTGACGCGGGTCTTGGCCAGAAATTCGCGCAAGCCCGACACCAGGATTTCCCGCGCCAGAATGATCAGGGCCGGCACTAGGCGCAGCAGGCTGAAGGTGCTGTTGCCGGTATCGGGATCGAAGCGGGCAAAGGTGCCTTCCGCCACCAGCAGCATCAGCGCCACCGCGATCAGCACCTTGTCGGCAATGGGGTCCAGCATGCGGCCGAAATCCGAGCCGGCCTTCAGCTTGCGGGCGGCGAAACCATCCAGCCAGTCGCTGATGCTGGCGGTGGCGAAGACCAGAAAGGCGGTGATGCGGGCCAGATCGCCCGGCAGCACAAAGAGAATGGCATAAACCGGCACCAGCACGATGCGCAGGATGGTGAGGGCATTGGGCAGGCCGGTCATGGCGACAGTCTAGAGCGGTCACGGGAGATGTCACCCGCCACCATGAAAAAAGTCATAGATTTTCCGGGCCAGGGCGGCGCTGACGCCTTCTACTGCCGAGAGATCGGCAAGGCTGGCGGCGGACACCGCCTTGGCCGAGCCGAAATGCTGCAAGAGGGCGCGCTTGCGCCCGGCGCCGATGCCGGCGATCTCGTCCAGCGGGTTGGCGCCGATGGCGGCACTGCGCTTCTTGCGATGGCCGCCAATGACAAAGCGGTGGGCCTCGTCGCGCAGCCGCTGCAGATAATAAAGCACCGGGCTTTTCGGATCGAGGCGGAAGGGTTCCTTGCCCGGCAGATAGAAATGCTCGCGGCCGGCATCGCGGTCCGGCCCCTTGGAGATGGAAGCCAGGGCCACGTCCTCCACCCCGAGATCGGCGAAGACCTGGCAGGCGACGGAAAGCTGGCCGGGGCCGCCGTCAACCAATACCAGGTCGGGCCGCCGCCACTTTTCATCTTTTCCGGCGTCGGCTTCTTCCTTCACCATGCGGGCAAAGCGGCGGCTCAAGACTTCGCGCATCATGGCGTAGTCGTCGCCCGGGGTCAGATCGGCGGCCTTGATGTTGAATTTGCGATATTGCGCCTTCTCAAAGCCTTCCGGCCCCGCCACGATGAAAGCGCCCAGGGCATGGGCCCCTTGGATATGGGAATTGTCATAGACTTCGATGCGGCGGGGCGGGGCTTCCAGTCCGAAGGTGTCGGCCACGCCTTCCAGCAACTGGGTCTGGGCGCTGTTCTCGGCCAGGCGGCGGCCCAATTGCTCACGGGCATTGGCCAAGGCGCGCTCCATGATGTCACGCTTTTCACCCCGCTGGGGCACGGAGATTTCCACTCTGTGGCCGGCGCTGGTGGCAAGGGCTTCGGCCATTAGCGGCGCCCCGGCCATGGCATGGCTGACCAGCAGCAATTTGGGCGCGCTGCGTTCGTCATAGAATTGGCCGATGAAGGATTCCAGAACTTCGTGCGCCTCCATGTCGAACGGCATGCGCGGGAAGTAGGGCCGGTTGCCCCAGTTCTGGCCGGCGCGAAAGAAAAAGACCTGAATGCAGACCTGGGCGCCTTCGGCATGCAGGGCGAAAAGGTCGGCCTCGTCGAAGCTGGAGGGATTGACGCCCTGCGACGACTGGATGTGACTCATGGCGCGCAAGCGATCGCGCAGGCGGGCGGCGCGCTCAAAGTCCAGCGCCTCGGCCGCTTCGTCCATTTCCTGCTTCAGGGTCTGCTGGACGGCGACGCTTTTGCCGGACAGAAAGCTCTCCGCTTCCTCGACCAGTTCATTATAGCCGGCAAGGTCAATGCGCTGGACGCAAGGGGCGCTGCAGCGCTTGATCTGGAACAGCAGGCAGGGGCGGGTGCGACTGTCGAACACCGAGTCCGAGCAAGAGCGCAGCAAAAAAGCCCGCTGCAAGGTGTTGAGGGTGCGCGTCACTGCCCCGGCCGAGGCGAAGGGGCCGTAATAGACGCCCTTGGCTGTTCGAGCGCCGCGATGCTTGAGCAGTTGCGGCCAAGGATGGTCTTCGCGCAGCAGGATGAAAGGGAAGCTCTTGTCGTCGCGATAAGAGACATTGTAGCGAGGCTTCAGCCGCTTGATCAGGTTGGATTCCAGCAGCAGCGCCTCGGTCTCGGAGGCCGTGGTGACGAAGAGCATCTCGGCGGTTTCGCCGATCATGCGGGTGAGGCGATCGCTATGGACGCGGCCCTGGGCGTAGGCCGAGACGCGTTTCTTCAGGCTCTTGGCCTTGCCGACATAGAGGACATCGCCCGCCGCATTCAGCATGCGATAGACGCCGGGGGCGTCGGGCAGGGTCTTGAGATAGGCCTGGATGCGGGCGGCGCCCTTAAGCGGCGCGTCATCGGAACTCATGGCGTTACCATCTTCGTGCGGTCGCGGACGAATCCACGCGGCGGCCGCCCCTCAAAACACGAATCCTTTTGGAACAAGGACTTGCCAGGTATTCGTTTGTCCATTTTTCGCTTAACCCCCTCCCCCCCATCCTTCGCTGCGCAGCGGCGGAGGATGCCCTCCGAAGCCGCCCAGGCGTAGGAGGGCTGTGTGCGGATTGCGCAGCTATGGATGACAGGCCCTCTCTCCTCGGGCGGCGAGAGTCGGGGCACAACCGGGGCGGGCCTGATCGTCTTTCGCATCGTTTTTGTCCATCTCCATCCGCCAAAGGGACGAATGTAAGCCTGTTTTGGCGGCGCGAAAGGGCAGGAAAAGATTTCCCCTGCCTATCCACGCGCGGAGCATTGAGAGGAAAAGAAAATTTTGATTCCTGTCCTCAACTTGTCCTCGCCGCAATGTTCTTGAAGCAGGATATTAAGGCAGCCACACGCGATGAGCGCTGGTGCGACTTGTGGCGACGCGCAATGGATTCTGTCGTCTCATTCCTTGATTATTTGCTGATTGGCGGCACCAAGTAGCGCCAGCAGGCGGACATAGAAACGGGCGAAAAATTTGTTCGCCGAGTACAAGGCGCGGAGGGCGGCTGCGGAAAAATCCGAAGCCAAGTGCAAGAGGTAGCAAGATGGCACTGACGCGGGATTTCAACAAAACGGTTGGAGCCCGCGTCGCGCGGGATCCTACTTTCATCAAAGCAATTCTTGATTAGGCGGCGACCCTGTTCCTAAACGGTGATCCCTACGCTGCCCGCCTTATCCTGCGTATTGTCAACGCCTCATGGCCCTGAATTTCCCACAGAGGGCCGAATCTCCAAAGTATAGGAACGCATTCCTATATACCAGGTGTGTGATATGAAAATACCAGGTGCAAAAAAAGAATGACCCAGGGAGAATTATCAATTGCAAAATTGATCTCCCTGGGACATTCTGCGGGAACTCGACGAATGGAACTTAGAGGAACCTTTTCGTCGGGCTAACCCAGCACAAGGAGTTTACTGCATGTACCCTTCAACCGGAACACTTCCTTCTCCCCTGCAAAATAAGCAGGAACTCGAGTCCTTGGATGCACTGTCTTTCCAAGGAGACAGCAACGAAACGCCGTTCAATGTTTTCATCGGGCACAATCTTGGCCATCGCGTTTTCACGATGTCGGTCCCGTTCAGAAAATTCTATGACATTTCCGCGGTTGCCAACGACCGCGATGCCGGCCCTGTAGCGCAGCGGGCGCTCGATCCTAATCACGCTAAAAAGTTGGCGGTCTATATGCTCAAAGGACTGGTGTCAGCAGCGATGCTGAGGCGCACGGCCTTGGGTAAAGACATCCCGCCGGCCTTTGAGGAGATTCTGCGATCCCTAGGTGAACAGCCATATTTTTCTCTCCAACCCCTTGTTTGCAACATCAGAGGCATTCCGCTCGGTGGCACGGGCGTGGAGGGTATTAGGGGGATGCGATTGGAAACGGCCACGGGAGAAACTGCGGCATTTAAAGTTTTCTTGGCGGAGCGTCACACTCTTTGGGTAGTTGATGGACAGCATCGGCGCGCTGGAGCGGAGCTTACGATGTCGTTCCTCGAACATGTTCGCTCTATAGGTCGCTATCCTGCCAAGGGCGCGGTCTTGTTTGTCGACAAAGGCAAAGAAATTTCCGAAGCCAATATGATGGTATGGAACGAGGCTTATGACGCAGCTCGCTCGTATGCCACACTTACTGTTGAAGTGCACTTGGGTCTTCATATCGAGCAGGAAAGACAACTGTTCCATGATCTAAATCGCTTGACGAAGAAAGTTGATCCTTCACTCGCCTTACAGTTCGACAGCTCTAACCCCATTTCTCAGTTCATCAAGAGGTCGCTTGTCAGCGAACTGCAGATCGATATTACGGATCAAGAGGTGAAAGACTGGTCAGACGACAAGGGTTCGTTGGTTCTCAAGGAGATTGTCGCAGTCAACGCCATCGCTTTTTTGAACAAGGGGAATATCTCAGGCGCTACCCCCGTGGTTACAGAACCGCGCGAACCAATTGTGTTGCGGCTCTGGGAAAGGATTACCGAAATTCCTGGCTTTGGAACGACGGGAGCGAAAGAAAAAACTGTGGCCGCTCAGCCCGTCGTGCTTAAGGCGCTGGCGAAACTGACTTACGATCTGAATTTCAGCAACCGTAAGCCGGAAAATGGCGAGGCGCTATTCGATCAATTGCTTGACAAGCTTCCCTCAATAGATTTTTCGCACAAAAACCCGGTCTGGCAGTATTACAGCATGTCTCAGTCAGAGCGTGATACTGCCGGGCTGGCTGGACTGGCCGCCTTTTTGCCGTCCGACGACGTGAATGCCAATCGAGATATTGGTGCGATGCAGAACGGCTTCATGCGCTTTGGCGCGAAACATAACGACATTTATCCAATTATAGCGGATATGATTCGATGGCAGGTAGGTCTCCCAAGTCGACGCGATGAACTTGAAGTCGCGCTTGCCGATCTTCTTTAAATCTTAGAAAACAGGGGCGGAGCAATCCGCCCCTGTGCTTTGCGCACGCAAGCCAGCAGAACCATCGTTGTACTGAAACGGAATTCCGGTGACACCATGCTGATTTGCAGCGCCGCCCGCCCAGGCTCGCGGTGCGATAAATTCACCGGCTGCGCTCAATCTCGATCCCCACCGATTCCGCCGCGGTCAGGGCCTCCAGCTTTTCCACCTTCACCCGCACGGTGCGCACACGGGCATCCTCGAAACAGGCGGCGGCGATGCGCTCGGCCAAAGTCTCGGCTAGACGAACATGGCCCTCGGCAATGATGGCGCGGATGCGCTTTTCGATCACATGGTAATCCACCACATTCTCCAGCATGGCGCCGGCGTCGGCGATGTCGTTGGTGGCCAGGTCCACATTGATGCGCACCTTCTGGGTGCGGCCTTCCTCGTTGCGATAGACGCCGATATGGGCCGCCAGCTCCAGATTGCGAATGAAGACATGGCGGATGCCGCGGGCAGCGCTGGCATAAGGCGCGCTCATTCCCGCCCCGCCACATCCGGGGTCTGCCAGATCAGATGCTGGCCGCCATCCACCGCAATCATCTGACCGGTGACCGACGGCGCCGCCAACAGATAGCGCACGGCGCCGCAAATGTCGGCGGGATCGGCGCCATGGCCCAGAAGGGTGGCGCTGCGCTGGCGCTCGAAATCGGCTATGGACTGGCGCTCATTGCGCAGTGTGGGGCCCGGCCCCACGGCATTGACACGGATGCGCGGCGCCATGCCTTGCGCCAGGGTGGTGGTAAGCCAGAAAAGCCCCGCCTTGCTGAGACTGTAGGACAAAAATTGCGGCGTGGGCTTGAGCACCCGCTGGTCAATGATGTTGATGATGTTGCCCGCTTCGCCTTCGCGCAATTGTGCCGCGAATTTCTGCGACAGCACAAACGGCGCGCGCAGATTGACCTCGACATGGGTGTCCCAGCTTTCGCGCGTGGCGCTTTTCCAGTCGTCATTCTCAAAAATGGACGCGGAATTGATCAGGGCGGTAAGGGGGCCGATGGCAGCGGCCGCTTTCGCCACCAGTTGGCCGCTCTCCGCCTCCCGTGACAGGTCCGCCTTGAGCAGCGCCGCCGTGACGTTGTGCTTTCGCACCTCAGCCGCGGCAGTTTCGGCCTCGGCATCGCTGGTGTTGTAATGCAGGGCCACGTTCCAGCCGGCGGCGGCGAGGTCCAGGGCGATGGCCCGCCCCAAACGCTTTGCCGCGCCTGTCACCAGAACATTTTTCATGGTCGCGCGCCCGGACGCAAAACCGTTGCACACTTTTGCTGGGCGATGCTCCGTTTCAAATGACAAACCCGACCTTGCGCTTGACCTCGTCCATCACCGGGCCGGCGATGGCGCGGGCCTTGGCGCTGCCCTCTTTCAGGATGCGATCAATTTCCGCCGGATCAGCCAGCAGGCGGCGCATCTCGCCGGCGATGGGCGCGAGCTTGGCGACGGTGAGATCAGCCAACGCATTCTTGAATTCAGAAAACTGCCGGCCGGCGAAATCGGCGATCACCTTGTCCAGGGCGGCGCCCGACAGGGCAGCATATATCGAAAGCAGGTTTTCCGCTTCCGGACGGTCCTTCAAGCCCTCTTTACTGTCCGGCAGGGGATGGGGGTCGGTCTTGGCGCGGCGAATCTTGTTGGCTATGGCATCGGCATCGTCTGTCAGGTTGATGCGGCTGGCATCGCTTTCGTCCGACTTGGACATTTTCTTGGTGCCGTCGCGCAAGCTCATCACCCGCGTGCCCGGTCCCATAATCACCGGCTCGGGCTGGGGAAAGAAGTCCGGGGTGGCGAAATCATTGTTGAACTTTTGGGCGATGTCGCGCGCCAACTCCAGATGCTGCTTCTGGTCTTCACCCACCGGCACATGGGTCGCCTTGTAAACCAGAATGTCGGCTGCCATCAGCACCGGATAGGTATAAAGCCCCACACTGGCGCGCTCCTTGTGCTTGCCCGACTTCTCCTTGAACTGGGTCATGCGATCCAGCCAGCCCAGCCGCGCCACGCAATCGAAGATCCAGGCGAGTTCGGCGTGGGCGTGCACCGCCGACTGCGGGAAGATCACCGCGATCTTCGGATCCAGCCCGCAGGCGATATAGGCGGCCGCCACCTCGCGGGTCTGGGCGGTGAGCG
>JAFAVT010000267.1 GCA_019242275.1 Alphaproteobacteria bacterium
GCGCGGAACGCGAGTAGTGACAGTGGTTCCGGGCCGCCCCGAAAAGCGGCGGGTTCATAAGCCGGGGACTTCTGAAAGTCAATCTTGCGCAGCCAAGGAAAATTTACCGCGGCGACCCTGAGAAACCGGGCTCCAGATGGCCAACCGCCTCAATACTCTGGACGTCTGCGTAGTAGTCGTAAGCGACAATGCGGCGAGGTTAAAAAGGTCCAAAAACACAGCCCGCTTAACCTGCCTTGAGGCGGCGGCGCTCAACCGATGAGGGAATGCGCATTGCTTCCCGATATTTGGCGACGGTGCGACGGGCAATATTGACGCCGTCGGCCGTGAGCAGTGAGACAATGCGGTCATCGGAAAGGATTTCCCGCGGCGCTTCCTTTTCGATCATTTCGCGGATGCGATCGCGGACTGCTTCGGCGCTATGTGATTCGGCACCATCCACTGACTGGATCGAAGCGGTGAAGAAATATTTCAGCTCGAATAGCCCCCGCGGCGTGGCGATATATTTATTCGAAGTCACACGGCTGACAGTCGATTCGTGCATCGCGATAGCATCGGCAATCATGCGCAGATTAAGCGGTTTCAAGTGACGAACGCCATAGGTGAGGAAGGCATCTTGCTGGCGCACAATTTCAGTGGCGACCTTAAGAATGGTGCGGGCGCGCTGGTCCAGACTTTTCACCAACCAGTTGGCGTTGTTCAGACAGTCCAGCAGATAAGTCTTGGAATCCTTATCGCGGGCGCCCTTTGAAACCTGCGAATAATAGCGGGAGTTGACCAAAAGGCGTGGCAGGGTGTCGGTATTCAGTTCTACCAGCCAGCCGCCATCTGGACCAACACGAACAAAGACGTCCGGCACCACCGGCGCCACCTGCTCGGCACCGAAGGCAAGACCCGGCTTGGGGTTGAGGCCGCGGATTTCCGCCAGCATGTCGGCGACGTCCTCGGCATCAACACCGCAGAGAGCGCAGAGCTGCGCGATGTCGCGGCGCGCCACCAAGTCCAGGCGTGTGAGCAGCATGGCCATGGCCGGATCGAGACGGTCCGCCGCCTTGAGCTGGAGGGAAAGGCATTCTGAAAGATCGCGCGCCGCCACCCCCACCGGATCGAAGCCCTGCAGAACGCCCAGCACGGCTTGTACATCCTCAATCTCGCAGTTCAGTTTCTGCACCACGTCGGCAAGCTCCGTGCGCAGATAGCCGGCCTCGTCAATGCCATCAATCAAGGCCAAGCAAATCAGACGGTCTTCCGCTGTCAGGGCGGCGATAGCGAGTTGCGCCTCGAGATGATCCTTGAGGGTGAGTTCAGCGGCGACGGAGGATTCCATCCCCTCTTCGTCAAAGCCGCCTGAGGATTTCACCTGGGTCCAGTCGGTGAGCGATCCTTGCTGTCCCTGCGGAGGCGCAGCGGTCTGTTCGCCGTCGTACATATTGTCATGCGCCGCCTGGTCCAGATCGCCGGCCTTGGAGAAATCATCGCGCGATAACGCTTCGTCGGTGCGCTCGCCTGGCGCTTCCGCCACCTGCGGCGCAGCGTCCTCGGTGGGTGCCGGGGTGCTATCGTCGCGCTCCAGAATGGGATTGCGCTCCAGCTCCTGCTCGCAATATTCGGCCAATTCGATGTTGGAGAGCTGCAACAGCTTGATGGCCTGCTGTAGCTGAGGCGTCATGACCAGGGACTGACCCTGGCGAATTTCCAATCTTTGACCGATTGCTGCCATGGCTAAAGGGAGAATCGCTCTCCCAGATAGACGCGGCGTACGTCGCGGTCGCTGACGATCTCGGCCGGGGTGCCTTCTTTCAACACCTGGCCATCATGCAGAATATAGGCACGGTCAATGACGTCCAGTGCGTCGCGCACATTGTGATCGGTGATGAGGACGCCAATACCACGGTTCTTGAGATGCTTGACGAGGTCGCGAATGTCACCTACCGCGATCGGATCAATACCGGCGAAGGGCTCGTCCAACAGGATGTAGGAAGGATGGGTCGCCAAAGCTCTGGCAATTTCCACACGGCGGCGCTCACCGCCCGAAAGGGCGATGGCGGGGGTGTGACGAACATGGCTGACCCCGAATTCGGCCAGCAATTCCTCGACCATGGCATCGAGATGGGCGGCATCCGGCTCCACCAGTTCGGCGGCAGCGCGGATGTTCTGTTCTGCCGTCATGCCGCGAAAAATCGAGGCTTCCTGGGGCAAATAGCCAATGCCTAAGCGGGCGCGCCGGTACATTGGCAGACGCGTCACATCATGGCCGTCCACCGCGATACTGCCGGTATCGGCGGCGATCAGACCGGAAATCATGTAAAAGCAGGTGGTCTTGCCGGCACCGTTGGGACCTAAAAGGCCGACGGCCTCGCCGCGCTTCAGAGTGAGGCTGACGGAGCGAACCACCGGGCGCTTGTTGAAGCTTTTGCCGATGCGATCCACGACGAGCCCCTTGCCACCTTCGACGGCACGCAGTGGGCCGTCACTGCCTGTTTCGGCAACGGTCTGGCTGAGATTTCCGCTGTCTTCGAATGTCATGGCAAAAATCATGCCCGTTCGTGCTTAAAGAACAATGAAATCAAGGTGTCCCGGTTTGGGATTTCGGCGTGATGACGCCGGTGACGCGGCCCCCCGGCGCAGCCGGGGCCGCGGCCTGATTGGCGGTCGCCGCAACCGCGCCCGCGCCCAGTGTCGCCTTGCCGGTCACCATGTTCACGGTGAGCAGGCTTCCCTGCATTGTCACTTGCCCTTGTTTATGCAGCACGACATGGCCGGACAACGTCACCAGCTTGGAGTCAAGGTCATAGATGCCGTTATCACCGGTAACGGTGCCGCTGGTCGGAGAATCCACGACTACCTTGCCATTGGCATAAATCTTGTGATTGGGCTGGTCCGCCTTCATGGCATCGGCGCGCAGCCGAATGTCACCCTGCACAGCGCGAACGTCACCGCTGTAAACGACAATCTTGCCCTTAATGTCCGCGTCCATTTTATCAGCGGAAATGTTCACATCCTTATCGGCGTCATGCTTGCCCAAGATAGCATTCTGCGCGAAAGTAATTCCGGAAAAAGTCAAGAAGGCGGTGAGGATGAGCGCTTTTCTCATTTGCCTTTTCCATGGATGACGGTTTTCACATGGCCATGCAATGTAAGCCGGCCGGCAACATGGTCATAGCGAAAGGCATCAGCCCGGATTGCGCCTAGCGGGCCTTGTCCAGCCACTTCCCGGTTGCCGATAACGACATTGTGCTTGAGGTCAACGTCGGCGCGTTCAGTATGAAGGCTGTAGCCACTGTCGCTGAAGACATCAATGCCGCTGTCCAACGTCAGCCAACTGGCATTCATGTCCACATGGCCATGCATGGCCCGGGCATTCAGCCAGCCCTTGGGTGTAGTGAGGTCGGCCTCGACATTTTCCAAAGTGGCGCGCTTGGGATTCTTGGCATCCTGCACCGCCAGCCTGGCCGTGATAACAAAGGGATTGCCGCTGGAGTCCATGCCGGAAAGACGTGGACTGACCATGGCAAGATCATTTTTCAAGGATCCCAGCGTCTCAAAGGAAAGCGGCAGATTGCGCGGGGCGCGCGCCACGAAAAAGAAACCCAGGACAGCAAGGATGACGGCAAGAGCCGATAGCGCCGTCACGCGCTTCATGCGCATGACGAATCTGGTGTAGCGCCGGGCATCTATGACACTGCTACGGGCGCGAGCACTCCAGTCGTGGCGAGGCCGGCCTGTGGAAGGATCGCCGGCCATGGTCATGCCAGCCCCGCCCGCAGGCAGTCATGGACATGCAGCACACCCAAGGGTTTGCCGCGGCCGTCCAGCACGAAAAGCTGGGTGATCTTCTTCTCGGTCATCAGCGCTAGAGCCGCCGCTGCCAGTTCGTCGGCCTCAACCACCTTGGGGTTGCGAGACATGACTTCGGCGGCAGTGCCGGTCTCAATGTTCCCGGCGTGACGGCGAATGTCGCCATCCGTGACAATGCCAACCAGCTTGCCATTTCCATCAGCAATTCCGACGCAGCCCAGCCGGCCCGATGCCATGGTCAGGAGTAATTCGCGCACCGGCGCTGCCGCGTCGGCCAAGGGCATTTCCGTGCCGGTATGCATCAGGTCGCGCACTCGGACCAGAGCGCGACCCAAACGGCCGCCGGGATGAAAGTCGCGATAGCGTTCCGCATCGAACCCTCGCCGTTCCATCAGCGCCACCGCCAAAGCATCGCCCAAGGCCAGCATCATGGTTGTGGAAGTGGTGGGGGCCATGCCGATGGCGCAGCCTTCCGGTGCATCTGGCAGCAGCAGCGCCACGTCAGCAGCGCGCGCCAAAGTGGAATCGACATTGGCGGCAATGGCAATAATCGGAATCTTGAAACGCTTGGCATAGGTGAGAAGATGAGCCAGCTCCTCGGTCT
>JAFAVT010000275.1 GCA_019242275.1 Alphaproteobacteria bacterium
TTTGCCGTGGCGGGTGAGGAGTTTGGTCTGGTCCTTTGCGGCGTCATCGCCATCCTGTTTTCCTGTCTCACAGTGAGACTGCTGCTGCGTGCCGCCAATGCACCGCAGCCCTTCTGTCAGTTGGCGGGGGCAGGGCTTGCGTTGGTGACGGCCGTACAAGCGTTCATCAATATGGGGGTGGCCGTGTCGCTGCTGCCGGCCAAGGGTATGACGTTACCTTTCATCTCCTATGGCGGCTCCTCGCTGTTTGCCATGGCCTTCACGATGGGGTTGGCGCTGGCGGTGACGCGCCAGCGCCCCAAGGTCGCCATCCGCGCTGACGGTGTCTTGCAGTGGGCTCGCGCATGAGCCTGGGCACGATTGTCTTGGCCGCGGGCGGCACCGGAGGCCACCTTTTCCCGGCGCAGGCGCTGGCGGGCGCGCTGGCGAGGCGTGGATGGAACATTGTCGTGATGACCGATGTCCGATTCACCAATTACGCAACGCATTTTCCCGGTACCCGCATCGAGACAGTGCTGTCGTCGCCTTTGTCGTCACTGTTGGCGCCGCTGAAGATTGCGGCCGGCTTCGCCGTCGCCTTCTTCAAATTGCTACGGTTGAAACCGGCTGCTGTGGTCGGTTTCGGCGGGTATCCCAGCGTCCCGGTGATGCTGGGCGCAGTGGCCGCTGGCTTTCCCGCGGCCGTGATCGAGCAGAACACGGTGATGGGTCGCGCCAACCGGCTGGTACAGAACCGGGTTGCCCGGGTCGCTGCCGCTTTTCCCATTGCCCGTTTTGCGCCAAAGGACCGCAACAAAATTGTAATGACGGGTAATCCGCTGCGCCCCGAGGTCGAAGCGTTGTGGGGTACGCCGTATGAGCCGCCTTTTCCCGCTGGCCCTTTGCGTCTGGTGGTCTTTGGCGGCAGCCAAGGCGCCCGCGTCTTCAGCGAGATTATTCCTGCCGCGCTCAGCCGCCTGCCGCACGACATTAAGCTGCGGCTTTCGGTGGTGCAGCAATGTCGTCCCGAAGATTTGGAAACTGTAAAAACCGTCTATGCCAACGCGGAGATCCGCGCCGAATTGAACAACTTCTTCACCGACATGCCGCGGCGCCTGGCCGAAGCCCATCTGGTGATCGCCCGCTGCGGCGCCGGCACCATGGCCGAACTGATGGCCATTGGCCGCCCTGCCATTCTTGTGCCCTATCCATCGGCTATGGACAACCATCAGACCGACAACGCCCAGTTCCTGTCGCGGGCGAATGCCGGCTGGATGGTGCAGCAGAAAGACCTTGGGCCTGACGATCTGGCCCAAAGACTGGGGTCACTTTTCAGAAGCCCATCTGAGCTTGCAGGATGCGCTGAAGCAGCCCACAAGCTGGCCATCCCTCATGCCGCGGAAAATCTCGCCGACATGGTGGAACAGCTTACCAAAAAGGCGGCGTAATGGCCTCTCCGGTTACCACACGCGTTCCTCTCGATATCGGCGCCATTCATTTCATCGGCATTGGCGGCATTGGCATGAGTGGCATTGCCGAGATCATGCACAATCTCGGATATAAGGTGCAGGGTTCGGACGCCTCGGAGAACGCCAACGTCAAACGCCTGCGCGGCATGGGCATTGACGTGACCGTGGGTCATAAGGCCGAGAATCTCAAAGATGCCCATGCCGTGGTTTATTCCTCAGCGGTGAAGCCCGGCAATGTCGAATTCGATGAAGCCCGTCGGCTGGCCCTGCCGCTGGTGCGCCGGGCCGAAATGCTGGCCGAGATCATGCGTCTTCGGTCCTGCATCGCGGTGGCTGGCACCAATGGCAAAACCACCACCACTACCCTTGTGGCGGCGCTGCTGGACGCCGGCGAGCTCGACCCTACTGTGGTCAATGGCGGCATCATCAATGCTTATGGAACCAACGCGCGGCTCGGCGCCGGCGAATGGGTGGTGGTGGAGGCAGATGAAAGTGACGGCACTTTCCTGCGCCTGCCGGCTACTGTTGCCATTGTCACCAATGAGGATCCCGACCATCTCGATTATTACGGCAGCTTCGAAAATATGCGCGACGCCTTCCAGCGCTTCGTCGAGAATGTGCCGTTCTACGGATTTGCCGTGCTTTGCACCGACCATCCGGAAGTGCAAGCCATGGTGGGCCGGATAACCGACCGGCGCATGATCACTTATGGTTTCAATCCCCAGGCCGATGCCCGTGCCGTGAATGTTTCTTTCTCCGAAGGTGCCTCGCATTTCGATGTGGTTTTCACGGACCGTCGCAATGGGACCGAAGAGCGCTTGGCCGGACTTTCCCTGCCGATGCCGGGGGAGCATAATGTCCAGAACGCGACCGCCGCCATCGTGGTGGCACGGCAGTTGGGGGTGGCAGACGCGGTCATCGCCAGGGGCCTAGCCGAATTCAAGGGCGTCGGCCGCCGCTTCACCAAGGTTGGTGAGTGGGGTGGCGCCGCCATCATTGATGATTATGCGCACAATCCCTTCAAGATCGCTGCCGCCGTGCGGGCCGCGCGCCAGGCTTACACCGGACCAATAATTGCCGTCGTGCAACCCCACCGTTACACCCGTTTGCGCGACACGTTCGAGCAGTTCGCCACCTGCCTAAACGATGCCGACGTGGCTTTGATCGCGCCGGTCTATGCCGCGGGAGAGAAGGAAATCGAAGGTATCAACCGCGACAGCTATGCCGAGGCGCTGCGCGCCCATGGCCATCGTAATGTCATTGCCATTGAAGGCGAGGCCGACCTAGCTGCGGCGGTGAGGCCGTGGTTGAAGCCCGGCGCCGCCGTCATCGGCACCGGGGCCGGCTCTATCACCCAATGGATGGCGAGCCTGCAAAGAAAGCTGGAGGCGCTGTGAGCAAGGTCTGCGAAGCTCTGCCGCCCGTGCGTGGAAGCCTGACTCATCAGGCCCCGTTGAAGGACTTGGTCTGGTTTCGCGCCGGAGGGCCGGCGGAATGGCTGTTCCGACCCGCTGATGTGGATGACCTCGCCACCTTCCTGGCAGCCAGGCCAGATGATCTCAGGCTTTCGGTGATTGGGGTCGGCTCCAACCTGCTGGTGCGCGACGGCGGCATCCCCGGCATGGTGGTGCGTCTCTCGGCGGCATTCGGCAAGGTCGAGGCGCATGGCACGCGAGTCCGCGCAGGAGCGGCAGCCCTGGATGCCGCCGTTGCGCGGGCGGCTGCCGATGCCGGTATCGCCGGGTTGGAGTTCCTGCGCGGTGTCCCTGGCACCGTCGGCGGCGCCCTGAAAATGAACGCCGGCTGCTATGGCCGTGAGATCAAGGACATTTTCGTCGAGGCCACGGCCCTGGACGGGCGCGGCAACCGCATCACCCTGACGCCATCCGACATGAATTTTGTCTATCGCAAGACCCAGGTGCGCGATGAACTGATTTTTGTCGAGGCGGTGTTCCAGGGCAGTGCCGATGATCCCGAACGTATTCGCGCCCGCATGGAGGACCTGGTTTTGCAGCGCGAGGCCAGCCAGCCGATCAAGAGCAAAACCGGAGGGTCCACCTTCAAGAATCCGCCGGGCGGCAAGGCTTGGCAACTGATAGATGCTGCCGGGTGCCGGGGCCTCATGCGGGGTGCCGCCCAGGTCAGCGAGAAGCATACCAATTTTCTCATCAACACCGGCGAGGCCAGCGCCGCCGATCTGGAAGCGCTGGGCGAGGAGGTTCGCCGCCGGGTGAAGGAAAAATCCGGTATCGAACTGGAATGGGAAATCAAGCGCGTCGGCATCCCGGGAGAAGGGCCGTGAGCGGCTATAAGCGCATTGCCGTCCTGATGGGTGGCCGCTCTGCCGAGCGCGAGGTGTCGCTTTCCTCAGGACGCGGCGTGATGAAGGCGCTCGCCGAAGAAGGGTTCGAGCCTGTGAGCGTTGATCCCGGGGACAACCCGGGCCAGCAATTATGGGAAGCCAGGCCCGATGCGGTGTTCAATGCCCTGCACGGCCGGTTCGGCGAGGATGGCACCGTGCAAGGTCTGCTGGAATTGATGCGCCTGCCCTATACCCATTCCGGCGTGCTCTCGTCCGCGCTCGCCATGCACAAGGAACGGACAAAAGACGTTTATCGCGCGGCCGGCTTGCCGGTGGTCCCTTCCATCGTGGTGGACCGACGCGAGGCGGCATCCCGCCACCTGATGGAGCCGCCCTATGTGATTAAGCCCGTTAATGAGGGTTCTTCTGTCGGCATCTTTATTATCCGCAAGGGTGACAATCGCCCGCCCGCTGAATTGGGCAGCGATACCTGGAGTCTCTCCGGTGAGATGATGGTGGAGGAATTCGTTCCGGGCCGCGAACTAACCGTCGCCGTGCTGGGCGACAAGGCCCTTGGCGTCACAGAGATCACCACACAGTTTGAGTTCTATGATTATGAAGCCAAATACGCGCCGGGGGGATCAAAGCATATTCTGCCCGCCGATTTGCCGCCGGGGGTGACGCAGGAAACCATGACGCTGGCAGTGCGGGCGCATCAGGCGCTGGGCTGCCGCGGCGTCTCGCGCACCGATTTCCGCTATGACGATACCGCCGGCCGCAAACGTCTGATTCTGCTGGAAACCAACACCCAGCCCGGCATGACGCCCACCTCGCTGGTGCCTGAGCAAGCGGCGCATAACGGGATTAGCTACGCAAAACTGTGCCGCTGGATGGTGGAGGACGCCTCATGCGACCGGTGAGTGAACGCAAAAGCCGCAGCCGTGGCGCCGCCCGCCAGGCCCAGCGGCCGGTGCGCGAACTGCCCAAGGTGCAACCGGGCACTGCCAGGCGCGGCAAAGCAAGGAAGCAGAGTTTTTTCGTTCGCCTGATGCCATCGAAGGCTATGATCGCAATAGCCGTCTCCGGTATTTTGCTGGTCTTGCTGTTGGCGCTGGCTGTAACCGGCGCTTTGGGCCGGGCGTTCCACGGCTTCAAGATGGCCGGCGAGACGGTCAGCAGCGATGCTGGTTTTGCCATTCGCAGCATTCATATCAGCGGTGAACGGCGCACTCCGGCCGCCACCATCGCCGCGGCTCTGGACCTGCATGAGAACCAATCCATCTTTGGCGCTGATCTCGCCGCCGCCCGCGCTCGGCTTATGGCGTTGGACTGGGTTGCCAGCGCCGAAGTCGTACGGCGGTACCCCGACTCCATCTCGGTCACCATTGTGGAAAAGCGGCCATTTGCCCTTTGGCAGGCGCCGCCGGATGGGGGCGGCAATACCCGTCTCGCCGTGGTCGAACGCAATGGCGGGGTGATCACGGCCCAGGGTGCCGAAGATTTCTCGCGTTTGCCCAAGCTGATCGGCGCCGGCGCGCCGGCCGCCGCTGCTGATCTGGTAGATTTCGTCCAGTCTCACCGGGCGATTGCGGCGCGCATTGCCGCCTACGAATATGTCTCGCAGCGGCGCTGGAACCTGATTCTGACCAATGGCGTCATCGTCAAACTGCCGGAACAGGCCTGGCAGAAGGAGGTTGATGTCCTGGAGAAACTCATCATTGATCGCGGCATTCTGGAGCGCGACATCAGCGAAATTGACCTGCGCGCGCCGACCCATTTTTTCTTCCTGCTGCACAGCGGTGAGCGCAAGGACGAAATCCGGGGGAAGGAAACGTGAGCGAGGCCCTTCGTCTGCGCGTCAACAACGAGATTCCGGCCTGGCGTCCGGGCCTGGTGGCGGCGCTGGATGTCGGCACTTCGAAGATCGTCTGTGTGATCGGCCGCGTCGAAGGCGGGACGCTAAAGGTGCTGGGTTCGGCTTTGCGGGAATCTGCGGGTCTCAAGGCCGGCACCGTCACAAGTCTGGACGCGGCAGAGGAAAGCATCCGCGATTGTGTCGCCGCGGCGGAAGGTCTGGCCGATGCTCGCATCCAGAATGTCCTGATCGGCGTCAATTGCGGTCAGCCGGTTTCGGTCACCAGCCGCGCAATAATGGCACTGGATGGCGCCCTGGTCGGCGACGAGCATCTGCGCGTTCTGCTGCAGGAAGGCCGCGCCCGCGCCAAGCTGGAGAGCCATGAGATAATCCAGTCGGCGCCGACAGCGTATGTGGTGGACGAGGCGCGGGGAGTAAAAAACCCTTCCGGCATGTTCTGCCAGAAGATCGGTGTCGCCATGCATGCGGTGGCCGTAAAACCCAGCCCCTTGCAGAATCTCAAGCTGGCGGTGGAACGCTGCCATCTCAATGTCGCCGGTAGCCTGTTCGCACCCTATGCTTCCGGCCTGTCAGTGCTGACGGAAGACGAGAAGCAGATCGGCTGCACCGTCATTGACATGGGAGGTGGCGTCACCTCCATCGCTGTCTTCCTGGAAGGCAATCTGGTCCATGCCGATGTCGTCCCGCTGGGTGGTTTCGCGGTCACCTCCGACATTTCGCGTCTCCTGTCCGCGCCGATTTCAGCCGCCGAGCGAGTCAAGACTCTATTCGGTGCCGCCCTTGGCGATATGGATGCCGGTACCGACGTCGTGGCTGTGCCGCAAATGGGCGAAAATGGTGACGACACCGCCTTGCGCGTGCCGCGGTCCATGCTCACACGCATTATCCAGGCCAGACTGGAAGAGATTTTTGCCGGCGTGCAGGAGCGGCTGAAGGCCTCCGGCTATGACGTGGCGGCCGGCAAGCGTGCCGTGCTGACCGGCGGCGCCAGCCAGTTGGCAGGCGTGCGCGATCTGGCAAGCCGTGCTCTGTCCAAACAGGTTCGGCTCGGACGGCCCCAGGCCTTTCCAGGCCTGGCCGCCGCCTCTGCCGGACCCGATTACGCCACCGTGATCGGGCTTTTGATGGCGGGCGCCACCATGCCGCCCGAAGTGATCAATCCCGACCTTGCCGACAAGCTGAATGCGGCGGGGTCGAAACAGGGTTCGTCGTGGCTCTCCCGGTTGACCGGCCGGTGGCTTCGGTGATTCAACAATATAACTGCGAATCAGTTGGGCGATTCGGGCGTGGTCAAGGTGACGAAAGAATGTCACTGAGGAGAAAGCGAAATGGCGATCAACATCAACGTCCCTGCACCTAAGGAATTGCGCCCCCGCATTGTCGTGCTGGGGGTAGGCGGCGCCGGCGGCAACGCCGTCAACAACATGATTGACGCCCATCTCGAAGGGGTGGAATTCGTCGTTGCCAACACCGATGCCCAGGCTCTGGCCCAGAATAAATGCCCGCGCCGCATCCAATTGGGCGCGGCCGCCACCGAAGGTCTCGGGGCCGGCGCGCAACCCGATGTTGGCCGGCTAGGAGCGGAAGAATCGCTGCCGGAAATCCTTGAGGCCCTGTCCGGCGCCCATATGGTCTTTATCACCGCCGGGATGGGCGGCGGCACCGGCACTGGCGCTGCCCCCGTGATCGCCCGCGCCGTACGCGAGGCCGGCATCCTCACGGTTGGCGTCGTGACCAAGCCTTTCTCCTTTGAAGGCGACAAGCGCATGCGCGCCGCTGAGCGCGGCATTGCCGAACTGCAAGCCTTCGTCCACACTTTGATTGTCATTCCCAACCAGAATCTGTTCCGGGTGGCCAATGACCGCACCACCTTTGCCCAGGCCTTTGCCATGGCCGACGAAGTGCTGCACGCCGGCGTGCGCGGCGTCACCGATCTGATCGTGATGCCCGGCCTGATCAATCTCGATTTCGCCGACATCAAGTCGGTGATCAGCGAGATGGGCAAGGCGATGATGGGCACCGGCGAGGCCGAGGGCGAGGACCGCGCCGCCAAGGCCGCCGACATGGCGATCTCCAATCCGCTGCTGGATGATGTCACCATGAAGGGTGCCAAGGGCGTCCTTATCAACATCACCGGCGGTCCGGACCTGATGCTGTTCGAGGTCGAACAGGCCGCCAACCGCATCCGGGCTGAGGTTGATCCGGACGCCAACATCATTTTCGGCAACACCATCCTGGACGAGATGGAAGGCCGTATCCGCGTCAGCGTCGTCGCCACCGGCATTGACGCCGAGCAGATGATGCTGCCGGAAAAGAAAGTCATGACGTTGCGCACACCGTTCAAGCCGCAACCGGTAAAGACGGCTGCCCCCCAACCGGCGCCGCAGCCGGTGGCCAGTCCCGTGCATATCCAGGTTGAGGCGATAGCCGCCGAGTTGGGTGCTGCGGCAGTGGCTCCCAGTCAGGCCGAGGAATACATTCTCGGTGGCGAAGATGCTCCGGAAGTACCCGTGGAAGTGCGCTATCCCGTCATCGAAACCGTGCGTACGACCGGTGAGATGCCGCTGGCAAAGCCAGTGGAGCAGAAGAAAGGCGGTTGGGGTCTGTTTGGGCGCAAGAAGGCCGCGCCCGCGCCCGATCTTAGGGCCGAACCGGCGCCGGCCTATCCCAAACCGCAGCCTCAGCGTTCCACCAACGTACAGCCGCTGCCGGCGGAAAAGCCCGCAGGGGGCCCGTCAGATGATCTTTTTCCGGAGCATGGCAGCGACGAGCAGTTCGAGATTCCCGCTTTCCTGCGCAGGCAATCGAGCCAATAGAGGAAGTCATATTAGAAGGTAAAAAGGGCGGCACATTGGGCCGCCCTTCTTGCTAAGATGCGACATGAACTTCACCATTGAAGCGGCGACAAAAGCCGATATCCCCGCCATCGCCGCCATTCTCAATGACGCCGTTTTGAATTCCGTTGCCGCTTGGCGTGAAGCGCCGGTGACGGAAGAAGAAATAACCGCTTGGTTTGAAGGTCGGACACGCGACTTTGCTGTCCTTGTGGCGAAGGGCGGGGATGGCGCCGTGCTGGGTTACGCCAGCTACGGTCCCTTTCGCGCCTATTCCGGCTACCGCCAGACGGTAGAGCATTCGGTCTATGTGCGGGGCGATGTCCGGGGCCGAGGGATCGGTACGTCACTGCTGGCGCGGCTGGTCGAACGGGCTCGCTCTCAGGGCCTGCATGTCATGGTCGGGGCGCTGGAAGCCGGCAATACCGCCAGCCTTAAGCTGCACGCCGCGCACGGCTTTGTCGAAACCGCCCGCATGCCTGAGGTTGGGCGCAAGTTCGGGCGTTGGCTGACGCTGGTGTTTGTGCAGAAGATATTGTGATGAACCGCGCCACCATAGCCCGCGAAATCACCGCAACCGGCATCGCCTTGCACGCGGGCGTGCCTGTCACAATGGTGCTGTCACCGGCGCCGGCAGGCGCCGGGGTGATTTTTGAGCGCCGCGACAAGGATGCCACCGTTCCCGCCCGCTGGGACCTGGTGGGTGAAACCCGACTGGGCACGGTGATCACGCTGAATGGCGCCGGCATCGGGGTAATCGAGCACCTGATGGCGGCGGTGGCGGGAGCAGAGATTGACGATCTGTTCGTAACGCTGGACGGGCCGGAGCCGCCGATCCTGCATGGAGACGCTTGGTCTTATCTTGCCTTATTGCAGCAGGCTGGACGCCGCGAACAGGGGATACCGCGCCGCGCTCTCAAGATTTTGAAGGATGTCACGGTGGGCGACGGCAAGGGCAGTGCCACGCTGCGACCGGCCGAAACCTTGTCCTATCATTTTGAGATCACCTTTCCCAGCGCTGCCATCGGCACCCAGCGGTTTGACTTTGCCTTCTCGCGCGAAGCTTTTGCCCGTGAGATCGCCCCGGCCCGCACCTTCGGCTTCCTCAAGGAACTCGATTATTTAAAAAGCATTGATCGTGGCCACGGCGCCTCGTTGGACAACACGCTGGCGATTGATGGCGATCAGGTGCTGAACAAGCACATCATGCGCTTTCCGGATGAGTTCGTTCGGCACAAGATTCTGGACGCCATAGGCGACATGGCGCTCGCTGGGGCGCCGCTGCTCGCCCGTTTTGAGGGCGTGCGCTCCGGCCATGGTCTCAATAACGCCCTGCTTCGGGCGGTATTCGCCGATCCCACGCATTACACCTGGGTGGAACTTTAAAAACCGGACACTTTGCGAGGGCCTGCACCCCCATGTATAAGGAGGGTCCCGCGCGCCGCACGACGGAGTTCAGGCCTCTTAAGGTCTTGATTTCCCTATAGGAATGGCGCGATACAGGAACCCGATGATGCCGTTTGCTTTTCCGCGCAAGCTATGCGCCGCCGCCCTGACCCTTGTGATGGGCGCCACCCTGTCCGGTTGCGATACTCTATTTGGCGAGGACACCGCCAAGAACAACGTCAACACTGACGCCGCCAACTATCGCGAATTGGCGGTCGAAGCCATCTATACCGCCGGCTGGCGCCAGATTCGTGCCGGCAATTGGGACGTGGCTGCCGCCACCTTTGACGAGATGGAACGCCAGCATCCCTACTCGCCCTGGGCTCGCAGAGCCATGCTAATGAGCGCCTTTTGCTATTATCAGGCCAATGCCTATAGCGAAGCCATCAGCACCGCCGACCAATATATCTCGCTGCACCCCGGCAGCGCCGAAATCGCCTATGCCTTCTATCTCAAGGCCATCGCTCTTTATGAACAGATCGTGGACGTCGGCCGCGACCAGGCCAATACCCGCGACGCGCTGGTGGCGCTGCAGGATGTGGTGCAGCGTTTCCCCGACACCGAATATGCCCGCGATGCCACCCTCAAGATTGACCTCACCATGGACCATCTTGCCGGCAAGGAGATGAATGTCGGGCGCTATTACCTGACCCGGGGCGACTATATCGGTGCCGTCAACCGCTTCCGTTTGGTCGTGGAGCAGTATCAGTCCACGCCCCAGATTGCCGAGGCGCTGGAGCGGCTGACCGAGGCCTATTACAGCCTGGGCCTGGACAATGAAGCCCAGACCGCCGCCGCTGTGCTGGGCGCCAATTACCCCGGCTCACCCTGGTATCAGAATGCCTACAACATCCTGAAGGGTCGCAATCTCAAGCCGGCAGAAGACAAAGGCTCCTGGATCAGTCAGGCTTTCCACCGCATCCTCTGATTCAGGGTTGGTTGGCGTGCTTTCAGCACTCACCATTCGGGACATTGTTTTGATCGAACAGGCGGCGCTCGAATTCGCCCCCGGCCTCAATGTCCTGACCGGCGAGACCGGAGCGGGAAAATCCATCCTGCTGGATTCGCTGGGGCTGGCCGTGGGTGGTCGCGGCCGCGCCACAGTGCGGGCAGGCGCTGGGCACGGTGCCGCCACTGCGGTTTTCGAGCCGCCGTCCAGGCATCCGGCCCGCGCTCTACTGGCAGCACAGGAGATGGAAGCGGAAGGTGAGATCGTGCTGCGCCGCAGCCTCGCTGCCGACGGCAAAAGCCGCGCCTTCGTCAATGACCAGGCCGTGGGCGTGGGCCTGCTGAAGGATCTGGGCAACCTGCTGCTGGAAGTGCATGGCCAGCAGGATGACCGCGGCCTGTTCGATACCGCGACACACCGTGCCCTGCTGGACGATTTTGGCGGTCTCAACACCAAGAAGGTGGCGGAAGCCCATGCCGCGCTGAACTCGGCGAAAACGCGGCTGAAGGAACTGCAGGGGCTGGCGGCGCGTGCCGCCGCTGAAGCTGATTTTGTGCGCGCCGCCGCCCGCGAACTGTCCGAGTTCGCACCGCAAGTGGGTGAAGAGGAAAAACTGGCTACCACCCGCGCCCTGATGATGAATGCCAGCAGGTTGGCGGAGGAAATCTCTGCCGCCAGCGATGCGCTTTCGGCTGACCGCGGCGCTGAAACCCAATTGGCGCTGGCGCTGAAGAAGCTTTCGCGCCTGACCGCCGAAGCCCGTCCGCTGACGGCTGCCGCTGAAGCGGCGCTGAGTGAGGCCTACGCCCTGGCCGAGGAGGCTCGCCGCGAATTGGATTCCCTGTTAACGCGGCTGGAAACCGACACGGGGGCGCTGGAGAAAGCCGAGGAACGGCTGTTTGCCCTCCGCGTCCTGGCCCGTAAATATGCGGTCGCGACCGATGCCTTGCCGGCCCTGGCAGAGGAATACCGCGCCAAGGAAGAAGCGCTGGTATCCGGGGGCGATCAGATCAAGAAGGCGCAGGCCGCGGTCGGGGCGACGCAAGCGGCTTATGACGCTGTGGCTGGCGCGCTATCGAAAACCCGCGCAACTGCGGCGAAAAAGCTGGAAGCTGCCGTTGCCGCCGAACTTGCGCCGCTGAAATTGGGTCATGCCCGCTTTCGCGCCACACTGGAGCCGCTGGCTGAAGGCGGCCCCGATGGTGCCGAGCGAGTGCTGTTTGAAATCGCCACGGTGGAAGGTGCGCCGTTCGGCTCGTTATCCAGGATCGCTTCGGGCGGTGAGCTGGCGCGATTCTCCCTGGCGCTGAAAGTGGCGCTGGCAGAGGCCTCTGCACCCGCCGCCATGGTGTTTGACGAAGTGGACCGCGGTGTCGGCGGCGCCGTCGCGGACGCGGTGGGCGAACGGCTGCAGCGCCTCGCCGAGACCACCCAGGTTTTGCTGGTGACCCATTCACCCCAGGTCGCCGCCCGCGCTGGCCGGCATTTCCGCATTACACGAACGAAAGACAAAACCCGCATCCAGTTGCTGGACGACGACGAGCGGCTGGAAGAGATCGCCCGCATGCTTTCCGGTGCCGCCGTCACCGACGAGGCCCGCGCCGCCGCCCGCCGCCTGGTGGCGGAAGCGGCCATGCCGGTTAAAAAGCAGCGGAAGCGCGCGTGAGTAGCAAACCCGTCGAAAAGCTGACATCGGCGGAAGCCGAAAAAGAACTTGACCGTCTGGCGCAGGAAATCGCCGCGCATGACAGCCGCTATTACCGCGAAGATGCGCCCAGCATCAGCGACGCTGATTATGATGCCCTGCGTCGCCGTAATGCACAGATCGAGACCCGCTTTCCCCTGCTGGTGCGCCCCGACAGTCCCAGCCACCGCGTCGGCGCGCGGCCAGCCGAGAAGTTCGGCAAGGTGGTACACCGCGTCCCCATGCTGTCGCTGGACAACGCCTTTGACGATGCAGACGTAGGCGAGTGGCTGGCGCGGATGCGGCGTTTCCTGGGCATGAAGGAGGACGTTGAAATCATCGTCACCGCCGAACCCAAGATTGACGGTCTTTCCGCCAGCCTGCGTTACGAGAATGGTGTCTTTGTGCAGGGCGCCACCCGCGGCGACGGCGCCGAAGGCGAGGACATCACAGCCAATTTGCGCACCATTGCCGACATTCCTTTGCGCCTGAAAGGCAAACCGCCGAAACTGCTGGAAGTGCGGGGTGAGGTCTATATGACTCACAAGGGCTTCGAGGCGCTGAACAAACGGCAAGAGAAGGAAGGCAAGCAAACCTACGCCAATCCCCGCAATTCCGCCGCCGGTTCAGTCCGGCAGCTTGATCCCGCCATCACCGCTGGCCGGGCTTTGAACTTTTTCGCCTATACCTGGGGCGAAATCAGTGAACTGCCGGCGGACGCTCAGAGCGAGATGCTGCAAAAGTTCGAAGCCTATGGCTTCATCGTCAACCCGCAGGTCCGGCGCTGCAAAACGCTGACACAATTGCTGAAATTCTATGAAAGCATCGCCGCCAAGCGGGCGAAGCTGGGCTATGACATTGACGGCGTGGTTTACAAGGTGGACAGCCTTCGCTTGCAGGAGCGGTTGGGCTTTGTCTCGCGCAGCCCGCGCTGGGCCATCGCTCACAAATTCCCCGCCGAGCAGGCCGAGACGGTGCTCGCGGATATCGAAATTCAGGTCGGCCGCACCGGCAAGCTGGCGCCGGTTGCACGGCTGAAGCCGGTCACGGTGGGCGGCGTTGTGGTGCAGAACGCCACCCTCCACAATGAGGACCAGATCGCGCGGCTGGATGCCCGCATCGGCGACACCGTCGTGATCCAGCGCGCCGGCGATGTCATTCCCCAAGTGGTAACAGTGTTGCTGGAGAAACGGCCGCGGAACGCAAGACCCTACAAATTTCCCGACCGTTGCCCCATCTGCGGCAGCCATGCTGTGCGCGAGGAGGGTGAGGTGGATCGCCGCTGTACCGGCGGTCTGGTCTGCGACGCTCAGACAGTGGAACGGCTGAAATATTTTGTCGGCCGCGACCAGTTCGACATTGAAGGCCTGGGCGGCACCCTGATCGAATTATTCCATAACAAGGGCTTGCTGAAAGAGCCCGCCGACATTTTTGCCCTCACCGAAAAGCCGCAAAAAGTGGCGGCGGTGCTGGCTGAGCACCGCGTCGCGTTGAGCGAGGAGCGCCGTGCTGCCGAAGGCAAGGATGCGGTGAAAGCCAAGACCAAAAAGAAGGACGAGGGCGAAGGCAAGCAGGTGGAAAACCTGATGGCTGCCATCACCGCCCGCCGCACTATCGGGCTGGACCGCTTGATCAATGCCCTGGGCATCCGCCATGTCGGCGAGACCACGGCCCGACTGATCGCTCGCCATTATCGCAGCATTGATGCCTTCCTCGACGGCATGAAGGCCGCCGATGCGCTGGAGGAATTGCAGCATATCGAAGGCATTGGTGGTGTCGTGGCCGAAGCGATCCATGATTTCTTCGCCGAGAAGCACAATCGCGACGCCCTGAATCGACTGCTGAAATGGTTGGATGTGCAAGCCATGGCGGCGCCATCAAAAACCTCGCCGGTTTCCGGCAAGACCGTGGTCTTCACCGGCACGCTGGAGAAGATGACGCGCCAAGAAGCCAAGGCGCGGGCCGAAGCGCTTGGGGCCAAGGTGTCAGGCTCGGTGTCGGCGAAAACCGACATCGTCGTGGCCGGCCCCGGCGCCGGCTCGAAGCTGAAAGAAGCCCAGAAGCACAATGTCCAGGTGATGGATGAAGAGGCGTGGCTGAAACTGATCGGCTAAACCGCCACCGTCGCCCGCTCCAGCCAGTCGCGGGTTTTCTCATCCACCAGATGCGACAGGCTTTCCCGCACCCTTGCGTGATAAAGGTTCAGCCACTCGCGCTCTTCCGCCGTCAGCAGATCGGCATCCACCAGATTCAAATCAATCGGCGCCAGTGTCAGGGTCTCAAAGCCCATCATCTTGCGCTCGCCGCCGAGGTCTTTTGGTTCCGTCACCACCACCAGATTCTCGATGCGAATGCCATATTCCCCGGTCTTGTAGAAGCCCGGCTCGTTGGAGCAGATCATCCCCGGCAGCAGCGGCTGCGCCACCATCCGCTTGGAAATATTCTGCGGCCCTTCATGCACCGACAGATACGATCCCACGCCATGGCCGGTGCCATGGTCATAGTCTAGCCCTGCCTCCCACAACGGCCGGCGCGCAAAACTATCCAGTTGCAGGCCGATAGTGCCTTCGGGAAAACGCGCCGTCGCCAGGGCGATATGGCCTTTCAGCACACGGGTGAAACGGTCTTTCATCTCCGCCGTGGGCGTCCCCACCATGATGGTGCGGGTGACGTCGGTGGTGCCGTCGGGATATTGCGCGCCCGAATCCAGCAGAAACATCTCGTTCCGCCCGATGACCCGATTGGTCGAGCGTGTCACCCGGTAATGCACAATGGCGCCGTTGCTGCCGGCGCCGGTGATGGAATCGAATGACAGGTCCTTCAAACATCCGGTGGCAGCCCGAAAGCTTTCCAGCGTTTCCGCCGCCTCGATCTCCGTCAGCTTGCCGTCGGCCGACGCCACCGCGAACCAGGCGAGGAATTTGCTCAAGGCCGCGCCGTCGCGCTGATGCGCCTTGCGCATGCCTTCGATTTCCAGCGGATTTTTGCAGGCCTTGGGCAACTGACAGGGGTCGGGCGCGCGCAGAATCTTGGCCCCCATGCGGGAAAGCCGGTCAAAGATGGCGCTGGCGGCGGTGGCAGGATCCGCCAGCACCGTCTTGCCCTTCATCGTGTCCAGCGCTCCCTCAAACTCCACCGGGTCGCGCAGCCGCACCGCATTGCCCAGATGGGCGACAAGTTCGGGGGTGCGCTTTTCCTCTGCCAGGAAAAGGTCGCTGGTCGCGTCGTCATGCAGAATGGCAAAAGCCAGCGCGAAGGGCGTGTGCGGCAGGTCGCCGCCGCGGATATTGTGCAGCCAGCACACGGAATCGGCCATTGTCACCACCGCCGCCTGCGCGCCGGCGGCTTTCAGCCCATCGGCCAGCTTGACGCGCTTGGCATCCGCCTGCTCCCCCGATAGGTTGAAGGCGTGCGGCACGGCCTTGGCCATTGGCGGCGCCGGCTGATCCTGCCACACCGCGTCAATCGGGTTGCTCTCCACCGCCACCAGGGTCGCGCCGGCCTTGTCGCAGGCGGTCTTCAGATGCGCCATGCCATTGGCGGTGGTGAGCCAAGGATCAAAGCCCAGCTTCGCACCTTTCGCCAACACACCCGGCAGCCAGCCTTGCGGTCCTTCCGCCACCAGGTCGCGCGGCTCAAACAGCGAAAGATCGGTCTGGTTGCGGACCTGAAGCGTATAGCGGCCATCCACAAACACCGCCGCCTTGTCGGCCAGCACCACCGCCGCGCCGGCCGAGCCGGTGAAGGCGGTCAACCAGGCCAGCCGCTCGTCGTGCGGCGCCAGATATTCATCCTGCTGCGCGTCGCTGTGGGGCACGACAAAGCCGTCCAGCCCGCGCGCTTTCAGTTCGGCCCGCAGCGCGGCCAGCCGCGGGGCGCATTGTGCCTTGTCAGAAACTTCGTCGAAACTCTGGAACGGAACATGCTGGTTCATGGCGCGAGCCTAGCCTCAGGGCCGTTCCAAAACCAGCGCACTCCACGGCCCCATGCGGCGGCGTTGCAGCAGCCGCAGGCGCGGATAAAAGCTGGTCACCAGCAACTCCTGATTCCTCAGCAGCCCGGAAAGCAGCAGCGTTCCGCCTGGCGCCAGCGCCCGGGTGATGGTGGGGGCCAGCCGGGTCAGCGGCCCCGCCAGGATGTTGGCGATGATCAGGTCATAAGGGCCGCCATTCTTCAGCAGCGGATTGTCCAGCCCGTCGGCGGTCACGGCCGCCACCAGCGGCGCCACACCATTGGCGCGGGCGTTCGCCTTTGTCACCTCCACTGCCACCGGGTCAATGTCCGAGGCCAGCACCTTCCCCTTCCACAGCTTCGCCGCGCCGATCGCCAGCAGGCCGGTGCCAGTGCCAAGATCCAGCACATGCCGGAACGCCGCCCGCCCGCGCGCCAGACCGCTTAATACGTCCAGGCACAAGGCTGTGGTTTCGTGATGGCCGGTGCCGAAGGCCAGCCCCGCCTCGATCTTTATCGGAATGACGCCATGCGGCACCTTGCCGGCGTCGTGGGCGCCATAAACGAAAAAGCGCCCGGCCCTGACCGGCGGCAAGCCTTCCTGCGAAAGCCTGATCCAGTCCTGATCGGGCAGAGGCGCCACGGTCACGGCCCGGCCGACCACCTTCGACAAATAGGCGGTGTCGGGTTCTTCCGTATAGAGAGCTTCCACCACGGCGCCGTCGGCGAAGGGTTCTTCAGCGATCAGCACGGCCTGGGCGTCGCCTGCCAGCTCCAGCGCCGCGGCAAGGTCGGCGGCCTCATGCCTGGCCAGCGCGACGGATGCTTTCCACAGTGGGGGGTGTGTCATGGCCGGGGTATGCCGTGCTAGTCTTGAGGCGTCAATCACGGGGGAAAGCATGATGCGATTTCTGTTCGCCGCCGCGCTGCTCTGCGCTGCCGCACCCGCCTACGCGCAGACACCGGGGCCGGCGCCGCTCTATGCCTCCGCCGCCGATGTCGAGCAGGCGACAGCCAGGGCCAAGGCCGCGCACAAGGGCGACGATACCAACACGGTGGAAGTGATTGCCCGGGTCGGCACCTATCCGCTGCAGTTGGAATATCGCACCGGCGCCACGGCGCCTTCGGTGCACACGGCCCAGGCCGAGATGATCACGGTCACCGATGGCGGCTGCACCTTTGTCATGGGCGGCACTCTGGTGAATCCCAGGCCGAATGGCGGCAATATTTCCGGCACCGCCGTCACCGGCGGCACGCCATACAAGCTGGCAAAGGGCGATACCATTCTGGTGCCGGCGGGCGTGCCGCACTGGGTGACCGAGGTGCAGGGCGGCCGCTTTGTTTCCATCACCCTGCATATGCCGATGACGCCGCAATAGAGGCTGCCATGAAGAAATTTGCTTTCGCCGCGCTACTGGCCTCCACCGCCGCCTCTGCCCAGGTGCCTGCCCCCGCCATCGTGGTAAGCGGCGATGCCATGCCCCGCATCATGGCCAAGGCGGCCGCCGACCAGGCCGCCACGCCCACGCCCAACCAGCACGAGGCCATCATCAGCGCCCCGCCTTACACCCTGTCGCTGGAACGTCGCGTCGGCAAGGCGCCGGCCGCGCTGCATCCCGCCCATGCCGAATTGCTGATTGTGCTGGACGGCGCCGGCACGCTGACCACCGGCGGCACGCTGGTCAATCCGGGCCCGCCCGCCGGCACCAACATTCCCGGCAGCGATGTCAGCGGGGGAACGCCGCAGCATATCGGCAAGGGCGATTTTATCCTGGTGCCGGAAAACACCCCGCACATCATCGCGCCCGAGGGTGGCGTGCTCCAGGTGGCCAGCATGCTGATCCCCCATGCGCCGCAGCCTGCGGGAGCCCGCGGCGGGGTGCCCAAACTGATCACCCATGCCGCCGACCTGCCGACCATGATCGAAAAGGCCAAGGCGGCAGTGCCGGCCAGCGCGCGCTTCTTCGGCGGCGATACGCTGCTGTCGCTGGGCTCCATCCGGGTGGGGCTGGAATACCGCTCGCCCAAGGGAATCGCCTCGGTGCACAAGAATGATGGCGAGTTGATGTATGTGATCACCGGCGCGGGCAACATTCCCAGCGGCGGCACCGTCACCAATCCCAAGGATACCGGCGCCAATATTGACGGCGACGACATGGTGGGCGCCAAGGATAATCTGATGAAGGCGGGTGACTTCATCTTTGTGCCCAAGGGCCTGCCGCACAAGGCGGTCAGCGACGGCGAGTTCGTGCTGGCGACGCTGCATGTTCAATAGGGCCGGGCTTGATCTCGCCTGTCATGGCCCGCCGGAGTGCGGGCCATCCAGGTGAAGCAGACGCAGAATGGAGAAGATTTATTTCGTCCACATCATGGCAAGTGGGCGGAATGGAACTTTGTATTCGGTGTGACCAATGACTTAGGCCGCCGAGCCTACGAGCATCGCTACGGCGTGGTCGAAGGCTTCACCAAGAAGTACGGCGTCAGGCTGCTGGTTTATTACGAGGTGTTCGACGATGTGCACGCAGCTATTCACCGCGAGACCCAACTGAAGAAATACAAGCGGGAATGGAAGCTGAATCTGATCCAGCAGCATAACTTGGAATGGCGCGACCTCGCGGAAACTTTGAACAATTGAGCGATGTCACCTGGATGGCCCGGATTTCCGGGCCATGACAATTTTTATTCCGCTCACCCCCTGCTCACAAACTGATCAATCACCTTCTTCTCGCCGGCCTTGTCGAAATCCACCGTCAGCTTGTTGCCCTCGACAAATGACACCCGGCCATAGCCGAACTTCTGATGGAAGACGCGGTCGCCGCGCTCAAAATGCGAAGCGCCGGGATCGGACGTTTGCACGCTCCAGCTTTGCGCCTCGATCATGGGCGGGCGGGGCCGGGCATAGCCGGGGGCGGCGCGGTTGGCCTGGGCCCTTTTCCAGCCCGGTGAATCATAAGTGCTGCCGAACGAAGCCCCGCCGGCATTGTCGCGAAACGCAGCCGCGCCGCCATAAAAGCCGTCATCCATGGTCATTTCGACATGGGTTTCCGGAATTTCCTTGAGGAAGCGCGAGGGCAGGGCGCTTTGCCACGAGCCGTGCACCCGCCGGTTGGCGGCAAAGCTGGCACGGATGCGCTTCTTGGCCCGTGTCAAGCCGACATAGGCCAGGCGCCGTTCCTCCTCCAGTCCCGCCAATCCGTTTTCGTCCATGGTGCGCTGGGAAGGAAACAGGCCTTCCTCCCAGCCCGGCAGGAACACCGTGTCGAACTCCAGCCCCTTGGCGGCATGCAGGGTCATCAGGTTGATGCGGTCGCCCGATTCATCCTGGGCAATCTCCATCACCAGCGAGACATGCTCCAGAAAGCCGGCCAGGGATTCAAAGCTCTCCATCGAGCGGACAAACTCTTTCAGATTGTCCAGCCTTCCGGGCGCTTCCGCCGACTTGTCGGCCTTCAGCATGTCGGTATAGCCGCTTTCTTCCAGCACCATTTCCGCTAGTTCGGTGTGCGGCAGCACTTTGGCCGTGTCGCTCCAGCGGGAAAAATTCGCCGCCAGTTCGGCCAAAGCCTTGCGCGCCTTGGGCGGCAGTTCGTCGGTGTCGGCAATCTCCCGCACCGCCGCAAGCAGCGGCAGATGCCGGGCGCGGGCGTACGCATGCAACGACGCCACCGACGCGTCGCCGATGCCGCGCTTGGGCTTGTTGACGATTCGCTCAAAGGCCAGATCGTCATCGCCCTGGGCGATCAGCCGCAAATAGGCCATGGCGTCACGCACTTCCGCCCGCTCATAAAAGCGCGGGCCGCCAATCACGCGATAGGGCAATCCTAAACTGATAAAGCGGTCTTCGAATTCGCGCATCTGGAAGGAGGCACGCACCAGAATCGCCATCTGGTGATAGCTGTGTCCCTGGCGGTGCAGGTCTTCGGCTTCGGCGGCGACGTTGCGGGCTTCTTCCTCCGCATCCCACACCCCTTCTACCTTGATCTTTTCGCCGGCGTCGCCCTCCGTCCACAACGTCTTGCCCAGGCGGCCTTTATTCGCTGCGATGAGCCCGGATGCCGCGCCTAATATCGCGGCGGTGGAGCGGTAATTGCGCTCCAGCCGCACCACCTTGGCGCCGGGAAAGTCGCACTCGAAGCGCAAGATGTTTTCCACCTCCGCCCCGCGCCAGGCATAGATGCTCTGGTCGTCATCACCCACCACGCAGACATTGCCGGAAGCGGAAGCCAGCAGCTTCAGCCACAGATACTGCACCACATTGGTGTCCTGATATTCGTCCACCAGCAGGTAGCGGAAACGGTCACGGTAATCGGCCAGGATGTCGGGGTGGGTGCGTAAAATGTGCAGCGTCTCCAGCAACAGATCGCCGAAATCAGCGGCATTCAGCGCCTTCAGCCGCTCCTGATATTGCCGATAGAGCGACTTGCCCTTGCCGAAGGCGTAAGCTTGCGCCTCGCCCTCATTGACGTCGTCGGGGCGCAGGCCGCGGTTCTTCCAGCCGTCAATCATCGCCGCCAGGGTGCGGGCCGGCCAGCGCTTTTCGTCTATGCCCTCCGCCTCGATCAACTGCTTCATCAGGCGAAGCTGGTCGTCGGTATCCAGAATGGTGAAATTGGCTTTCAGCCCCGCCAGCTCGGCGTGGCGGCGCAGCATCTTGGCGCCGATGGAATGAAAGGTGCCCAGCCACTGCATCCCTTCCACCACCCCGCCAATCAGGGCGCCGATGCGCTCTTTCATTTCCCGCGCCGCCTTGTTGGTGAAGGTGACGGCCAAAATCTGTCCCGGCCAGGCCCGTCGCGTGGCCAGGATGTGCGCCAGCCGCGTGGTCAGTACACGGGTTTTGCCGGTGCCGGCGCCGGCCAGCACCAGGACAGGGCCGTCCACCGTCTCTACCGCCAGCCGTTGCTCGGGATTGAGGCCGGCAAGATAAGGCGGCTCGCGCGGCACCGGCGGGCTAGTATCGCCGCCGAAAGCCGAATCCAGCGGGTCGGAATAGCGGTTGCCAAAATTACTCATGAGTCTTGGCGCTCATGGCAAAAACACGATTCTACGGGCATGAAACAATTGTAGAACGCTGCCCGCCAAATGTCATGACCCGGCCCTCTTCCCATAGAAGAGAGCCCGGGCCATCCAGGGCAACAAACTACGTTTCGCCGTCCAATTTTTTAGAGTCGAGCCGGAAAAGTTCCTTTTCCCGCCGTGCTGCTTCCAGCTTCCTGAGCGTCTTCGGGTTCCGTGGATGACGCGGTTGGCCTCTGCCGTCCTGTCTTTTTCGGCTTTGGATTTCGCCTTGCGGGCGCGCTTGAGATTGATGATCTCGGCCATGGCCAGCGAGGCTATTGGCCCGCCCGCACCAGGGCAAGGGCGTGCAGCCGCAGGGCGCTGGCCAGCGGGCGTGCGCCCCGCTGGGCGTCAATCTGGCCCACCAGCGAGGCCAGGCTCCCGCCCTTTGCCGCGGCTTCCAACACCGCCCAGAACTCCGCTTCCAGCGCCACGCTGGTGCGGTGACCGGAAAGGGAGAAGGATTTCTTCTTCAGCACGGCTTTCTTCTCCCACTCACCATGGCCGGCCTTGAGCCGGCCATCCAGGGCCACAGACACCGGCGCTTGTTGCTTTGGATGGGAATCAGGCCTGCCCGTGGCGCATCTGGAAACGTGCTCACCGTATCGTCCGCCAATCCAGGATATCGAGCGCCCGCGCTAGCTTGGCACCGCCCGGATGGGGCGGCATCAGCACCTTCGGCCTGCCTAGCTTCGCCACCGCGCCCGCCACGATCACGGCGTTGCGGTCCACCCAGCCATCGGTATCGAGGAGCCGCACGCGGGACCAGTGCCGTCGCATCAGCCGCACCAGCCGGTCGGGTGTCGGATCGTCGTCATCGTCAACGATGACGTTCATCAGGAAAAGCCCACCCCGCTGTTTTAGCCGCGCCTTGGCCAGCCGGAAGAAAGGTGCGCGCATAAAAGCCTTCGGCATGCCGTCCTTGCCGAAGGCGTCCAGCACAATGGCGTCAAAGCGGTGGCGGCGCTGCTTCAGCCACTGGATGCCGTCGGCGACATGGCAGCTCACTGCCTCCGGGAGGTGGAAATATTTGCGCGCAATGGTGAAGCTGAGGCGGTGCAAATCCACCACCGTCATGGCCACGCCGGCGCGCGTCAGCATGGTGGCCAGGGTGCCGCCGCCGCAGCCGATCATCAGCACCTCTTTCACCTGCGCCTGCATCAGGAAGTAGTGCATGGCATGGATATAATCGGCGGTAGACACGCCCACACTGTCGGCCGCGCTCTGGTGATACTCGCCCTGCCAGTAGCTGACCTTGCCGCCGGCGCGGATAACGGTATGGCCCGGTGCGGCGCTGATGCGGTTTGATGGCATAACAACCTGTGAGGACGGCGAAACGCCTCATTCCTTCGATCCGCCTACGTTAAAGCTTCGGCGGACGATAGGGAACGATGACCCGCCATAGCCTTGGCGAAGGCGGGCAAGCTCAGGATGAGGACGAATGTGGTATTTTACCGGTCTTGCTCCAAATGAAAAACCTCACCCCAAGTTTGTCGAAGGGCGAAAAATGGCAAGCCCTATCGCGGCGCGATCATGTCTTCCGGCCGCACCAGGCGGTCGAACTCCTCTGCCGTGACATAACCGCCGCCCACCGCCTCATCCTTCAGAGTGGTGCCGTTCTTGTGCGCGGTCTT
>JAFAVT010000146.1 GCA_019242275.1 Alphaproteobacteria bacterium
ATCAGGATCGAGGAAACGCGGGCGCGCTCGTTCTTGGTGAACCACCGCGCGACCAGCAAAAGCATCGCTGGCAGCACAGCACTTTCCACCACACCCAGAAGGAAGCGTACGGCAATCAGCGCCCTGAGATTGGAAAGCAGGCCGATGCTGGCAGCCAACGCCCCCCAGGCAATCAGACCGATAAAGATCAGCCTGCGAACGCTGTGACGTTGGGCCCAAAGGGTGCCCGGCACCTGGAAAGCGAAGTAGCCTAGGAAGAACAGGGCGCCAAGCCAGGCGCTGGCATTGGGCGAAATGCTGAGGTCGTGCGCCATGCCAGCGGCAGCCCCGAAGCTGTAATTGGCACGGTCGAGATAGGCCAGACTATAGGTGATGAAAATCACCGGCAGCAGAACCAGCCAGCGCTTTTGCATACTTCCCCCGCTTATGGCTGTCCCCGGGCAGGCAATCACGTTGGCGGCGAAAATTCAAATCCGCGGGTCGCCACAAGGCGCTTGGTCGCCAGAGCCGCGCCGCGCTATCTTTCAGGGCCGCGGGCTGCCCTTCGTGACCGCTTAGTGATTTGGAAATGTCAGTAGAACAACTTCTCGACCGGGCTTTTCAACTGCAGAACCAGGGCCGCGCCGGCGAAGCGGAGAAGCTCTATAGCCAGGCGCTGAAGAGCGTGCGGGACAATCCCGCCCTCTGGTTTAATCACGGCCTTACGCTGCGCGACCTGGGAGAACCCAAGAAGGCGCTGGCGAGTTTTGATCAGGCCCGGCGGCTTAGTCCGCCGATGGCGGAAATCGAAAATGAATGTGGCAACGCCTTACTCGATCTGGGGCGCAATGAGGAGGCCCTGGCAGCGCTAAACCAGGCCCTGTCGCTAAGGCCTCAGCATCCAGGCACCCTGGTCAATCGCGGGCTGGCGCAGGTGCGGTTGGGGCGTCTGGCGGCGGCATTGGCGGATTTCGACGCAGCGTTACGGCTGGAGCCGCGACTTATACTGGCTCTGATCAACCGGGGTGCCACTCTGGAAAAACTGAAACGACCTGCTGAGGCTTTTACTGCTTACCAGCAGGCCCTGGCGCTTGACCCAAACAATGTCACAGCGCTGTTCCAATGCGGTACTCTGTTGTCAGGAGAGACGCGGGACGAAGAAGCCCTGCTCTATTATGACCGCGTCCTCGCCGCCGATCCGGGTCTCGGCGCCGCTCGCCTCGGCCGGGGCAGGTCACTCTTGGCATTGAAACGCGTGGCAGAGGCACATGCCCAAATGAAGCGGGTCTATGCCGAACACCCGGATACGCCATTCGCCTTTGACGGCCTCCTGGAAACTAGCCTCATGACCTGCGATTTTCCCCAGCGCCTGGCGCTGGAGCCGGCATTGGCAGAGCATGCGCGCGCCGGCAAAGTGCCGGCACCGCTGCGCCTGCTGCAATGTTCCGACGATCCAAAACTGCAACGTGACTGCGTTCCCGCCTATCTTCGAAATCAGCATGGTATTGCCGGCGCAGCGGCAACATCGCGGCGCGTGGCATCTGGTCGCCGATTAAAGCTCGCCTATCTTTCCTATGATTTCCGGAACCATGCCGTCGCCAACTCCGCCGTCGCGCTTTGGGAGCACCATGAGCGCAGCCGTTTTGAAACCTTCGCCATTTCCACCGGTCCCGACGACGGCAGCGCCTTGCGGCGACGCCTAACTATCGCCTTCGAACATTTTCTGGACGTGCGCACGCGCAATGACGATGCGGTGACAGGTCTGTTGGCGGCGGCGGAAATTGACATTCTGGTTGATCTGGGCGGCTACACGGCCGGTGCGCGCCCCGGCATTGCGGCACGGCGGCCGGCGCCCGTGCAGGTCAGCTGGCTGGGCTGGGCCGGCACCACCGGCAGCCCCTTTTTCGATTATATGATCACGGACAATATTGTGACGCCACCAGGCAGTGACGACGACTTCACGGAGAAGCTGGTGCGGTTGCCGCACTGCTATCATGCCTTTGATCCGGGGCGTGACCCGTACGCCGCCACGCCCACGCGAGCCCAAGCCGGTTTGCCGCCGGACGCCTTTGTATTCTGTGCATTCAATGGGGTCTGGAAAATCACGCCCCCCGTCTTCCGCATGTGGATGGAAATCCTGCGTGAGGTGCCGAAGAGTGTGTTGTGGTTGCGCCACAACAATGATCTCGCCACAGATAATCTGCGGCGGGAAGCGGCCGCCTCAGCCGTTGCGCCGGAGCGGCTGATTTTCGCCGGCCCCGTTTCCGACGCCGAGCATCTTGCCCGTTTCCGACTGGCTGATCTTTTTCTCGACACGCTGCCTTTCACCGGCCATTCCACTGCCATCGAAGCCCTGTGGGCAGGTCTGCCCCTGGTCAGTTGCGCCGGCGGCTCATTCGCTTCCCGGGTTTCGGCCAGCGCGCTCAATGCCGTTGGCATGCCAGAATTGGCAGTCACTTCGCTGGCCGACTACAAGGCATTGGTGCTGAAGCTGGTTCATGACGAGGCGCTGCTTTCTTCCTACCGCCGGCATCTTGAGGAAGGCCGCGTCCGCTTTCCGTTGTTCGATGTCCAAAATCTGTGCCGCGCGCTGGAGACGGCGTGCGAGAGGATAGCGGAACTGTCGCGTGAAGGGCTGCCGCCGCGCGCTTTCACAGTAGGCTAAATACACTCAGCGACGTTGGCGCGGGCGAATAAAACCTAACCTTTTCAACGCCTAACTAATCATATGCAAATTTCTTTATATGTTTCTTGCCCGGTCTGGCCCCGGCTGCTATAGCGCGATCCGCAATTTCCGGGATTTTCGCCATGGCCTTCACTGATTATGTGGTCAAAGACATCAATCTCGCCGAATGGGGTCGCAAGGAACTGGCCATTGCCGAGATCGAGATGCCCGGCCTGATGGCGACCCGCGCGGAATATGGCAAGAGCCAGCCGCTCAAAGGGGCGCGTATTGCCGGCTCCCTGCACATGACGATCCAGACTGCGGTTCTGATTGAGACCCTGAAAGCCTTGGGCGCCGACATCCGCTGGGTATCGTGCAACATCTATTCGACTCAGGATCATGCCGCCGCCGCTATCGCGGCCGCCGGCATTCCCGTGTTTGCCGTCAAGGGCGAGACCTTGAAGGAATATTGGGATTATACCGCCAGACTGTTCGACTGGCATGGCGGCGGATATCCGAACATGATCCTGGATGATGGCGGCGACGCCACCATGCTCGTCCATCACGGCCTGCGTGCCGAAAAGGGCGACACCGCCTTTCTCGACAAGCCCGAAAATGAAGAGGAAGAAGTTTTCTACGCCCTTATCAAGCGGCTTCTGAAGGAGAAGCCCAAGGGCTGGTTTGCCGACATTGCCGCCAGCATCAAGGGCGTTTCGGAGGAAACCACCACGGGCGTGCACCGCCTCTATTTGATGGAGAAGGCCGGCAAGCTGCTGTTCCCCGCCATCAACGTCAATGACAGCGTCACCAAGTCCAAGTTCGACAATCTTTATGGCTGCCGCGAGTCGCTGGTGGACGGCATCCGCCGCGGCACCGACGTGATGATGGCCGGCAAGGTGGCGATGGTCGCTGGCTTCGGCGATGTCGGCAAGGGTTCGGCCGCCTCGCTGCGCCAGGCAGGCTGCCGCGTCATGGTCTCGGAGATTGATCCGATCTGCGCCCTGCAAGCAGCGATGGAAGGCTATGAAGTCGTTACCATGGAGGAGGCGGCCCCCAAGGCCGATATCTTCGTCACCGCCACCGGCAATGTGGACGTCATCACCGTTGACCACATGCGTGCGATGAAGGATCGCGCCATCGTTTGCAACATCGGCCATTTCGACAGCGAGATCCAGGTTGGCGCCACCCGCAATTTCAAATGGCACAATGTCAAGCCGCAGGTGGATGAGATCGAGTTTCCGGACGGCAAGCGCATCATCATGCTGTCGGAGGGCCGCCTGGTGAATCTCGGTAACGCCATGGGCCATCCCAGCTTCGTGATGAGCGCCTCCTTCACCAACCAGACGCTGGCCCAGATCGAACTGTTCAATAATCAGGGCAAGTACGAGAAGAAGGTCTATACCCTGCCCAAGCAACTGGATGAAAAGGTCGCACGCCTGCATCTGGGCAAGATCGGCGCCAGGCTGACCGAACTGAATGACAAACAGGCTGACTACATCTCGATTCCGAAGTCTGGTCCGTACAAGCCGGACACCTATCGGTATTGATCTGGTGCAACAAACTTACGCCTGCCGTATTGCGGCAGGCGCATGCCTTGATCCTGCCTGAAAGTTCGCTCAGGTTTCCCGATAACGATAACGGGAGAGCGGGAATGCGGCAGGCAGTTTTGGCGATATTCGCTGCTGTACTCTGCCTTTGCGGCCCCGCGCCCGTGAACGCTCAGGATCAGGTGGATACCTACAAACCGGAGTTTTTTGCGGCCGCCCGGCCGGCCACGGCCATGGATATGATAAACCGTCTGCCGGGCTTCAATTTCGACGGTGGCGACGGTTCTCGCGGTTTTTCCGGCAACTCCGGCAATGTCCTGATTAACGGACAGCGCCCCACCAGCAAGAATGAAGGTCTTTTCAACGTCCTGCAGCGGATCATTGCGGCCAATGTTGATCATATAGACGTGATCCATGGCAGCGCCCCCGGCATTGATATGCAGGGCAAGGCCGTCATGGCCAACGTCATCCTCAAGACCACCGAATCCACCAGCATCGTCGCCACGGCCGGCGCCTATGCCTTCGAAACGGGCCGGGTGATTCCCATGGGAGCCGTGCAGTTCAACCGCACAGCAGGGGAACGCAGTTACAGCCTGTCGCTACGGCGCGACGCCAATTTCAACAACCAGATGGGCAGCGCCCATATCACCCGCACCGATGCTTCGGGCAATGCTGTGCGCACCGAGGAAGAGGTCAGCGGCAGTGGCGGCAACACCGCCCTCAACGCCGGCATAAAGCTGCCTCTGGCCGGCGGCGACTTCAGCGCCAATGCCGCGGCCAATCAGTCCGAGTTCAACAGCGGCACCTTCTACGATGACCCGGTAACGCCCCAGACCTTTTCGTCACATTCGCGCAATCAGAATGGGGAGGTGGGCGCCAGCTACCAGCATGGTCTCGGTGCTACCACCCTGGGCCTGGAATTGCTGCAACGCATGGGCCACAATGTCTCCGCCTCTCTGCTGGGCGGCGGGTCTACGGACGAGCGCTATGCCTCACTGCGCGACAGTGGCGAAAGCATCGGCCATCTCACCTTGCGCTACCCGCTGACCGACAAGCTGACCTTGGAGGGCGGCGGCGAAGCGGCTTTCAACTATTTGCGCGGCCACTCCCTTTATACCCTCGGTGGCAATACCGTGACAGTGCCCTCTTCCGCCGTGAATGTCAGCGAGATGCGCGAGGAAATTTTCGCCACGGCGAGTTGGCAGATGGAAGACGACCTCTTGCTGGATGCCGGTGTGCGGACGGAATTCTCCACCATCACCGAGCAAGGGGATGTCAGCCAGTCACGCTCTTTCTTCTATCCCAAGCCCCGCATGCAACTCACCTGGACACTGAATTCCCGCTCGACTGTGCGCCTGCGGGCCGAGCACCGGCTGGGGCAATTGAATTTCGGTGACTTCATTTCCTCGGTGAACCTGACCCAAAATAAAGTCACCGCCGGCAATCCGGACCTCAAACCTGATGAGCGCTGGCAATATGAACTGGCCTATGAATTTCATTTCTGGGATCGCGGTGCCATCACCATCAGCGCGCTGCACCAGGAACTCACCAATATCCTTGATAACAAGCCGCTGGCCGATTCCTCCGGTGTGCTGTTCGACGTGCATGGCAATATCGGCAGCGGCCGTTCCGACCAGCTCAGTGTGGATGCCACGGTACCGACCGACCGAATCGGCTTTCTCAAGGGCGGCCGGCTCAACCTAAATCTGGATTGGCGCGACAGCGCCGTGAAGGATCCGCTGACGGGCGTGGCGCGTCGGCTCCAGTTCGAGGACGCCAGTTCCTACAGCTTCGGCTTTGTGCAGGATCTGGATGCCTGGCAGTCCACCTGGAGCATCAATTATTATCATGGCTGGAAGGAGATTGGCTTTCGCCTGGCCGAGATTGACCAGTTTTTCGGCAATCCCCAGCTTAACTTCAACTGGACCTATAAGCCCGACGCGGATCTTAATCTGAGTTTCTCGGTCGCCAACGTCTTCACCACCGCGCGTACCCGTATTAGCGATTATTTTGCGGGCCCGCGGAACATCGCCGCCCTGACTAAGCATGAGATCGAGGTGGATTATGCCAGGCCGAATTTTTTCTTCAGCATCCGCAAGACCTTCCATTAGGAAAGGTGAAACAACGCGGGATGGGCGCTGATGGATTCCTGGCGCAGGTAACGGTCAAAGATCAGCCGCCCTCAGAGTCAGAATCTGCAAAGACGCCTCTTGATGACGACCTAATTTAAGGCCGCCGTTGCCCGGTATGCAGATCACGGGCACCGGCTTGGGTTGGGGACGTCTGACGGTGGAAGCGTGCCCAATTGCTTATTCCGCATACGGAAATCGTAATCCTCTGTTTTGACTCGGATTTTGTCCACAGCCGCAAAGTATGGTCCGCAACCCGCGATTTTGTTTTTCATAATTTATTAACCACAATCCCTATGCGAGGCCGAGTCCCGCCGGTATCTTGTTGATTCAACAGTGATTCGCCGCTCGGCGAGCGGGTTAACGGGGGCCGTCCCAAAATGGGACACCGCATGGGACCGGTAGAGGGGGTCTTCAAGGGGCTGGCTGCGGCCGGCGTTATTGTGCCCGCCCCGGCCTGGGCCGCCCCCGCCCTGCCGCCTCTGTCCAGCCAGGTCGTGGTGCTGTCGGCCCTGGCGGCTGGCGGCGTTGCCTTGGCGATTGCAGCCGGTCTGTGGGCCTTGGCAGAGCAGCGCATCTCCCGCCGCCTGCGTCGTTCGCTGCGCCTGACGGGGTCCCGCACCAAAGCGGCATTGGGCGAGCGCGATGCCCTGCTGGGGGCCGGACGCGAGCCGCTGGTGGTATGGGGCCGCGACGGTGCTGGACCCTTCTCCTATGGCGGCGGTGAGGAATCGCTGCAGTCCTGCCTAAAAGGACCTGATGCACTGGCGCTTTCTGCCGCCATTGACGGCCTTTCGGATCGCGGCGCCCCCTTTCAGATTCCCGTGTCCGATCCGCATGGCCGCAAACTGATTGCCCGCGGCCGCGCCGTGGGCAGCATGGTGGCGGTGTGGCTGGAAGAGCCTACCGTTGCTGCCGAAGCCGCCGACTACAAGGCCATCCTCGATGCCCTGCCGACGCCGGTTTGGCTGCGGGACAAGGGCTTGGCTGTGACTTGGGGCAACCATGCCTTCCTGGCCGGCGCGGGCGCCAACAACCTGGAGGAATTGCGTCTCAGCCAGGCTTCGCTGGACAAGAACGAGCGCGAACTCGCCGCTTCCGCCCGCAGCCGCAACAGCCTGGTTGAAACCCGCCGCTTCACGGTTGTGAACGGTCAGCGCCGGGCCCTGTCCTTCACGGAAATCCCCCTGGGCGATGCCGGCGTCATCGGCACGGCCGTGGATGTCACCGATCTCGCTTCCGCCGAAGCGCGGCTGCAAAGCCATGTGGACGCCCATGCCGACACGTTGGACAAGCTGGAAACGGCGGTGGCGATCTTCGGCCGTGATCAAAAGCTCTCCTTCCACAACCGGGCCTTTGCCCGGCTGTGGGGGCTTTCCGAAAGCTTCCTCGACAAACATCCGTCCGATGGCGAAGTGTTGGAGAAATTGCGTGAAACCCGCAAGCTCCCGGAACAACGTGACTGGCAAGGCTGGAAGCGGGCGCGGCTGGCGCTCTATGACGCGGGACGGGCCGCCAACAGTGAGGAACAATGGCATCTGCCGGGGGGCCAGACCATCAAAGTCATCACCCAACCGCACCCTTCCGGCGGCCTGACCTATCTTTATGAAGACGTCAGCGAAAAGCTGGCGCTGGAATCAAGCTTCCAGACGGCGCAGAAGGTTCAGTCCGCGACGCTGGACATTCTGAAAGAAGGGGTGGCGGTCTTCGGGCCTGACGGCCGACTGAAGTTTCACAATGCCGCCTTCGCCCGCATCTGGGATTTCACGGCGGAAGAATTGGCGCGGGAGCCGCATGTGCGCGAAATCGCTGCCCTTGCCGCCGACCGTTTCGGCGAGGCTGGGGTGTGGGAGAAGCTCTCCAGCAGCATCCTTTCCGGCACGGCGCAAAAGCGCGAATTGGGCGAGGTTGAACGCCAGGACCGGACGATTGTGGAACTGGCGCTGGCCCCTTTGCCGGATGGCGCTTCGCTGGTGACCTTCGCCGATGTCACCGACCGCTTCCGCATCGAGCAGGCGCTGCGCGACCGCGGCGACGCCCTGGAAGCGGCCGACAAGCTCAAGAGCGATTTCATCAAGCATGTCTCCTATGAACTGCGCACGCCGCTGAACACAATTCTGGGCTTCTCGGAACATCTGGCCACCGGCGCGCCGGGCGAACTCAACCAGCGTCAGCGCGAATATGTTGATGCCATCGTCAGTGGCTCCAACACCCTCAAAAACCTGGTCAACGACATTCTCGATCTGGCCCTGGTGGAATCCGGCGCGTTGCGGCTGGAACTTGGGCGGGTGGATTTGTTTGAAGTGCTGGAGGAAGTCGCCTCTCATGCCCGCGAATGGGCCGGCAAGATGGGCCTCACCCTGACAGTGGATGTCAGCGAGGATGCCGGCGAATTCCTGGCCGATGCGCGGCGCCTGCGCCAGATCGTCTTCAACCTGCTGTCCAACGCCTTCAAGTTCACGCCGCGCGGCGGCGAGGTGACGCTGACCGGCAGGGTTGTGGGCGAAGACGTACAAATCACGGTGGCCGACAACGGTCCCGGCCTGTCGCCGGATATGAAGGCAACAGTGTTCGAGCGTTTCTCAGCCAAAAGCCGTGCCGGGGCGCGCGCGGGCGCCGGACTTGGGCTGGCGCTGGTCAACCGATTCCTCGAATTGCATGACGGCTGGGTGGAAATCGAAAGCGCCCCCTCTTCTGAATTGAGTGGGGGCGGCACCGTGGTGCGCTGTCATCTGCCGCGCCGCATCGTCCCGGGCGACGATCACCCGACCCACAGCGAAGACAAGAAGACGGCCTATCTATGAGGGGAAATATCCGGATTGCCGTCGTCGCCGTCGTTGCTTTTATCAGTGGGTCCGCCGCGGCCCAGACGCTGCCGGCTCCGACGCTGAGCATCCCGCGAACGTCCTCGAGTAGTTTCGATTGGGGTTTCTCGACCGGGATTGACTATGTCGCCGGCAACTACGGCGCCAAATGCGCGGTGAGCCTTGCCAACCTGACCTGCACCACCACCGGCACAACTGTGTTCGAGATTCCGGCCACGGCGATGCTGCAATTGGGCCGCCTGCGGCTTGAAGCGACAGTCCCTTACGTTGACATCGAAGGGCCCGGAAAATTTGCCGGCAATTTCGGCCTTCCCCTGATTGTGGCCCCGGCCAGCAATGAGCCCAAACATCGCTCCGGGCTAGGAGACTTTTCCCTTGGTGCTGCCTGGCTCATCGCCCGCGAAGGCACGGTCTTTCCCGCCGTGGAAATCGCCGGCATCACAAAACTGCCCACGGCGGGCAGTGGCCTTGGCACCGGCAAGACCGATTACGGCGCTCAGGTGAACCTCTATCGCACCTTGGCGCCGGGACTGACGGCCTATGGTTCGCTGGGCTATATGTGGATCGGCGACATCAACACCATCAAGCTGCACAGCGGGGCGCGCGCCACCGCCGGCGCCGACTTCAAGTTCCTGAGTTATGGCCTAGGTGCCATGGTGGACTTCCAGCGCAGCACCTGGCAGGGCGCGCCATCCTACGCGACCCTCAATCCCTATCTCACTTGGCACATCATTGGCGGGTTGGGGCTTCAGCTCTACACCACCGTCGGCCTGACAAGCTCAAGCCCCAGCCATGGTTTTGGGGTGAGACTGATTCTGTAAGGCTATTTGGTTTTGACCATCCTTGGAGTGCACTACGGCCCGCTGCGGCGAGCCTTTCGGCACGTGCATCGGCTGTTTGCGACGTCCGGCAACGTCAGTTAGTGCTGTTCCTTGGGTATCCGCAGTACGATCCCGTTCAGCGCCTCAGTCATGCGCAACTGGCAAGACAGGCGGGAGTTGGGCTGCACCGTCGGCGCGAAGTCGAGCATGGTTTCCTCCATGTCGGTCTTTGCCGGCAGCTTTGCTGCCCAGTGCGGGTCAACATAGACCTGGCAGGTGGCGCAGGCGCAAGCGCCGCCGCAATCGGCGTCAATCCCGGGCACCAGATGCTTGACCGCACCCTCCATCAGCGACCAGCCTTCCGGAATCTCGATGGTGTGGGACACCCCATTGTCTTCGATGAATGTGGCCTTGAAGGCGCGTTTCATGCGCGGCCCTCCCCCTTCGACAGGCTCAGGGTGAGGAATGGGAGGATGGCACCCATCCCCTCATTCCTCATGGTGAGCCTGTCGAACCATGAGGGCATCACAGAAGATTCTTTATCGAAATGGAAAAGTCGGCTAGGCGGCAGGCCTCCACCGCGCGGCCCTCGGCAATCAGCTTCCTGCCGATCATATAGTCCTGGCCGGCATTCACCGCCTCCACCGCGGCGACCTTGCCCTCCCGCAGATGGAAGACGGAGAATTTTCGCGAAGCCGGATTGCCCCGCAGCACCGGCGTGTCGGTCGGCCGTGCCAGTCCGGCGATCTGGAGCTTGAGGTCATATTGGTCGGACCAGAACCAGGGCACTTCGCTATAGTCTTTCGGCTTGCCGGCCATTGCCATGGCGGCATGCTTGGCCTGGTCAATGGCGTTCTGCACGCATTCCAGCCTGAGTTCGCCGCCTTCACGGCCATAATGGCGGGTGCAATCGCCCGCCGCGTAAATGACAGGGTCGCTGGTCCGGGCGTTGCGGTCCACAACAATGCCGTCGCTGCAATTGAGGCCGGCGGCGCGGGCCAGTTCATCATTCCCCAATACGCCGATGCCGACCAGTACCAGATCGCAGTCATAAAGCCGGCCCCCGGCCCGAATGCGCTCGACCTTGCCCTCACCCTCGAAGCCTTCGACCCCCGTGTTCAGTTTCAACGTCACACCGGCCTTGACATGTTCAGCGGCGAAGAATTCCGACAGCACTGGCGAGACAGCCCGGGCCATCACCCGGTCCATCGCCTCAAACACCGTCACTTGCAGCCCGCGCTTGGCTCCCACCGCCGCCACTTCCAGGCCGATATAGCCGGCACCCACAATGGCGATGCGCGCAGCGGGCAGAAACGCAGCCTGCAACGCATCCACATCCGCAATGGTCTTGAGATAGAAGATGCCCGGCAATTCGGCGCCAGGGCAGCGCAGCTTGCGCACATGACCGCCGGTGGTGAGCAACAGCTTGTCGTAGGCGAGCTTGCGGCCATCGCTGAGTTCCACCGTCCTGGCTACGCGGTCTATTGCCGTGGCTGAGATGTTCAGCAGCAGATCGCATCCCGCTTCGGCATAAAAGGCGTCCGGCTTGAGAAACAGCCGCGGCCGCTCCAACTGCCCCTGCAAATAGGCTTTGGAGAGCGGCGGCCGTTGATAAGGCGGATAGGCCTCGTCACCCACCATGGTGATGGCGCCGGTGAACCCTTCCGCGCGCAAAGATTGGACGGCCTGACAACCGGCCTGACCGGCGCCGATGATGACAATTTTCTCGGACATTCACGGGCGGTAGCATGGCCCGCCATGGCATTGCAAATAGGGCTTTTCCCCTTGTGGGGCCGCGGTTAGAACAGTCATGGATGATCGTCAACGCCACTACATTCCGCGCCGAAATTCTGCTGCCCGATCTCGCCGCCGCGACGGCGCTGGCTGCCCGCATCGCCCCGCTGCTGATCCGGGGAGACGCAGTGGCGCTATGGGGGGAGCTTGGCGCCGGCAAGACGACGCTGGCCCGGGAAACCTTGCGCGCTCTTGGCGTCAGTGAGGACGTGCCCAGCCCGACCTTTACGCTGGTGCAGACCTACGAAACGCCGCGCCTGGCCGTGGCACATTATGACTGGTATCGCCTCAAAGCAGCGCGTGAGCTTGACGAGCTGGGGTTTGGCGAAGCGCTGGAAAACGGCGCCGTGTTGGTGGAATGGCCGCAGCGCGCGCCGGAGTATCTGCCGGACGACACCCTGCATTTGCGGCTGTCGTCGGAAGGCGAAGGCCGCCGCGTTAAAATCACAGGACCGGAACGCTGGGCGGTTATCGCATGAACCGGCAGGAACATATGCGCGAATTCCTCAGTCAACAAGGCTGGGACGCCGCGGAGGTGACGCCGATTCCCGGCGATGCTTCCACCCGCCGCTATTTCCGGCTGGCGGATGGCACGCGCAAAGCGCTGCTGATGGATCAACCGCAAAGCGCTGAAACCCCCACCGCGCCGCCGGACGCGAGCGCCGAACAACGCCGGGCCCTGGGCTATAACGCCGTAGCACGGCTGGCGGGTGCCGATGTTGCCCGTTTTGCCGACGTCGCGCGCTTTCTCAAATATCGTGGTCTTTCCGCACCGGAGATTCTTGCCGGCGATCCGGCGCAGGGTTTTCTCATTCTGGAGGATTTGGGCGAGGCCCTGTTCGCCGATGTGATGATGAAGGGGGGCGATGAAATCGCGCTTTACAGCAATGCGGTAGAGGTTCTGGCGAAACTGCACGGGCAAGCCGCACCTGCTGCCATGGGCGACAAGCCGCTGTTTCTCTACGATGATGTGGCGTTGCTGGCCGAAACAGATCTGCTTCCCGAATGGTATCTTCCGCAGGCCCTGAACCGCGAGGCCACGCCGGGGGAGATTGCCGAGCATCGCGCCTTGTGGAAAAGCGCCCTAGCGAAGATTTCGGCCTCGCCGCCGGTTTTCGTCCATCGCGATTATCACGCCCAAAATCTACTCTGGCTGCCGGAGCGTCAGGGGCCGGCAAAAACCGGACTGATTGACTTCCAGGACGCGGTGGCAGGCTCACGCGCCTACGACCTAGTCTCGTTGCTGGAGGATGCGCGACGTGATGTTGACCCGGCGGTGGCAAGTGTAGTGCTACAGCACTATTTCAGCATCATGCGAGCGCAGGGCACACCGGTTGATGAGCCTGCCTTCACCGCCGAAATGGCAGTCATGGCGGCCCAGCGCAATGCCAAAATCATCGGCATTTTCGCCCGCCTTCACCGTCGCGACGGCAAACCCCGTTATCTGGCGCTGCTTCCTCGCGTCTGGGGCTATCTAACGCGTGACCTCGCACATCCCGCCTTGGCACCTTTGCGGGAATGGTATGATCGCACGATTCCCTTTGAGAGACGATTTGCCGGAAAGGACACGGCTTGAGCATCGAACAGGCCATGATCATGGCAGCAGGTCTTGGCACCCGCATGCGGCCGCTTACCAATGACCTGCCCAAACCACTAGTGGTGGTGGCTGGCAAGACGCTGATTGACCATGATCTTGACCGGCTGGCGGCGGCAGGCGTGAAGCGTGCCGTGGTCAACCTGCATTACAAGGCCGATATGCTGAAGGCGCATTTGGCCAGGCGCCGCGACATCGAGATTGTTTATTCCGATGAAAGCGGTGAGTTGCTGGGCACCGGCGGCGGCGTTGCCCGGGCCTTGCCGCTGTTCGGGGGCAAGCCTTTTTTCATTCTCAACTCCGACTCCATCTGGGTGGAAGGCGTGGCCTCCGCCCTGGACCGCATGATGCAAATGTGGAACCCGGAGGAAATGGATGGACTGTTGCTGATGGCCTCAATGGTGACGGCAATGGGCTATGAAGGCCGCGGCGATTTCGTGCTTGACGCCGAAGGCCATGTCGGCCGCCCGGACGAAGATGCCGTGACTCCCTTCGCCTATCCCGGCGTGCAGATCGTTCATCCCCGGCTTTTTGCCGAGGCGCCGGCCGGCGCCTTTTCCACCAACCTTCTATGGGACCGCGCCATCGCGGCGCGGCGCCTTTACGGCACACGCCTGGACGGGGTTTGGATTCATGTCGGCACGCCGCAAGCCCGCGACGAAGCCGAAGCCTATCTTACCAAGCTGTCGGCGTGAATAGCGGCGGAGAGATTCACGTTTTCACCATTGGCGCCAGCGCGCCATTCGCCGAAAGCCTGGCACAAGGTGTCATGGCGCGGTTGAATGATGACCCGTTGGCCCTGGCGGCCGTCACCATTTATCTGCCCACACGACGTGCGGCCCGAAGTTTTGGCGAGGTTTTCGCCCGCCTGTTGGGCGGCGCGGCGCTGCTGCCGCAGTTCCGCGCGCTGGGCGATGCCGACGAAGACGAATTGCTGATTGATGACGACCTGACATTGCCGCCGGCCATTGATCCCTTACGCCGGCAATTGCTGCTGGCGCATCTGGTGCGGCGCTGGGATGCGGCGCAACGCGCCGGCTCGCTATCCTTCGTCCAGGCCGCGGCGCTGGC
>JAFAVT010000194.1 GCA_019242275.1 Alphaproteobacteria bacterium
GGCCGATCCGGGCGTGTTGCCCGTAATCTGGACCGATGCGTCCGGCTTTAACGCCGCCGCGGACAAGTTTGCGGCCGATGCCGCCAAGATCGGTGCCGCCACGGATGGGCCCAGCCTGCAGGCCGCCATGACTGCGGTGCAGGGCGATTGCGGAGGCTGTCACCGCACCTATCGCGCCCCGCCACCGCCACGTCCGGCGCAGTAACTGGTATTCGCAAGATGCGGCAGCCGGTGTCCCAGAGGCGCCGGCTGTTGTCGCGCGCGATCTATTTGACCCGGTGGGACCTGCCTGTTTAGCTGGCGTCGCGCGGCGCATTCAGACGCTGCAAAGCTTTTCGGCCGTCCTCGGGCGGCCGTCATTCAGGGAGAAGCACATGAAACGAATTCATAGTTGGGCGCTGCTGTCGGCGGCGCTGGTCACCGGTCTTTCTATCGGCGCCACTGCCGTTTTCGGCCAGGCGACAGAAGACGCGGTTGCCACCGGCGGCCAGTTCCCGCTGGCCGCGCCCGCTGGCGTGGACAGCCATGCCATTGATCGTGCGCCCGCCGGCGCCGTCAATCAGGGCGGCTACAATGACCGCACTTGGAAATATGGTCCGGCCACCGACGTGGCGGGCGGCGTCAAGATTTGGAATCCCGCCATGGCCAAGTTGAAGGCCGGCGGCAAGGTCACGGGCGGCACCGCCTTCTACACCACCGATCCGGAAGTCTATTGCGCCATGGCCAATGCCGGTTACGACTTTATCTGGACCGAGCATCAGCACAGCCAGCGCGATTGGTACACCACCGCGCGCATGTGGGCGGGATGCCCGCACGCCCGCGCTGTCCCAGGCGTGCGTGTCGCCTATACCGACGAACGTGAGGAACAGCATGCCCTCGATGCCGGCGCCCTGGTGCTGGTGATCCCGACCGTGCGCAGCGTCGAGGAAGGGACGTTAGCCCGCAATTGGGCCATGTTCCCGCCACTGGGCCATCGTTCCAATGGCGGCGGCCAGGCCTTCACCGCCGCGTTCTGGAACAATGTTCCAGGGGGCTATCGCAATACCATCAATGACAACCTTGTGCTGATCGAGATGATCGAGACGCTGGACGGTTTGCGCGATGCTGACAGGATTGCCCAGATCAGGGGCGTCTCGGCCCTGTTCGCCGCTTCCGGCGACTTGGGCAACTTCTCCGGTTTCCGGCAGGGCAGCCCTGATTATGAGCGCGCCATCAATATCGTGCACGATGCCACGCTGAAGGCGCATATCCGCCTGTGTGGACCGCTGGCCTGGCGCGATCGCCCCGACTTCACCTGCTTCCAGGCGGGCAGCGAGGCGGGTTTGATTGCCGCCGGCGTGCGGGCGGAACTCGGCGTGCTGGCTAATACCCAGGGCGTGCCAGAAGCCGGTCCCTATGCGCCGGGCGGTGATGCTTATGTCGCTCCCGGCGCCGGTCGCGGCGGGCGGGGCGGTGCGGCTGCGCCCGCCGCTGGAGGCCGTGGTGGCGCTGGCGCCGCAGCGCCCGCAGGCCGCGGCGGTCGCGGTCAGTAGAGAGTCCCGGAAAAACAATCAGGGCGCCGGAGCTATCCGGCGCCCTTTTATTTTAGCGCGATGCGCTGTTCGTTCTCGCGCCGCGAAAATCTTAGGAGCCCGGATTGTTGAACGGACTTCCGGTGCTTGCCGCAGAATGAGTTTCGCTGAATCCACCGGCCGCAGCGACAATCACAACGGCGACCATGGCGACGCCGATCAGGATGTCGGCGCTGATTCCCATCACCGTTGCCTTCTGGACGCCGGCGGGCTTACCGGCCGGAAGCGGTACGTTCAGGTCAGCTGCGAAGGCAGCGGACGAAAGCATGGCGGCGGCAATAATGCCGCCCAAAAGAGCTTTGAACTTCATGATAGGATCCCCTGATTTCTTATGCAGCTAAGTGCCGGACGCTAGCACGATTGCAAAGCAGCGCAGCGGATCGGGCAGCGCTTTCGTCATTAATTATCGCTCACGCTTTCCGCGAAAACTTTGTTTTCGATGTCTAGATTAAAATTTAGGTGGCGGAAAATTTCCTATTCATTTCCCCGTGTCCATGTGTGCAGCGAAAGCATTTGCGTTGTCAGCTTCGCACCTTGCCCTACCAGGTTAACGGCGAAGGCCGCCGCATCGGGATTGTCCGTGCTGCTGCCATATGCAGGCGAACGCGGTGACGTTTCATGAGTGCCGCTGGGCCGTGCCGAAAAAGGGAATCGCGTTCGTGGAGACGCAAAGCAAAGAGCGCCGGCGTAACCGGCGCTCTCTGTATTTGCGGACCGAAGCTGCGTCAGCTTCAGAGGAAAACCGCTCTTATTTCAACGATTGGCCCGGCGGCACGAACGGGCTGCCGGTACTCTGCGCGCTATGGGTCTCGCTGAAACCGCCGGTGATCGCGATCACCACGACAGCGACCATGGCGACGCCAATCAGGATGTCGGCGCTGATGCCCATTACGGTGGCCTTCTGGACACCGGCCGGCTTGCCGGCAGGAAGCGGCGTGGCCGCGAGAGTGGCGGACGACAACATTGCAGCGGCGACAACGCCACCAATAAGAGCTCTGAACTTCACGGAATTCCCCCGAAAATTTATGTAATCGCCGAAAAGATTACTCCCATTGTTAGCTTGCAGGCAAGCCGACGAAAGACCGGGGACGTGGGAACGAGATGTTCGCACCTTTTCCGGCCCCGAAGCCGCACGAAAAGGCTACCGGAACGCCCATAGAACGATATATAGTATTTCCATGCAATTTCAGCCCATTAACCAGTGGCTTGCATAAGAGAACAAAGCATGTACATTTGTCTCATTCCCGGGCCGCCGGATTCACTTGGGGATCAGCGGGCGCTGTGGAATAACCGAGGGAGTTGGTCATGACACAGGCGGCTTT
>JAFAVT010000320.1 GCA_019242275.1 Alphaproteobacteria bacterium
GGGGAAAGAGCGGGCAAACAGGGGGACCAGCCGTGGCTCACATTCCAAAAGGATGCTGCCGGCTTGGGCTTTTGCTTGCGCCCACAGGTCGGGGATCAGACTGGCGAACAGGATCTGGTCGCCTACGCCCTGCTCGGCTCGCACCAGCAGGCGCGTACCCTTCAGCGAACCATTCCAATCCGGCAAACGGTGTTCGGTGATGGGGACTTTCCCAGGCAGCGCCAACCGCGCTTCATAGTCCGACCAGCCGTCTGCAAGTTTCCCGTTCAGCAGATGCAGAATGGCGCGATTTAACCGGGCTTGAGCATTGTTTGGTTCGGCCCTGATTGCCGAGTCGTACAGTGTTCGGGCTTCCTCGCGCTCGCCGGCGTCGCAAAGAATATCAGCCAGATTGACGAGCGCGGGAATGTAGTCCGGTTTGGCCGCCAGTGCAGCGCGATAACAGTAAACAGCGTTCACTTCGTCGCCTTTCTCGCGAAAGGCAGAACCCAAAGTCAGCGCGAGCTCGGGGCTTTGTGGGGTGCCGGCAGCCGCGGGCTCCAGCAAGGCGATGGCGGCTTCGAACTGGCCGTTGGTCCTCAGCAGGTTGCCGAGATTGACCAGGGCCTCGATTCGTCCCGGCTCGTGCTGTAGCACCCGGCGAAAAAAAAGTTCGGCGGGCCCCGGCATGCCCAGCAGTTGGGCGGTGTTGCCCAACGCAAAAAGAATTTTTGGATTTTCGGGTGCGCCCGCCAGGGCCGCCTCAAAACAGCCGATCGCTTCCAGATGCCGCCCTTGGGACGACAGTTTCAGACCCTGGTCATACAGACTCGCGGCGGCGTGCATGGTGTCACTGTCGGCATCGGCCGTTAAGACAGCGTTAAGCCTGTTCGGGCGCGGATGAGCTGCGGTTTATTAGGCCGCGCTTAACAGCGCCGGTGGGACAATCGCCCCATGTCTTCGTCCGGCATCTCAGGTTTGGATGCGTCGGTCCTGCTTGGCTATTACCAGGCCCAGCGGGCCGGCTCAGCGTCCGCCATCGCCGCCGGCAACCGTCTGGCAGCACAGACCCATGACAAACCCACGGCGACCTCCAACGACAATCCGCCCTGGAACACGCCGACGCCGACCAACGCCAAGACCGACGCGCATGTTCTGGCCACTACCAAATTCCTCGATACTTCCAAGGTGCCATTGACGGCGGGTGCCACCACCGACGCCAAGACCGAGCAGGATAACCAGAAGCTTTTTGCCCTCTACAGCGCCGTCAACTCCCTCGCCTATCTGGCCAAGATGGCGCAGGGCGGCACCGTCACCGACGGCCAACGCGCCGGCCTCGATACCCGCTTCCAGGCGGGATTGGCGGAGGTGCAGCAATATCTGACTGATACCAGTTTCAACAATTTCACTTTGCAGGCGGCCAAGCCATCTGATCAGGTCACGTCAAGCGCCGCGATCAGCTTTTCTGACTACACCTACAAGACCAAGCAACTGGTCGGTAACGCGAACCTGAACGCTGCGCTGCCCGGCCTGTCAGCCTCCGACAGCTTCACGATTGCGGTGAAAAAGGGCGGAGCAACCACCAATGTGGTCATCAACCTGTCGCAGGTGACGGGCGGGCTCACCTTGAACAATGTCATCAGCTATATCAATGGCCGGTTGTCGGCGGGCGGGTTTTCCACCCGGCTGCAAAAGACCACCCAAGGCGACACCGCTACCAGTTCCAAAAATGCCACCTATGGCATTCAGGTGTCCCCCGGTGCCAATGAAACATTGACCTTTTCCGCCGCTTCCACGCCGGCGCTTTACCTTGTGGGCAGTTCGGGCACCGCCAGCGAGTCCAGCACCGTCACCAACGCCGCCACCAATGCCGTCAGCACCAGTGCCGCCGACCAGACCGGCCGCCTCACCAAGCTGTCGGGCCTCTCCAGTTCGCCTACCAGCGTGCTCAGCGTCAATCAGCAAGCCACCAGTGGCACCACGGCGGCACAGAAGACGGTGGTGGATTCTCAGGGCAACATCTATGTCGTCGGCACCGCCACCGGCAACTTCGGCAATCAGCTCAATCAGGGCACAAAGGACGTTTATCTCACCAAGTATGATTCCGCGGGCCATCAAACCTGGTCCAAGCTGCTCGGCAGTGGCGGCAGCGCCTCCGGCTATGGCCTGGCGCTCGATCCTTCCGGCGGCGTGGTCGTGACCGGGGCTTCTACCGGCGATCTCACCAATACCTCAGTCGCCGATGGCAACAATGATGCCTTTGTTGCCAAATATGCCGCCAATGGCGATCAAAGCTGGATCAAGCAGATCCAGACTCTCGCTACCAATCAGTCGAACAGCGTCAGCGTTGATGCCAGCGGCAATATTTACATCGGCGGCAGCGTCTCCGGCGGCGTAGTCGGCGTGGGCCAAACCGCGCAAGGCAAGGGCGACGCCTTCCTCGCCAAGTTCGATTCCAAAGGCAAACTACTGGCCGAAAAACAGTTCGGCACCAGCGGGGCCGACAACGTAGCAGCCACCGCCACGGCGGCCGACGGCAGCCTTTATGTCGCCAGCGTCCAGAACGGCCATGCCATCCTGGCCAAATATACCGGCGGCGCCATCACCAGCGCCCCCACCTGGAGCAAGGATCTGGGTGACTTGCAGGCCGGCGGCGGCATCGGGGGCCTCGCCGCCAATGGCAGCACAGTCTATCTCTCCGGCACCACCGGCAATGCCGCTCTCACGGCGAGCGGGCAGGCCAGCATCGCCCATGCCGCCAGCGGCGGCATGGAAGCCTTTGTCTTCGCCCTCACCGACAATGGCGCCAGCGCCACCGCCACCCATGTCACCTATGTCGGCACCGGCTCCACCGAGCAAGGTGGGGCCGTCAGCGTCGGCCCGGACGGCACGGTCTATCTTGCCGGCACCACCAAGGGCACCTTTGCCGGCCAGGCTCGCAATGTACAGAACACCAACAACGCCTTTGCTGCCGCCATTGCCGCCAATGGCAGCCTGACATGGACGCGTCAATTCGGCGGTGCCGATGGCCAGTCCACCGGCAACGGCATTGCGATTGATCCCAATGGCGCCAGTGTGCTGGACGCGCTGGGCCTGCCGCGCGGCACGCTTAATCTCGATCAGTCGGTGGAGCTGACGTCGCAGACGACACTGCGCGCCGGCGACTCCTTCCAGATTGCCACCATGGGCGCGGCGGCGCGCACCGCCACCATCACCATTGACCAGGGCGAAACAGTGGATTCGCTGATCACCAAGATCAACGGCCAGTTGGGCGGATTGGGCAAGGCCTCGATCAATTACGGCAACAATTCCGAGAGTTTGAAAATTCAGGTCAATCCCGGCACCACGCTGCAACTGGTGGCAGGCCCCGGCGATTTCGATGCCCTGGCGCGGCTGGGCATTCCCGCCGGCACGCTGACCGCGCCAGCCAAGAATGCCAAGGATG
>JAFAVT010000236.1 GCA_019242275.1 Alphaproteobacteria bacterium
CCTTCGACCCCGGCGGCCGCTACAATCCCGGCAAGGTGTTCCCGACACTCTCGCCCTGCATCGAGCAGGGGCATCTGCACGTCCATGGCGCGCAACTGCCCCATCCCCATCTGCCGCGGTATTAGGTCGGTTTGGCGATGTGTTTTCTCTCCCTCAATTTCACCATGGGCTGGCTTGACCAGCCCATCCAACTTGCCGCTTACAAGAAAGTTGGATGGCCGGCTCGGAGGCCGGCCATGGAGAGTAGAGAGATGGTTTCGCCGGTGACACCGTGAAAGTCGCCAACGAAACCCAGGCGGTTGAATTCGTGCGCCAGGCGCGCGCGGAGAAAAAGCCGTTCGAAATTGTGGCAGGCGGCACTCGCCGGCAGATCGGCGCCCCGATTCCCGCCTTGCCGCAGCTTGATGTGTCCGCCCTTCAGGGCATCGTCAATTATGAGCCGGAAGAACTGATCTGCACCCTGGCGCCCGGTACGCCGCTGCCGGAGGTGGAAGGCGTGCTGGCCCAGCGCGGTCAGCGCCTGGGCTTTGACCCCGCCGACTGGTCGGCCGTCCATGGCGTCAATGGGAGGGCGACGATCGGTGGCGCCGTGTCGGTGGATGCCTTTGGCCCCGGCCGACTGCTGCGTGGCCCCGCCCGTGACTCGCTGCTGGCCTATCGCGGCATCAACGGGCTGGGCGAGACCATTCGCGGCGGCGCCAAGGTGGTGAAGAATGTCACCGGCTTTGACCTGCCCAAGCTGATGTGCGGCGCCTTCGGTACGCTGTCGGTGCTGACCGAACTGACTTTTCGCGTCTATCCGCGTCCGTCGCGCGCGGCGGTGCTGGCGGTGATGGATGTGGCGCCGCTGCAAGGCTTTGCGCATTTGCGCAAAATCGCCCGCAGCGCTCTGGAGCCCTCGGGTCTTGCTTATCTTCCTTCCGGCAACACGTTGCTGGCCGATGTCGGCCGCGGCGCCGCCCTGATCCGCCTCGAAGGCGAGGAACTCCCGCTGTCGGAAAAGATCACGCTGGCGAAGGCGCTGCTGGGCGCCGGTCTTGCCGATGTCGAAGATGGGCTGGCGCTGTTCGCCAAGATTCGCGACGGTATGATGTTTGCCGGCACGGCTCTCGACGTCTGGCGGATGATGATCCCGGCATCCGAGGCGCCCCGCATCGCCGCCGAGATTGCCGCGCCGCTGTGGCTGGGCGACCAGGCCGGCAGCCTGTTGTGGCTGGCGGCGCCCGCTTCGAGCGCGGCTTTGATCCGCAGCCTTGCCGCCGCTAATGATGGACAGGCCATGCTGCTCAAGGGCTCTGACGAAAGTCGCGCTGCCTTGGGCCTGTATGCGCCGCCGTCGCCGGCGCTGGCGAAACTGCGCGACGGCATCAAGCGTGCCTTCGATCCCGACGGTCTCCTCAATCCCGGACGCATCTTATGAGGAATAATTTTTCCCCTGAGCAATGGGCCGATCCGAAAATCAAGCCGGCTGCAACCGCCGTCCGCCGCTGTGTTCATTGCGGCTTCTGCACTGCCACCTGCCCCACTTACGTGGTGCTGGGTGACGAGCGCGACGGTCCCCGCGGCCGCATCCAGTTCATGCAGAAAATGCTGGAGGAAGGCGGCACGCCCTCCGACGAAGCGGTGCATCACATTGACCGCTGCCTGTCGTGCCTGAACTGCCGCACCACCTGTCCATCCAGCGTGGATTATGCCCGTCTGGTGGACAAGTCCCGCGCCTATATCGAGGAGCATTATCACCGGCCCCTGGGCGACCGTTTCATGCGCTGGCTGATCGCCACGGTCTTTCCCTATCCCACCCGCACCAAGCTGGCGCTGCTGCTGGCGCCCTTGGGCCGCATCGCTGCTTTCTTTATTCCGATGGGCCGGCTGGAAACCATGCTGAAAAAGGCTTCGCCGCCGCGCGGGCCGGAGCGGCTGGCCATACCGGAGCGGCCGCTAAAGCGCATTGCCCTGTTGCCCGGCTGCGTCCAGAAGGCGGTGATGCCCGAGATTGACGCGGCGGCGTCGCGAGTGCTGGCGCGGCGGGGCATTGAACTGGTGCCGCTGCCCGGCGCCGGCTGCTGCGGCGCCCTTTCCCATCATCTGGGGCGCGAGGAAGAATCGCGCCAATTCGCCAAAACTTTGATCACGGCCTGGGAAGACGGCCGCTATGACGGCATCTTCATCTCCGCGACCGGCTGCGGCGGCTATCTCAAGGAATTGAGCCACGTCTTTCCGGGCGATCCTGTCTGGCAGCCACGGGCCGAGAAATTCGCCGCCGCCATGGTGGATTTCCTGGAACTGGTGCCGACCGCTTCCGTGACGCCTCCGCAGGCGTTGCGCGTCGCCTATCATCCACCCTGTTCGCTGCAGAACATGCTGAAGCTCAACGGCCGCGGTGAGGCGCTGCTGGCCGATGCCGGTTTCCTGGTCACGCCCTTTGGCGAAAGCCATATTTGCTGCGGCTCGGCCGGCAGTTATTCCATTCTGCAGCCCGAGCTTTCCCAACGCCTTCGGGCCCGCAAGCTGGGCCATATCGAGGCCGCCAATCCGGACGTCATTGTTTCCGGCAATATCGGCTGCATTCAGCAATTGAGCGGCGGCGTGCCGGTGCTGCACATCGCCCAGCTTCTGGACTGGGCGGAAGGCGGGCCCAAACCTGCGGCCTTGGTTTTGCCCCACGCCCGGCATTAATATCAGGACTGATGCGCGCGGTATGGGCCTTTCTGCTGCTTTGCGCGACGGCACTGACAGCCGCCGCCGCGCCGCCGCCTGGACCAGCGCCCAAGAGCCAGCTTGACCGCTGGTTCGCCGATCTCGCCAAGGCGGAGTCGCCGGAAGAGGCCAAGCCGATCGAAGACAAGATCGAGAACGCCTTCAAACAGTCGGGCAGCCCCAGCGTTGACCTGCTGATGTCGCGTGCCAACGCTGCCCTTAATGCTGCCGACAGCAAGACGGCCGGTGCCATCTTGACCGCGGTGACTAAGGCGGCGCCGGCTTATGCCGAGGGCTGGCATGTGCGCGCCACCATGGACGCGGCCGCCGGCAATGACAGCGCCGCCATGCTGGGCTTGCAGAAAGTCATCAGCCTTAATCCGCGCAACTTCGCGGTGATGGCGGAATTGGCCGCCATGCTGGAGGATTATGGTGACAAGAAAGCGGCGCTGGCGCTCTATCGCAAGGCGCTGGCGCTGGACCCGCAACTGGAAGCGGCCAAGCGCGCCGCCCGTGCCCTGGAAAAGGAAGTCGAAGGGCAGGGGATATGAAGCGCGTCCTTCCGGTGCTTGCGCTGATTGCGGCCTGGCCTGCTTGCGCGGCCACCTATCCCATGGCCGGGTCGTGGTTCGGCACCGGCCAACCCGACGATAAAAGCGAAATGTATATTGATACCTTCAATGCCGATGGCAGCTTCCACAATCAGCATCGCTGGTGCCGCCAGGGCAAGATTGCCATGGAAGTGCGCGAAACCGGGCACTGGAAGGTGGTGGGCGACATTCTCACCATTGATATCGCCACGGTGAACGGCCAGCCCGAGCCCCGCAGCGACCGCTACCGGATCAATTCGGTGGACGCGGGCAATCAGAACTATGTGGTGCTGCCCAGCAACTTTGCCTTTCACGCCCACAAGGTAACGGCGGATTTTCCCATGCCGCCCTGCGATCTGACCGGATGACGCGCCCGGCTGTCCCCCTTCTCGTCGTGCTGCTGGCGGCAACGCCGGCCGGCGCGGCGCCGCAATGGATCGCCGGCCGCTGGTTCGGCACCGGCCAGCCCAATGACAAAAGCGAGATGTGGCTGGAGGAAGGCGGTGCTGACGGCAGCTTCCATGTTCTGTTTCGCGCCTGCCACCAGGGCAAGGCGGTTGACATGACCAATGACGGGCATTGGGAACTGAACGGCAATGCCGAAACCATTACCGTTGAAGCCGTGAATGGCCAGAAGATCGTGCCGCGGATTGATCGTTACACCATCCTGTCGCACGATGCCGGCCGGCAAGTTTATCGCTATGAGCTGAGCGGCTTTGTCTATACCTCCCACCGCGTGGATGCGACATTCCGAATGCCGAGTTGCGACCTGACAAGCTGACACGAGGAATTCCAGAGGCCCGCCTCCCCCTTTCGCGCGAAGCGCGCCTAAAGGGGGAGGTGTCCGCCGACAGGGCGTGGCACAGCCCGCGAGGCGGACGGAGGGGGTTATTTTGAAGGAATCTTCGCGACGCGCAGCATGTTGGTGCCGCCGGACTTGCCGAAGGGTATGCCGGCGGTGATGACGATATGCTCGCCCGGTTCGGCAAAACCTTCGCGCACGGCAATGGCGACAGCCTGGTCCACCATCTCGTCCACGCTGGTGATGTCAGGCGTCACCACGGCATAGGCGCCCCATACCAGCGCCATCCGCCGCGCCGTGGCCAATGACGGCGTGGCGGCAATGATGGGCGTGCGCGGCCGCTCGCGGGCGGCGCGCAGGGCGGTGCGGCCGCTGGCGCTCCAGCACAATATGGCGCGGGCCTCGATGGTTTCGGTGATCTCGTGCACCGCCGCCATCAGGGCGTCGGGTACGGTGCGTTCCGGCTTGCCGCGTTGGCTTTCGATGATCTGGCGGTAGAGCGGATCACACTCCACGCTGCTGGCGATGCGGTTCATCATCGTCACCGCGGCTTCGGGGTAGGCGCCGCTGGCGGACTCGGCCGACAGCATCACCGCATCGGCGCCTTCATAGACCGCCTGCGCCACGTCGGAAACTTCCGCCCGCGTCGGCACCGGCGAGGAGATCATGGACTCCAGCATCTGGGTGGCCACCACCACCGGCTTGCCCACCTTGCGGGCGGCCCGCAGGATACGTTTTTGCAAGCCGGGCACCGCTTCCAGCGGCATCTCCACCCCCAGATCGCCGCGCGCCACCATCAGCGCATCCACATGTTTGAGAATCTCGTCCAGGCTTTCCAGCGCTTTGGGTTTTTCGATTTTTGCGAGGCACCCGGCACGGCCCTGCACGATTTGGTTCAGTTCGATCACATCTTCGGGCCGCTGCACAAAGGAAAGCGCGATCCAGTCCACCCCCAGCGCCAGTGCCGCGTCCAGATCGGCACGGTCCTTGGACGTCATCGCCGACAGCGGCAGAAGCGTATCGGGCATGTTGACGCCCTTGCGGTTCTTTATTTCGCCGGGCACTTCCACGGCGGCTTCCGCGAAGTCATCGCCCCGGCGCAAGAGGCGCAGCCGCACCTTGCCATCATCAATCAACAGCGCATGCTTCTGCTTGATGGCCTGGAAGATTTCCGGATGCGGGATGGGGATGTGGCTTTCATCTTCGGTGGTCTCGCCCAGCACCAGCCGCACTTTCTCATCCTGCTTCAGCAGGCGGGCGCCATTCGGCACTGTGCCCAGTCTGATCTTCGGCCCTTGCAGGTCGCAGAGGATGCCGATGTGATGGCCGGTCTCTTCCGCAAGCTGGCGGATATGGCCATGCATCTCTTTCAGCATGGCGTGGGGGGTATGGCTCATATTGATGCGAAAGACATCGGCGCCGGCGTCAAACAAGGTGCGCATGGTTGCCGGATTGCTGGAGGCCGGTCCCAAAGTGGCGAGAATCTTGGTCTTGCGCGTGCGTCTCATCAAATAACTCTGGCGGTCAGTTGGAAAGATTCTGGGTCCAGTCGGGACTGGCGGCGGTATCAATCTGGAAAAAGCCCCGCGTGTCGAAACCGCGTTTGGCGCAGTCGCCCCGGCCTTCGGCCTTGAATCTCTTTGCCGGGGCGGCGCAGAAATGGAATTTGCCGTCCCAGGTGCCCGCCCCCCCATCGCTGGCATAGAGATAGTAATAGCGTGCCTGCAGCGGCCCGGTGAGGAGGTCGAGGCAGCCTTTGGCTTTCACGGTCCACCAGCCTTCGCTGGTCCAGTTTTTGCCGTCAAAGCGGCCGATGGCGGTGCGCACCGGCAATTGGGTCTTGTTGCAGACCTTGAAGGCGGCCAGCGCCGGGCTGCCGCTCAGAAGACAAAGGGCGAAGGCTGACACAAGGGCGGTTCGCATCGCGTGTCCGGTTTGGCGCGAATCGGCCTCGCGCGTCAACGCCCCGGCCCTTATAACGCGGCATATGACGGCTTTTGAGCATATCGAAGCGGCCAATCCAGGCTCCACGCTATTGCTGTTGTGCGACCATGCCTCGGCCGCGCTGCCGGAACGCTATGGCCGGCTGGGTCTCGATCCTGCGTTGTTTGAAACGCACATTGCCTATGACATCGGCGCGGCCGATGTGACGCGGGCGCTGGCGGCCCGTTTCGGCGCCGCGGCGGTGCTGGGGCGCTGGTCGCGCCTTTTGATTGATTTGAACCGCGGCGAAGATGATCCCACTTTGGTGATGAAGCTTTCGGACGGCAGCATCATTCCCGGCAATCGCGAGGTGGGACCGCAAGAAGTGGCGCGTCGTATCCGCGACTTTCATGCGCCCTATCACAGTGCCATCACGGCGGAACTGGACCGCATCGGTCCGAAAGCGGCCATCATCTCGATCCACAGCTTCACGCCAAGCTGGAGGGGCAAACCCCGCCCCTGGGAAGTGGGTGTCTTGTGGGACAAGGACCGGCGCCTGGCCGGTCCCTTGATGACGCGGCTGGCGCAGCACGCCTTTGTCTGGGGCGACAATGAGCCCTATTCGGGCGCGCTGGAGAATGACTGCCTCAACCGCCATGGCACGCGGCGCGGCGTGCCGCATGTGCTGGTGGAGATCAGGCAGGATCTGATTGCCACGCCAGACCTGGCTGAAGGCTTTGGCCACAAGCTCTATTTTGTCCTGCATGCGGCGCTGGGCGACATGGAGCGGCTGCGTTGAATATCTAAAACCGATTTTGTCGGAGGGGTTGTATATTTGGCTTTCTGCGGCGTTGGCTTCGAAATTCTGCACATATCCATGTGCGTCAATACGAAGTGCAGACCCTTTCCGAACTTGTCGCCCTCTTCGACCGCTTTGTGGATGGCCCTATGGCCTATCCGCTAGAATGGGACGATTTTATATCTTGGGAACACAAAAATCCCAACATCGAGGCCGTTCGGGACAGATTAGGGGCTTTCGAACCTTTGCTGTTTTCAAAAAACCGGGCCGATAAGGCGAGATATAGGGTTTGTGTCATAGAAGAACGCAATCGTGCGGCTGCCTTATGCGGCATTCCGGCTAGAGACAAAAGTTACGCACAGCAAGAATGCTTCACAGTCCGGTAACCGTCGTTTAGGGTCCGCGCCCTTCTGCCAACCGAGTACATCCTATGTCCAAGTCCGGCTTCGCCAAGGAACATCTTAAATCCTTCATTGACCGCATCGAGCGGCTGGAGGAGGAGCGGGCGGCGCTTTCCGCCGATATCCGCGAAGTCTATTCCGAAGCCAAGGGCACCGGCTTTGACACCAAGATCATGCGCCAAATCATTCGCCTGCGGAAAATGGACAAGGCGGATTACCAGGAACAGGAAGCGCTTCTGGATTTGTATAAACGGGCGATGGATATGCTCGACTGACCCTCAATCGGAGAACTTGGGCAGCGCGTGAATCTCAATCAGATATTCGCCTAGCAGGCTATTCGCTCTCTGTAGTCGCTCTTTTTGCATAGAGATCAATTTCGCGTACTGAGCGACTTGATCTGTCGTGGGCACAAACCCAGGAGATGCATGCCTCATTGCGAGATTTCTGTCGGCGGTCGTGTATGTTTCGTAAAGTTTTTCGGCCACATATCCGGCAATTTCCGGCGGCAAAATAGATGACGACTTCGCGCGCTCCAGCAACTCGCCATAAAAATGAGATGATAAGACTTCCTTGAATTGGTCGAGATGATAGTCAATCGCCCCCTTATTTTCGGAAGTGAGCTTTAAATGCAGCAGGTCTAAAGCGCCCGAAATGAAGTCCAGCTCCGCTACGCAATGGCTTAGCCAGAAGTGCAGATCGATTGCTGCCGCCGTCTTTTCACGATTACGCGCCTCAAATTCGCGATTGCGCACTGAGAAGTCATTATAAAATGTGGTAAAAACCAATCCTGCAGCCGCTACCAAGGAAGCTGCAAGCGCACCAAAGAACTGCGGAGAATTTGCAGTATTCTTAAATATGAGGGCCGTTGCTAAGGCAAAACCTATGGCCGCGCCAGCTAGCAACGCTCCAACTAGTTTGACTGCGGAATTCAGTTTCATCAGTGGCCCCTAGCCCAAAGCCTGGGCAGTCTAGCGGAACGGCTCTATTCGGGGAATGTTCGAAATGGCGGATGCGGGGACTTTAGGCGCACTGGGACAGATCTCGCGCAAAGTGAAGGATATCGCGGCGGCGCGTAAATGGTATGGCGAGGTGTTGGGCCTCACCCATCTTTATTCCTTTGGCGATCTGGCGTTTTTCGACATGGCCGGCACGCGGCTCTATCTGTCACAGGCCAAAGACGCCGGAGAAGGCGAATCCATTCTTTATTTCAAGGTTGCCGATATCCACGCGGCACGGAAATCCTTGGAAGCCCGCGGTGCCGTCTTCAGCCATGCGCCGCACATGATTCATCGCCATGCCGATGGCACCGAAGAATGGATGGCATTTCTCAGCGACAATGATGGCCGCCCGCTCGGCATCATGGCACAGACGAAAGCATAAAAAATGGGCGACCCTTTCGGATCGCCCATCTGCCCCCTATCGGGAAACATTCACGCGCTTTTGCGCGACGCGTCCGAAAGCGGTTCGGCGGTGTCTTCCGCCACGCGGGCCATGGGCTCGTTCTCCATCTCCGGCTCCAGCCCGAATTCCTTCAACTTGCGATAAAGCGTTGAACGGCCGATCCCCAGGCGCCGCGCCACTTCCGACATATGGCCTTCATAGCGGGCGATGGCGGTCTTGATGATCTCTGATTCCATGTCCTCGAATTTGCGGATATGGCCGGCGGCATCGGTCATGGAAAGGCTGTAGGGGGAAGCCATAACGCGGCTCGTCGCAAGCGGCGCGGCGCTTTCCGGCATGCCGGCTGGCGCGGGCACATAAGGGTTCTGGCGGGCCAGCGTCTCGACCCCCATGGCGGCAGCAATCTGCGGGAAGTCGCAGACATCCAGGCTGGCGCCGTCGCACAGCACCACGGCGCGGAAAATGGTGTTCTCCAACTGGCGGACATTGCCCGGCCAGGTGAAGCGCTCGATCAACTGGGCGGCCTGTGGCGTCAGCCCCGCCACCGGCTTGTTTTCCTCCGCGGCGAAACGCTCGATGAAGAAACGGCCTAGGGGCGCGATATCGGACGGACGCTCGCGCAACGGCGGCACGGTGATGGGAAAGACATTGAGGCGGTAATAAAGGTCTTCGCGGAAATTGCCTTCCCGCGACATCACTGCCAGATCGCGGTTGGTGGCGCTGATGATGCGCACATCCACCTTGACCGGGCGCTTGGAGCCGACAGGATCAACTTCGCCTTCTTGCAAGGCGCGCAGCAGCTTGACCTGCATGTCCAGCCGCAATTCGCCAATTTCATCGAGGAACAGCGTGCCGCCATCGGCTTCCTGGAACTTGCCCAAGTGTTTGTCCGACGCGCCAGTGAATGAACCCTTTTCATGGCCGAACAGAATGGATTCGATCAGGTTTTCCGGAATGGCGCCGCAATTGACGGTTACAAAAGGCTTGCCGGCGCGGGCGGATGTGCCCTGGATGGCGCGGGCAATCAATTCCTTGCCGGCGCCGGATTCTCCTTCAATCAAAATCGGAATGTCGGACTGGGCGGCGCGGGCCCCCAGGCGAAAGACCTGCTTCATTTCCGGCGAGACCGCGACCAGATCATCAAAGGTGAGCGTGTTGCTGGTCTTCTTCTTCAGCGTCTTAACTTCGCCGGAAAGGGTGCCGATCTTGAGCTGGTTGCGGATGGAAACAGAAATGCGCTCGGGGCTGGCCGGCTTGACCAGAAAGTCGTTGGCGCCGGCACGCATGGCCTCGACCGCGGAATCAATGCCGCCCTTGGCGGTCAGCACGATCACCGGCAAATCGGGATGGGCGGGGCGCAGCTTGCCCAGCACTTCCAGGCCGCCCATGTCGGGCATCACCAGGTCCAGCAGCATCAGAGAGATGTGATCGCCTTTGGGGCCGGCGATCAGGTCCAGCGCGGGCTGGCCGCCCGGCGCCGTCACCACAGTCATGCCATTGCGGGTGATCGCGGTTTCCAGCAGCCGGCGCTGCACCGGATCGTCGTCCACCACCAGAATGGTCTGCGCCATGATGAAACAAGCCTCGTGTTATCGAGGCGCAAGTTTGCCCATGTCCGGTAAACGCGGCGTTTAAGCTGTGCATCTTTGGGGCAGTCAATCATCTGATTTTCCGGGGAAATTCCCTTTCCAAAGGCTTAATCAAGCCGGTTGCCGTTATGGATTGCTTTGCTATAGTCCCGGCCAATTCGCTTCTTAGGGGTTTTTCCGACATGGCGTCTTCGCACGGCGATTATCAGCCCGGTTCCATGGATATCAGCCAGCACAAGAAGACTTACGCGGGCTTCATCAGTGGAACGAAATGGTCTTTCTTCGCCATCATGGCGATCATGATTTTCCTCGCCTTTTTCCGCACGCACTAATCGGATCTTGGGGGCAGCATGAAACTGGCGGTCCCCAGGGAGCGTCGTGACGGCGAAACGCGGGTGGCCGCGACGCCCGAGACGGTAAAGAAATTCAAGTCGCTGGGCCTTGAGGTCGCCGTGGAAAGCGGCGCCGGGGCCGGCGCCAATTTCTCTGACGCCGATTATCAGGCCGCCGGCGCCACCGTAGCGCCGTCTGTGCTGGCCGATGCCGACATCGTGCTCAAGGTGCGCGGGCCCGACGCCGGCGAAATCGCGCAACTGAAGCAGGGCGCCGTGCTGGCGGCATTGCTGGCGCCGCACAGCGAAAAGGATGCGCCCGCTGCCTTGGCGGCGCGCGGGGTCACCGCCTTTGCCATGGAATTTCTGCCCCGCATTTCCCGCGCCCAGTCCATGGACGTGCTTTCCTCCCAGGCCAACCTGGCCGGCTACAAGGCGGTGATTGATGCCGCCGCCACTTTCGGGCGCGCCATGCCGATGATGATGACGGCGGCCGGCACCATCGCCCCCGCCCGCGTGCTGGTGATGGGCGTGGGCGTTGCGGGCCTTCAGGCCATCGCCACCGCCAAGCGGCTGGGCGCCATTGTCAGCGCCACCGATGTTCGCCCCGCCACCAAGGAGCAGGTGGAATCGCTGGGCGGCACCTTCGTGGCGGTGATGGATGAGGAATTCAAGAATGCCCAGACCGCGGCTGGCTATGCCAAACCAATGAGCGCCGAATATCAGGCCAAGCAGGCGGCCCTGACGGCCGAGACCATCAAGAAGCAGGATATCGTCATCACCACCGCCCTGATTCCGGGCCGCAAGGCGCCGATCCTGGTGACGGAAGAGATGATCAAGACCATGAAACCCGGTTCGGTGATCGTGGATCTGGCGGCGGGCGCCGGCGGCAACACGCCGCTCTCCAAGCCCGAAGAAACCGTGAAAGCCCATGGCGTCACCATCATGGGCTCGACCAATTTGCCCGGCGCCCTGGCTGCCGACGCCTCCGCCCTTTATGCCCGTAACCTGTTCAACTTCATTTCCCTGATCGTGGATAAGAAGACGGGCGCCCTGAACATGGACTGGAATGACGAGATCGTGGCCGGCAGCGGCCTGACGCGGGACGGCGCAGTCGTCCATCCGAGCCTTAAGGGATAGAAGCGATGGAAGCCATAGACCCCTTTGTCTTCCGTCTTTCGGTTTTTGTCCTCGCCATCTTTGTCGGCTATTTCGTGGTCTGGGGCGTCACGCCCGCGCTGCACACCCCGCTAATGAGCGTCACCAACGCCATTTCCTCGGTCATCATTGTCGGCGCCCTGATTGCGGTCTCGGTCTCCACCATTCCGCATATCAGCCACATCGCCATGCCTTCGCCCGATGCGCCGCCGGTTTCCACCGACCAGGTGCTGCAATCCTTCCAGTCGCTGGAGCATCGGGAAAGCCATGGTGCCTGGATATCCAAGGGGTTGGGCTTCGCCGCCCTGATCCTGGCTGCCGTGAACATCTTCGGCGGCTTCCTGGTCACCGCCCGCATGCTGGCCATGTACAAGAAGAAGGCGAAGTGATGCGCCCGCAAGATCGTCCCGTGTTTCTGTTCGCCGCTCTGGCCGGGCTGATGGCCATCGCCATCGCAGCGGCCTATGGCCTGGGGCTGCTCGGCGCCGTCACCTGGCGCGGCATTGACGGGGTGCGGCTGCTGGCCCCGGCCGGTTTCACGGGGGGCATGCTGCTGCTGTTCTTGCGTGCCTGCCGCGGCCATATTGCCTGGCGCTCTGCCGCCATTTATTGCGCCATATCCTTCTGGCCAATGAGCGCCATCCAGTCCAACAGCAACAATGTCGTGGTTCAGACCGCCGCCTATGCGGTTATGCTGTTGGCCGCAACGATGCTGGCGGCCATCGCCTTCCTCAGCCGCAAGGCGAAAGCGAAGGCCGCATGAAAGCCGATATCGCCGCCCTTCTTTATCTGCTCGCCGGCAGCCTTTTCATCCTGGCGCTGAAGGGCCTGTCGTCGCCGGCCTCATCGCGCGCCGGCAATCGCAACGGCATGATCGGCATGGCCATCGCCATCGCCACCACCCTGTGGGTGGCCGGGGTCTATGACCTTCTGACCTGGGGTATGGTGGGCGGCGGCCTTCTGATTGGCGGCCTGTTCGGCGCGGTGACGGCCAAGCGCATTTCCATGACGGCGATGCCGCAACTGGTTGCCTTCTTCCATTCGCTGGTCGGCCTCGCCGCGGTGCTGGTCGCCGGCGCCGCCTTTTATTCGCCGGATGCTTTCGGCATCGGCAGCGAAGGCGCCATCCGCATGCAAAGCTTGATTGAGATGAGCCTGGGCGTCGCCATCGGCGCCGTCACTTTTGCCGGCTCGATCATCGCTTTCGCCAAGCTCAACGGCAACATGAGCGGCGCCCCCATCATCCTGCCGGCGCGGCATGTGCTGAATTTGCTGATCTTCCTGGTCATCGCCGGGCTGATCGCCTTCTTCGCCATGCATCAGCCGGCATGGGCCTTCTGGGCCATTGCGGCGCTGAGCTTTGTTTTCGGCATCACTCTGATCATTCCCATCGGCGGCGCCGACATGCCGGTGGTGGTCTCGATGCTGAACTCCTATTCCGGCTGGGCCGCCGCCGCCATGGGCTTTACCCTGGAAAACTCCGCTCTCATCATTACCGGCGCGCTGGTGGGCTCTTCGGGCGCCATCCTCTCCTACATCATGTGCAAGGGCATGAACCGCAGCTTTGTCTCGGTGATTGCGGGTGGCTTTGGCGGCGACAGCGGCCCGGCCACGGGTGCGAAGGAAACGCGGCCCGTCAAGCAAGGCAGCGCCGACGACGCCGCCTTCATCATGAAGAACGCCGCCAGCGTCATCATCGTGCCGGGCTATGGCATGGCGGTGGCTCAGGCCCAGCATGCCGTGCGCGAAATGGCCGACAAGCTGAAGAAGGAAGGCGTCAAGGTCAGTTACGCCATCCATCCCGTGGCCGGCCGCATGCCCGGCCATATGAATGTGCTCTTGGCCGAGGCCAATGTTCCTTACGACGAGGTTTTCGAGCTGGAAGACATCAACAGCCAGTTCGCCCAGGCTGATGTCGCCTATGTGATCGGCGCCAATGACGTCACCAATCCGTCGGCCAAGACCGATCCCAAATCGCCCATCTTCGGCATGCCGATCCTGGACGTGGAAAAGGCCAAGACCGTGCTTTTCATCAAGCGCGGCATGGGTTCAGGCTATGCCGGCGTCGAGAACGAGCTTTTCTTCCGCGACAACACCATGATGCTGTTCGCCGACGCCAAGAAGATGACGGAAGAAATCGTCAAGGCGCTGGATCATTAGGCTCGCTTATCATGGCCCACCACCCCGGTCCGCGCGAAGCGCGGCCGGAGTGTAAACTCCGTGTGGGCCATTCAGGTGGGACAAATGCGATGCCTGAAAGTCCAGCGCAGATGTCACCTGGGTGGCCCGCATTCGCGGGCCATGACAATGTTGGGATCAATTTCCAATCGCTACAGGTTCAAGCCTATTGCCATGACCATCCGCGAAGTCTGCCTGCCCGACGACGAGCCGGCAATCCTCTCCTTTCTCCACGGCCTGCAAGATTACGAAGCCGATTTCGAGCCCGACCGCCGCCGCGACCCAGATTGGGCGGTGGAGCACTGGCGGGAAGTGCAGCATCGCTGCGCCGAGCGTCACGGCGTGATGCTGATTGCCGAAGAAGCAGCCGGCGGGAAGGTGGGCTGGGCCTTCGCCCATGACGAACGGGCCGAATTGTTCGTGGTCGAGGCTGAGCGGCACCACGGTTTCCTGGCCGAGCTTTATGTCGTTCCTGAAGCGCGCGGCAAGGGCTATGGCCGCGCCCTGATCCGGGCCTGTGAAGCATGGGCGAAGAGCCGTGGCCACAAGCTCTTGACGGTGGGCGTGCTGGCCGGGAACGAAATGGCGGTTCGTGCTTATGACGCCGCTGGGTACCGGCCTTATACGCTCTTCATGCGGCGCTATCTCTGACTTCCGGAACGCTCGGCGCGGCGGCGCATTTGCACTTCCATGCCGCAAGCCGTTTTTGAACTCCCCTTCTGGCGTGCCTTTCTGGCCAACCCGCTGCGCGTCGCCTCGCCCGTTCCATCCGGGCCGGCGCTGGCCAGAGCCGTGGCGGCCGAGGTCGTTCCCGGCGGCTCGGTGCTGGAACTGGGTCCCGGCTCCGGCGCGGTAACCGCGGCGCTTTTGGCGCGGGGCGTCGCGCGGGGTGATCTGACCGTCATCGAATATGCGCCGGATTTCTGCACCCATCTGCGCCACCGTTTTCCCGGTTTGAAAGTGCTGGAAGGCGATGCCTTCGCCTTTCCGGGCCTTTTGGGACAGCGGCAGTTCAAGGCCATTGTATCGGGCTTGCCGGTGCTGGCCTGTCCGCAAGAGGCGCGGCAAACTTTCCTGCAACGGGCCTTGGGCGCGCTGGCGCCGGACGGCGTGTTCATCCAGTTCAGCTACAGCCCGCTATCGCCCTTCCCAACCGAGAGGGACATCACCGTGCGACGGCATACCGTTTGGCGCAATCTGCCGCCCATGCAGATTTGGCGTTATGCCCGCGCCTGACAGGCCTTGACTGGCGGGAACGGCAGGGCAAGGCGACCGTTTCCTCCGGATAATCCAGCCGGAGATTGCCATGAAAATGAGACCGCTCGCGCTTGTTTTTGCCGGTGGCCTGCTGGCCGCGCCGGCCTTCGCCGACAATCCCAGGGAGTTTCTCCAGGAGGCCCTCAAAGGCGACAATTCCGAAATCATGCTGGGTTCCCTGGCGCAGCAGAAAGGCGACAGCCGCGATGTGAAGCGCTATGGCCGGATACTGGTGAGCGATCACACCAAGGCGCGCGCCGAAGTGCTTTCCGTCGGCCGGCAATTCGGCCTGCGCGGCGACCGGCGGGTTGCCGATGAAGCGCGCGATGAGCGGGAGAAGCTTTCCCATATGCGCAGGCCGGAATTCGACCGGGAATTTGTGCACTACATGGCGGAGGATCACCAGAAAGATGTCAATGCCTTCCGCGATGAGGCCCATGAACGCCATGGCCGCGTCAGCCGGCTGGCGGAAACGCAGCTTCCCGTGCTGGAAAAGCATCTGCGGATGGCAATGGCGATGGACCGCCGGCGCTAGAGCGCAATCCGCAAAAGTGGGACCAGTTTGCGTAAGATTGCGCGACAAAATAAGGCCTATTTCAGGCCGCCCATTTTGCAGACCTCTTTCCATTCACTGTCCTTGACCGGCTGCACGGAAAGGCGCGCCGCTTTCACCAGCACCATGTCTTTTAATTTCGGATTGGCCTTCACGGCCGCCAGCGTTACCGGCTTTGGCACGTCCTTCATCGCCTTGACGTCCACCAGGCCGAAGCGGCCGCTCTCATCGGTGGGGTCGGGCCGGTATTCGCCAATCACTTCCACAATGCCGACAATCTGCTTCTCATCGCCGGTGTGATAGAAAAAGCCCAGATCGCCCTTCTTCATCGCTTTCATGTGGGCGGCGGCCTGGAAATTGCGCACCCCACTCCAGGGTTCGCCCCTGGCGCCTTTTTTCTTCTGCATCTCCCAGGAGAAAGTATCCGCCTCGGTTTTGAACAGCCAATATGCCATCCGCGCCCCTATTCTGTTGTCAGTTTGCGGCTCATCAGCCGCGCCACCGCTTCCGACAGCGGCAAGGCGCCCGTGATCAGATCGGCCATGGCTTCGGCGATGGGCAGTTCGACCCCGACAGCCTTGGCGCGTGCCACCAGCGCCGGCGCCGTCGCCAGCCCTTCGGCCAAAGGATGACCGGGTGCGGCAATCACCGCCGCGCTCTTGCCACGGCCCAGCTCCACGCCAGCGGCAAAATTGCGCGAGGCATCGCTGGTGGCGGTCAGTACCAGGTCGCCAAAGCCGGAAAGACCCATCAATGTTTCGCGCCGCGCCCCCAGCATCTCGCCCAGCCGCGCCAGCTCGGCAAAGCCGCGCGCCAGCAGCGCGGCGCGGGCATTTTCGCCCAGGATCATGCCATCCACCACGCCACAGGCGATGGCATAGACATTCTTGGCCGCCCCACCCAGCGCCACGCCGGCAATGTCGTCACTGGTGTAGGGTCGGAAAGAGGGCGTAGACAGTGTGGCCTGCAAGCGGCCGGCAATCGGCGCAGGCCCGGCAATTGTGATCGCCGTGGGCAGGCCCATGGCCACTTCGCGGGCAAAACTGGGTCCGGACAGCATCGCCACCGGATGGCCGGGGGCGACCTCCGCCACCAACTCCGTCATCAAGCTGCCGCTGCCCTGCTCGATGCCTTTGGCGGCAATCACCAGCGGCGTTGCGCGCGTCAACAGCGGCACCAGGTCTGCCAGTAGGGCCCGCGTGGCCTGCGCCGGCGCCGCCAGAATGATGGCCTCGCCGCCGGCCGCCACCGGCAGCGCCGTGGTGACGGAAATGTCTTCCGGCAGTTCCACACCGGGCAGATATTTGGGATTCTCGCCTGCCGTGATGTCCACCAGCAGGGCGCCATCGCGGCCCCATAACGTCACGCGCCGGCCGGCGCGGGCGGCGGTGGCGGCCAGGGCCGTACCCCAGGCACCGGCGCCCAGAATGGCGACATGGGAATAAGCGGTTTCGGCCATAATCAGGTGCGATTTGTTGATTATTCAGGTTGCCGGACTATGTTCCGGGAACGTGGCCCTGCCAAGGGCGCTTCCCTTTAAGGTCGCGATGAAACAGACACGCCGTGATTTTATGCTTGTGTCGGCCGGGCTGCTGGCAGTGCCGCTGCTCTCCGGCGCCGGGCAGCAATTGCCGCAGCGGCGCATTGACTTCAATACCGAACAAACCGAAGACCTTAATCGCATCAGCGCCTGGCTGAACGGCCTTGCCACGCTGACCGCCTCCTTCGTTCAAACCAATGCGCAAGGCCGAACCGCCCACGGAACCTTCTATCTGGCGCGGCCGGGGCGGCTGCGCTTTGAATATCGCCCGCCCAGCCCCCTCTTGATCGTTGCCACCGGCGGCAACTTCTATGTCCGCAACAACCGCCTGAACACCGTGGACCATTACAGCGCTTCCGACACGCCACTGGGCCTGTTGCTCGACGGCAATATTGACTTGAAGCGCAATCCCGCCGTGCTGGGGATTGAGCGGCGCGAGGGCGCTCTGGTGCTGCATGCCCGCTCGGCTACCAACCGCATGTCGGAGAATATCACGGTCACCTTCGCGGCGCCGGACATCCAGCTTCGGCAATGGGTGGTGAAGGATCTGCAAGGCGATCCCACCACCGTCGTGCTGACCGAGGCACAAACCGGCATGGCCTTGCCCGATACCCTGTTTGCCAAGCCGGTGCAGACGCCGGCCATGCGCACGGGGACCAATTGACGCCCCGCGTCGGCCTGGTCTGTGATCGCGGCCGCGACGACGATCTGCCGGTCCATCGCGCCGGTGATGCCTATATCGCCGCGGTGCGCGATGGGGCAGGGGCGCTGCCCTTGCTTATTCCGGCGCTGGACAAGCCGTTGCGCGTCAGGGAATTGCTGGACACCTTTGACGGTTTTCTTTTTACCGGCGCCGTCTCCAATGTGGATCCATCGCGCTATGGCGGGCCGCCGCCGCGCCATTCTGCTTGCTTGGATCAAAGCCGCGATGCCGTCAGCTTGCCGCTGATCGTTGCCGCCATAGAGGCCGGCAAACCGCTGCTGGCGATCTGCCGCGGCTTTCAGGAATTGAATGTCGCCTTGGGCGGCACGCTCACCCAGCATGTCCATGAACTGCCGGGCCGGCTGGATCACCGCGAGGATGAGGGGGCTTCGATTGAGAAGCAGTTCGGCCCGTCCCATGAGGTGACTATCGCGCCCGGCAGTCTGCTCGCCCGCATCACCGGGCTTGAACGCGCCACCGTCAATTCGCTGCATCATCAGGGTGTGGATCGCCTGGCGCCGCCGCTGCATGCCGACGCTGCGGCGCCGGATGGCCAGATCGAGGCGGTATCGCTGCCGGGCGGACGGGGTATTGTGCTGGGTCTGCAATGGCATCCGGAATGGCGGTGGGCGGAAAACCCGGTCAGCCGGGCGATCTTCGAGGCTTTCGGAAAATCGCTTGCCAAGGCGTAACGAACTCCTATGGTAAGTCATGGCTTACGAAGGTATGTTCTCCGCCTTGGGCGACCCCACCAGGCGGACGGTGTTTGAGCGGTTGCGCCAGGGCCCTCAGACCGTGGGTGCCCTGGCGGCATGCCTGCCGGTAAGCCGGCCGGCCATTTCCCAACATCTGAAGGTGCTGGAGACGGCGGGATTGGTGGCGCACCAGGCCGACGGCACCCGTCATCTCTATCGCCTCGAAGGTCGCGGGCTGACGGCATTGCGCGATTATCTGCAAGCGCTGTGCGAAGAGGTGGAAGCGGCGCATGCCGCGGAAATTGCCCGCCAACTGGAAGAGCGCCGTTACGGCTGACACGGATCCGGTCTAGGTTTCCAAGCGGAGGCACCCATGACCATCTCGCTTTACGTCTTTCCGCCCAGCCCGCGCTCCTTCAAGATTCTGGCGCTGGCAGAGCATCTGGGTCTCGCGCACGAAGTGAAATTGGTGGACCTCGCCAAGGGCGAGCAGCGGGCGCCGGAATTCTTTGCCATCAATCCCAATATGCGCGCGCCGGCTTTGCGCCACGGCGATTATGAACTCTGGGAATCCGGCGCCATCCTGCAATATCTGGCGCTGCAGAAGCCTGAAGCGGGACTTTTGCCGCTCACCGATCCCGCCCGCATTGACGTCACCCGCTGGCAATTTTGGGATACAGCGCACTGGGATCCCGCCTGCGCCACCTTCATCTTCGAGCATGTGGTCAAGCCTTTTGTCCTCGGCCAGCCCGGGGTTGACCCGGCCGCTATCGAGAAAGGCACGCCCATCTTCCACCGCATCGCCAAGGTGCTGGAGCATCAGCTCAGTCGCCATCGCTACATCGCCGGCGACCAACTCAGCGTGGCGGACTTTTCGGCGGCGGCGCCCCTGGTCTATGCTAAAATCGCCCAGATGCCGGTGGGCGATTATGCCAATATCCATCGCTGGTCGGCCGAGATGATGGCGCTGCCGGCCTGGGTTGCGGCGGCGGATCGTTATTTGCCCAAGCTGGCGTAAAGGGCTGGATTTCCCGCCAGAAGACTATGGCAAAATTGGCACTGTCACGAAAATATTTTGATTAAATCAAAAATACTTGAAACCTGTGGCTTTCCTGCCTAGTTTACTTCCCGAAGGCCGTGGGCCGTAAGCACTGCCCCCGCTCGCTTCGCGGTCCCGCCTTCTTGGAGCAAGGGTCATCCCCTCCCCGAGCTCCTACGCGCGATATGCGCATTGGCCCCCGGCACGCGCCGGGGGCCCTTTTTTAATGGGTCGCACGCGCTGACGCGGTCGCTAGCGACAGCGTGGCGACCTCCGCACTTCGCGGGCGCGATGCTCCCTTTACGGTCGCACTCTGCGCAGGGTCAGGCTTAGCCGCCCCCCGCCCGGCAGCAGCCGGGAACTGCCGGGAACAATGCGGTCAATGCCATGATAGGCCAGCCGCGCTGGCCCCCCGAACAGGATGACGTCGCCCGAGGCCAGCCGAACGCTTTTGCTGGCGCTCCCCCGTTTGCAGCCGCCGATGCGGAATAGGGCATCGTCGCCCAGCGAGACACCGACGACTGGCGCCGTCAGGTCCTTCTCGTCGCGGTCTTGATGCAGGCCCATCTTGGCGCCGGCGCGGTAAAGATTGAGCAGGCAACAATCGGGTGGCGGGGCAGCGGCGATCCGGTTCCATAGTTCCAGCAGCACGACCGGAATCGCCGGCCAGAGTTTGCCGGTAACGGGATGGGTGGGCTGAGAGCGATAGCCGGCCTTGTCGGAAACCCAGTC
>JAFAVT010000352.1 GCA_019242275.1 Alphaproteobacteria bacterium
TGCTTGTGCTGAATGCCGTTCCGGCTCTGGCGGCCAGCAACTACATTTTGTCGCTTGATCCTGTTGCTTATGACAATTCCACTCGCGACGTGATCGTGGGCGAGGGACATCTCACTGCCACCCTGGACGGCAACCGCCTCACGGTCAGCGGTAATTTTTCGGGCCTGTCTTCCCCCGCGACCACCGCAAAGCTGGGCATCGGTCTGGATTTTGGCATCCCCGCCACGGACTTCTTTGCCAATCTGACGGCCACGCCGGCCCAGTCTGGCACCATTAGCGGCGCGCTCACCCTCACGCCGGCTCAGGTTGCGGGACTGAACAAGCGTCAGCTTTTCCTTCAGCTGAATAGCGTCAAGGGCACTGACGGTTCCTTGTGGGGTTGGTTCGAACCGGCAAAGGCCGCTCCGTCAAAAGGTAAGAAATAAGATGCACATCTCCGGCAAGACCATTGGACTTTCCACCGGCGCGCTGGCTTTGGCCGTTGCGACGTTTGCCGTTGCTCAGGCGCAAATCTCCACCACCGGAACTGCCGCGGTTGGACCCTTCACACAGGCGCAGGTTGACGCCGGCCGCGTCGCTTACCAGGCCAACTGCTCAGGTTGCCATGGGCCGGCCCTCCAAGGCGGTCCCAACTCCACGGCACTGGCTGGTCCCGGCTTCATGGCCGCCTGGGGCGGGCGCAATTCTGCCGACTATTACCGTTATGTCTCGACTCAGATGCCATACGGCAATGCCGGCGGCCTTCCGGCCGACACTTATGCCAGTATCGTCGCTTTCATTTATGCGGTGAACGGCTCGCGGCCCGGCCCCACGGCGCTGACGGCCGACAACGCAACCCGCATCAATACCTTCACGGACGGTCACATCGTTGACGCCGTGATCGGCGGCAGCACGCAAGTGGCACAAGCCGGTGGCCGCGGCGGCGCGGCACCCGCAGGTGACGGCGAGGCCGGCAGTGCGGCCCCTGCCGCGGGCCGCGGCGGCCGTGGGGGCCGTGGACCGGCGGCGCCCACTTTTGGCCAGACCGTGTTCGGCACAATACCGAACTACAAGGACATCACCGACGCGGAGTTGCGCAATCCTTCGCCCAATGACTGGCTGATGTTCCGCCGCAATTACCAGGGCTGGAGCTATTCGCCGCTTACCCAGATCACGCCGGCCAACGTCAAGAATCTGCAACTGAAATGGTCATGGGCAATGAACGAGGGCGGCGCCAGCCAGGTCACGCCCATCATCCATAATGGCGTGATGTTCCTCTCGAACACCTCCAACACCATCCAGGCCTTAAATGCCAAGACCGGCGAGTTGATCTGGGAGAACCGCATTGGCCCGGCGCCGACCTCGGCCTATGGCGGTACCCGGTCCATCGCCGTCTATCACGACAAGGTCTATTTCGCTTCGACCAACGCCATCATGTATGCGCTGGACGCGCGCACCGGCAAGATTGTCTGGCAGACCCAGATCGCGGGCGGCACCCACGGCACCACCGGCGGCGTCATGGTCATTAACGGCAAGGTGCTGTCGGGCTTGATGGGCTGCGACAACTACTCAACCGAACATTGCTTTATCAGCGCCTATGATGCCGAGACCGGCGCCCGCGACTGGAAGTTCTTCACCACCGCGTTGAACGGCACGCCCGGCGGCGACACCTGGAATGGGCTTGAAGACAATTGGAAAGGCGGCGTGGATACCTGGATCGCCGGCACCTACGATCCGGAACTGAACACTACCTTCTGGGGCACCGCCCAAGCCAAGCCCTGGTTTCGCGCCTCACGCCGCACCTTCGGCGGCGATGCGCTCTACAGCGTTTCGACCCTCGCGCTCAATCCCGATAATGGCCAGCTCAAATGGTACTTCCAGCATGTGCCGGGCGAGAGCCTGGACTTGGACGAAGTCTTTGAGCGGGTGTTGATTGACCATGGCAAAAGCAAGGAAGTCTTCACCATCGGCAAGTCGGGCATCCTGTGGAAGCTGGATCGCGTCACCGGCAAATTTATTTCCCTGCTGCCCACCATCTTCCAGAATGTCTATTCCAAAATTGATGCCAAGACCGGCCAACTGCAATATCGCCAGGAGATCATTGATCAGAAAACAAACCAGTGGTTCTCGTCGTGTCCCAGCCCGGAAGGCGGCCATAACTGGCAGGCCACCAGCTACAACCAGCCTACCGACCTTTTGATCATTCCCGAAAGCCAGAGCTGTGTGATGATCACTGGCCGTGACGTTGAACTCCGGCTGGGCGGGGGCGGCACCGCCAATTCGCAGAAATTCTTCTTCATGCCCGGCACCGATCGGAACATGGGCAGGTTAATGGCGATTGACACCAAGACGATGAAGAAAGTTTGGGACTGGCAGCAAAAATCGCCCTTCCTCACCGCGATGCTCTCGACCAAAAGCGGCGTTGGCTTTATTGGCGATTTCGACCGGGTCTTCCGTGCCATTGACGTCAAGACCGGCAAGACCCTGTGGCAGACCCGGCTGGGCACCACCGCGCAGGGCTACCCCGTAACTTTCGCCATCAACGGCAAGCAGTATATCGCCGTGGCCGCGGGGCTTGGCGGCGGCAGCCCGGAGCAGAAACCGACCCAGCTGTTGCAGAATGTGGTGCATCGGCCTTCGACGGGGCAGCAGCTTTATGTCTTTGGGTTGCCGGATTAATTTTGATGACCCCCTCCGGCCTTCGCTGGCTTAACCGCCTTCGGCTAGCCAGCTACGGCCACCTCCCCCTTTGGATGCGCTTCGCGCATAAGGGAGAGGAGGGGCTTTGCCCTAGCGGATGGTCGCCCGGCGGCTATGCTGCCGGGCTCGAGACCGAACGATGAAACTTGCCCGCGTCATCCTTTTCACCGCCAGGATAGATGAGATGAGGGCCTTCTATGGCGAGGTGCTCGGTCTCAAGCTGCTCACGGATGAAAAGGGCTGGAAAGAGTTTGACGCCGGCGGCACCCGCATCGCGCTGCACTCCGGCCCATCATCACCCGGCACCAAGGGGCCGAAGCTAGCCTTTTTCACCAAAGATGTGGCCGCGACGCGCGCGAAGCTAATGGCCAAAGGCGCCAAGTTCGGCAAAGTTGGCGGAGCGCCGTTCTTTCTCTGCAACGGCAAGGACCCTGACGGCAATCCAATCCAACTGTCGAGCCGATAAATAAAAAGAGGCGCCGGAAACGGCGCCTCTTTTTCTTTCTTCCTCTTTTTCCTAGCGTCCTGCCGGCGGCGCACCGCGTCCGCCCGCATCACCGCCACGCCCGCCACCAGCCCCACGACCGCCGCGTCCGCCTGGGAAGGGCGGCGGGGGCGCCGCCATGAACGCCTGCTTTGCGGCCAGATCCTTGGCGACGCCGATCACCAGCAGTTCCAACGGCTCATTGCCGGACTGGGTGAAGGAATGTGCCACACCCAGATCAACCGGAATGGCGTCTCCCGCCTTGATCTGAACCGTCTCGCCATTCACCGTCACGCTGCCGGCGCCCTTGTTGACGTAATAGGCCTCGCTCATGTTGGCGTCGGGCGTCGGCGCGATCTTGCCGCCCGCTGGGATGTCAATCTGGTCGAAAAAGGACCAGGAGGTCATGAACACCTGCGGTGCCAGCAGACGGCGATAGGTGACGGTGCCGCCGGCATTCAGCGAGGCCGGCGCCGGTCGCATCATGGCCGGGTCCATGTGGAAGTTTACGAATTGTGGAATCTTGTCCAGCGGTGCGCCGACCCGGTCGTCAGTCAGATCGAAATTGTCATAGTTTTTGTTGAGCCCGACATTGATGTTCAGCCACTGAACCGGCCGGTCGGAGGGATTGTAAATGCCATGGGCATTGCCCATGCGATCGGGCGCGCCGGCAGGCGTCTTTAGGACAGCGGTGCGGCCATTGATGGTGAACTGGATATCGTCGCCGTCCAAGATCACAAACATCTCTTCGCAGGCGTTATGGAAATGCTGGCCGATGCCGCTATGGGGGTCTATGACGCCCCGGTGCAGGAAGAGCAGGTTGGTGGAAAGCGCCTGGGCGCCCAGTAAGGCCCCGAACGACATGGAGCCGGCGCCTTCATGCACATGCTGCTGATGGGCCATGCGGGACGGGTCGTAATGGCCGATGCGGGCCGAAAGCGGGCCGGTGGCCGCGCCTTGCTGGGCCAAGGCCGGCGCGGCCGCAGTGAGAGCGCTAACAGCGGCGGCGGCGAGGATAAGGCTTTTGCTGGTCATGGTTCCTCCCAAGAGTGTATGGATTTGCCGGATTCCGGCGGTTTTTCTTGCCCGACTCTATAACCTGTCGTATGGCTCGCGCCTAGTTTTCCGGTTGCCCCCGCAGCCCGTCTTGTATAGTTTCCGCCGCCTTCCCCCTGCCACCGGCTAACCTTCTGTATCCCAAAGGACTTTCATGGCCCGCGTCACTGTTGAAGACTGCGTTGACAAGATTCCCAACCGCTTCGATCTGGTACTGACGGCCGGCTTCCGCGCCCGCCAGCTTTCGGGCGGGGCCGAACCGATGCTGGAACGGGACCGCGACAAGAACCCCGTGGTGGCCCTGCGCGAGATCGCTGCCAAGCTGGTAAAGCCGGATGAGACGCGGGAAGACTATATTCGCTCCCTGCAGAAGCATGCCGAAGTGGACGAGCCGGAAGAGACCCGTCCGGAAGAGGATCAGCGCGAGGATGCTGCCAGCCGCGCCATCACCGAGGAAGAACTGCTGCGCGCGCTCACTTCCGAGGCTCAGCGCCGCGCCGAGCCGCAGCCGGAGCCGGAAAGCGATTACGAAGAGTGAGGCGCGAGCGGCGGTAGCCGGGCAAATCGGTCCAGTGGACCGATTTGAGCGCTGAACGCCGCGAGTTTGGGCGTGCGGCCGAACGCAGATTAGAAAGGCCGGAGCATCCGGCCTTTTTTGCTTTCGGCTTCATTTCTGATTCTCGGTTTCTCTGCCTATATTTGCAGGCATGAGCACCCCGTCTTCCACCAGCGCGGCGCCTTTCCCCGGGAAGGTGACTGCGAAAGGGCCCGCCGTCGCCCCGGCACGGGGACGGCGCCGGCTGATGCGCCAGACCGACTTGGTGGAGCGGGTGTTGGCCTATGACCCCCATGCCGACGAGGCCCTGCTCAACAAAGCCTATGTCTATGCCATGACGGCGCACGGCAAGCAGTTCCGCGCCTCGGGCGACCCCTATTTTGCCCACCCGCTGGAAGTGGCGGCCATCCTCACCGACCTCAAGCTCGATGTCGCTACCATCGTCACCGCCCTGCTTCACGACACAATTGAAGATACGCTGGTAACCTACGAGGACATCAGGGAAAAGTTCGGTGAAGAGATCGCCAATCTGGTGGATGGCGTCACCAAGCTCTCCCAGTTGGAAGTCTTTTCCGAACGCACCAAGCAGGCCGAGAATTTCCGCAAGCTGATGCTGGCCATCACCGGCGACATCAGGGTGCTGCTGGTGAAGCTGGCGGACCGGCTGCACAACATGCGCACCCTGGGCTTCATTGAAAAGCCGGAGAAGCGCCGCCGCATCGCCCAGGAGACGGTGGACATCTATTCCCCCCTGGCCGGGCGAATCGGCATGCAGAACATGCGCGAGGAGCTGGAGGACCTGGCCTTCGCTGAACTGGACGCCGAGGCTCGCAACTCCATCGTCACCCATTTCGCCCGCCTGGACATGCGGAGCGGCGACCGGGTGGGCCGCATCGCCGACCAGATCAAGCGCAAGCTGGCGGAGGAGGGGCTGGAGGCCTGGGTCTATGGCCGGGCCAAGCGGCCCTTTAGCATCTGGCGCAAGCTGCAGACCAAGAAACTGTCTTTCGAGCAGTTATCAGACATTTTCGGCTTCCGCGTCATCGTGGGCTCCGCCGGCGACTGTTACCGGGCGCTGGGCATCATTCACACCAACTGGCAGATGGTGCCGGAGCGCTTCAAGGATTTCATCTCCACCCCCAAGCCGAATGGCTACCGCTCCATCCACACCACCGTGATCGGGCCGGAAAAGCAGCGGGTGGAAATCCAGATTCGAACCCAACAGATGCACGACATTGCCGAGCGCGGTGTCGCCGCCCATTGGCGCTACCGCGAAGCGGTGCCGGACAGCGGCTCGCCCGACAGCGCAACTTACGGCTGGCTGCGCGACATGGTGGATTTGCTGGAAAAGGGCGACACGGCGGAGGAGGCGCTGGAACATTCCAAGCTGGCGCTCTACCAGGACCAGGTCTTCTGCTTTTCCCCCAAGGGCTCCCTGATTTCCCTGCCGCGGGGCGCAACGCCCATAGACTTTGCCTATGCCGTGCATACCGATCTGGGCAACACCGCTGTGGGCGCCAAGGTCAATGGCAATCACGTCGCCCTGCACACGCCCTTGCGCAACGGCGACCAGGTGGAAATCATCACGACAAAGGATAGTGCCCCCCAGGCGGTGTGGGAGCAGTTTGTGGTCACCGGCCGGGCCCGGGCCGAAATCCGGCGTTTCCTGCGCCACGCCCAGCGCGACGAGCATGTGAAGTTTGGCCGCAAGATTCTGGAAAAAGCCTTTCATGACGAAAGCCGCGAACTCACCGACAAGGCAATGGAAGAGGTGGCGAAGAAATTGCGCCTGCGCGCGGCCGATGACGTCTATGCCGATGTCGGGCGCGGCGCCCTCCGCGCCAACGAAGTGCTGGAAGCGGTGTTCCCGGAACTGAAGCGTGCCGGCAAGGTGGAGAAAAAGCCCAAACCCGGCGCCAAGGCCAAGGCGATTTCCATTCGCGGCCTGACCGAAGGCATCAGCTATACGCTGGGCCAATGCTGCCATCCCCTGCCGGGCGACCGCATCGTGGGCATCATGACGCCGGAAATCGGCACGGTGATTCACACCATTGACTGTGCCGAACTAGACAAGGCGCACAACATGGATGATTGGCTGGATGTGACCTGGGGCCGCGGCGCCGCCGACAGCGGGCTTTCCGTGGCGCGTGTACTGGTGCGGGTGAAGAACGCCCCCGGTTCACTGGCGGCGGTGATGACCGCCATCGCGACAAACGGCGGCAACATCTTCAACATGAAGGTGGTGAGCCGCAATCCGCTGTTTTTTGAGTTCACCGTGGATATCGAAGTCCGCGACGTCGCGCATCTGCAAAATATATTGGGCGCCCTCAGGGTCTCGGATGCGGTGGAAATGGTGGATCGCGTGCGAGAGGCGGAGACATAACCCCATTGTCATGGCCCGCGAATGCGGGCCATCCAATTTTCGTAAAATTCGGAAGAAGAAATAGTTATGAACGTCACCCAAGTTCTCAACGAATTCAAAAAGTCCGGCGCTCTGCTGGAGGGACACTTCGTCCTCTCCAGCGGCCTGCACTCCGACAAGTTCTTGCAAAAGGCGCTGGTCTTCCAGGATGCCAAGCGCACCGCCAAGCTGTGCAAGGCGCTAGCTGCCAAGGTGAGGAAGGAAGTGAAGGACCAAATCACCGCCATCGTCTCGCCCGCCATCGGTGGCATTGTCCCCGGCTATGAAATGGGTCGCCAGTTGGGCCTGCCCGCTATGTATGTCGAGCGCGTGGAGGGCGAATTTCAGCTTCGCCGCAACTTCACCCTGAAGAAAGGCCAGAAGGTGCTGATGGTGGAAGACATCGTTTCCACCGGCGTTTCCTCTCGCGAATGCATCGCCGCCATACGCAAGACCGGCGCCAAGGTGGTTGCCGCCGCCTGTCTGATTGATCGCAGCGCCGGCAAGGCCAAGGTCGGCGTGCCGCTGATCGCGCTGGCGGAATGGAAGGTGCAGGCGTGGCCGGCGGACAAGCTGCCGCCACATCTGCGCAACACGCCGGCCGTCAAACCGGGGAGCAGGGGACTAGCGTGAAGCTGTCGGGCGGTCGCAAGCCCTGTGCGTGCCAATCGTTGCAGTAGCTTTATTGGTCGCAACATATCCGTTCGGATTATGGAGTCGGCAGCATGG
>JAFAVT010000021.1 GCA_019242275.1 Alphaproteobacteria bacterium
GCCGGAGCCGCAGCCTTTATCGGCGTGCGATCAGAGCATTTTTTATCTTGACGGAAGAAGGCCGCCTCACCCTTCGATCCGCCTACGCTCAAGCTTAGGCGGACAAGCGTTGCGCACCGACCCGCCATAGCCTCGGCGAAGGCGGGCAGGCTCAGGGTGAGGAAAATAAGTAAAGTCCTCATGCTGAGCTTCCTCATCCCGAGCCTGTCGAGGGACGAAGCATGAGAGCAGCATCGAAGCTCGACATAAGATGCGCTAGCCGACAGAAGCCAGCAGCGGGCTGTCTCGTCCTGGAATGGCTGCGAGAAGCGTTTTTATGTAAGCGTCCTTGGGCGCGTTGAAGATATCCCTTGTGGCGCCGATCTCTACCACGCGACCATGACGCATCACCATCAGGCGATGGGAAATTGCCGCCGCCACCCGCAAATCGTGGGTAATGAACAACATGGCCAGATTCATCTGCCGGCGCACATCGTCCAGCAGCTTCAGCACCTGGGCCTGTACGGTAACGTCGAGTGAGGAAACCGGCTCGTCAGCGATCAGCACATCAGGCCGCAGCATCAAGGCGCGTGCCAGCCCAATGCGCTGACGCTGCCCGCCGGAAAATTCATGGGGAAAGCGATCCAGCGCCTCCTTGCCCAAACCAACCAGCGCCAGCAACTCACAGGCGCGCTCACGGGCCGCAGCAGGCGCCTCACCATAGGCGCAAGCCCCCGCCGCGAGGATATCGCCGATGCGGCGCCGCGGATTGAGCGAGGCATAAGGATCCTGAAACACCATCTGGATGTGCCGGCGCGACGGCCGCAGCGCGCCCGCTTTCATATGCGCGATATCGCTGCCGTCAAAGCGGATAGCGCCGCGGTCGGGCTCGAGCAGCCGGATGATGCAGCGCGCCAGGGTGGATTTACCGGAACCGGATTCCCCGACAATGCCCAGCGTCTCGCCGCGGTTGAGCGTCAGGCAAACCTGATCCAGGGCCCTTACCGCCTGGCCTTTGCGAAAGAGCGCCCCGCGACGAAACGATTTGGATAGAGCGTCAACCTCCATCACCGGCTTCATGCCCGCCTGGTCCAAAGGCGCGCACCTGCCCTTCGGGATGGCACCGATCAGCGCCCGGGTATAGGGATGGGCCGGCGCCGAGAGAAGTTTTTCGGCACTGCCTTTTTCCACCACCTGACCCTGGCGCATCACCACCACGCGGTCGGCAAGCTCCGCCACCAATCCAAAGTCATGGGTGATGAAAAGCACGCCCATCTGCCGCTTCGCCTGCAGCCGCTTGATCAGCCGGACGATCTGAGCCTGGGTGGTGACGTCCAGCGCCGTGGTCGGCTCGTCCGCGATCAACAATTTTGGCGACAGCGACAGGGCCATGGCGATCATCACCCGTTGCCGCTGGCCGCCGGAGAGTTGATGCGGATAGGCCTTGATGACGCCCGAAGCGTTGTTAAGGCCCATTTCCTCCAAAAGTTCGCCGGCCTGCCGCAGCGCCTCAGCTTCGGAAATCCGGCGATGGGCTCTGATCTGCTCGCTCACCTGCTCGCCCACCCGCATCACCGGATTGAGCGCCGCCATCGGATCCTGAAAGACCATGGCGATGTCGCGGCCGCGGCGGCGCCGCGTGGCTTCCGCCGGCTCGCGCAACAGGTCGCTGCCCTCGAACAGGATGGCGCCCTTGGTCGCCGCCACCCCCCGCGGCAAAAGTCCCATTACCGCATGGGCGGTGAGAGACTTGCCGGAACCGGACTCGCCCACCAGGCAAACAATCTCATTGCTGCCGACATCGAAGCTGACGTCCTCGGCCGCCAGTGTGCGCTCTGCGCCGGCGGGCAAGGCCACGGCAAGATCGCGAATGGCCAGCATCAGCGCCGCCGCCGCGCCGCCAGGGCGTCGTTAAGCCCGTCACCAACAAAATTCAGCGCCAGCACGGTAACCAGGATGCAGAGGCCGGGCAGCACCATGGTCCACCAGGCCACCCACATTGCCGAGCGCGAGCCGCCGATCATGCGCCCCCAGCTCATCAGGTTGGGATCGCCCAGCCCCAGAAAACTCAACGCCGATTCCGTCAGGATGGCATTGCCGATCATCATCGAAGCCACCACCACGATCGGCAGCATGGCGTTGGGCAAGATCTCGCCAAAGATGATGCGGCCATCGCTCAAGCCTTGGGTGCGCGCCGCCTCAACAAATTCCCGCCGTCGCAGCGCCAAGAACTCGCCGCGGGCGATGCGCGCCACCTGCGGCCAGGTGATCAGGGCGATGCCGATCACACTGGAAACAAGACTGGGCTGCAGGAACGCCACCAACACCATCAGCAGCACAAAAGCAGGAACGACCTGGAAGAATTCGGTGAAGCGCATCAAAAGATCGTCCACCACGCCGCCATAATAGCCGGCCACGGCGCCCAGCAGCACGCCAGCCCCCAGGGCCACGCAGGTCGAGGAAAGGCCGATCAAGAGGGAGACGCGCGCGCCATAAGCCAGGCAGGCCAGCAGATTGCGCCCCAACACATCGCTGCCGGCCGGTAGCCCTGCGCTTCCCGGCGCCAGCAGCGGCATGCCGACAATGGTGAAGGGCCCGCGGGGAAACAGCAGGGGCGCTGCCATGGCCGTCAAAACGATGACCGCAAGCACGCCCAGTCCGATCAGCGTCTGGGGCCGGGCCAGAAAGCGGCAGAGAAAATCCTTCATGCCCCCAGCTCCATGCGGGGATCGGCGAGCGTATAGGCGATGTCGGTGAGAAGATTGAAGAACCCGACCAGCACTGAGGTCACAATGAAAATCCCCAGCAGCAGCGGATTGTCGCGCGCCGTCACCGCTTCATAGGCCAGGGTCCCAATGCCCGGCCAACTGAAGACATTTTCCACCAGCACCGTGCCGCCGACCAGGATCGAAGCCTGAAGACCGGCATAGGTAATTATGGGAATCAGCGCATTGCGCCGGATATGGCGGCGCATCACCTGCCGCTCGCTCAGGCCCTTGGCACGGGCGGTCTTCACGAAATCCTGCTCGGCGATTTCAATCATCTGGGCCCGGGTCAGCCGCGCATAGCCCGCCATATAATAAAGTGCCAGCGTCATGCCGGGCAGAAGCATGTGCTGCGCAATGTCGGCTGCCCGCAACAGGCCTTTATGATCGGCGCCGATGGATTCAAGCCCGAAAGGCGGCAGCCAGTTGAGCCAGACCGAAAAGACCAGCACCGCCATCATTCCCAGCCAAAATTGCGGCACGGCATAAAACAGCATGGCCAAAGTTGTGACGCCGGCATCCCCGGCTGAGCCGGGCCGGCGGGCTGCAAAGGCGCCCAGGGTGAGGCCGCCCGCCAGCGCCACAACCAAAGCAAAACCATCCAGCAGCAAGGTATTGGGCAACCGGTCCAGAACGACGTCCAGCACCGGCTGGCGCCGTTCATAGGAAAGACCCAGATCGCCACGCGCCACGGCCGCGCCATACTTCCACAACTGCACCGGCAATGGCCGGTCGAGGCCATATTCCAACCGCAGGCTTTTGATAAAGGTTTCATCGGCATAACCTGATTGGCCGGCCATGACCGTGGCGGCATCGCCGGGCGCCAGCCGGATCAGAAAGAAACTCAGCAGCACCACCGCCACGGTCAGCATCAGGGTGCGGACCAGCCGGCCGGCAATATAAGTGAGCTTGCTCACGCAGCGCCGCTCAGCCAGGTGTGGCCGAAGCCGTCGGTCGGACCGTTAGGCCCAGTGACCAGGTCATGCACCCGCCTGTTGTAATAGAGCATGGGATCGCGCTCGAAGAGCCACAGCATGGCAACATCGCGGGTGAGAATCTGCTGCAGCCGGCTGTAAATCTCCTGTGCTTCGCGCGGCGCGATGGCGGTCGCGGCCCGCGCGAACAGCGCGTCCACTTCCCTATTGCGATAACCCTGGATGTTGGACTGGGGCACACCCTTGCGGATGTTGGATGAGACAAAGAAGCGCGCGGTGCCGATGGCCGGGTCGCCATATTCGCCATAGGAATTGTTGTCCATGTCGAAATCCCAATTGCCGGTGCGGTGGGCAAAGCTGGCCCAGTCGGAGGATTGCAGCTCGATGTCCAGGCCCACTTCCGAAGCGGCCTGGCGGACATATTGGGCGCCGCGGGTCTGGATGCCATCGCCGTCCGGAATCATCAGAAAGCTGAAACGGTGCCGCACGCCGCCGGCTCCCGGCTTCAGACCCATTTCATCCAGCAGCGCCCGGGCCCGGTTGGGGTCATAAGGATAGCGGCTCACTGCCTGCCCATCATAATAGGGCGCCGCCGAGGGGATCGGTCCACTTGCCACCTTGCCTTGGCCGAAATTGATCGCCTTGACGATAAAGTCGCGGTCCAGCGCATGCATGAAGGCTTGCCGGAATCGCCGGTCGCTGAACGGCCAGCGCCGCTGATTCATCTCCAGCACCGCGATTTCGCCCACGCCTTCATAGCCGTGGGTGGAGGCGACAATATGAGGGTTGGCCCGCAAGCGGCTGCTGACCACCGTGTCAATGTCATCGGCCAGGGCGATATCCACCGCACCGGTTTCCATTGCCACCATGCGCTGCTCGGGCGTGGGACAGATGCGAAAATAAATGTCGTCAATTTTGGGAAAGCCAGGCCGCCAATAGTCCGGGTTGCGGGTGAGGCGGATATATTGTCCCCGCTCCCAGCGGGCGAATTTGAACGGGCCGGTGCCTATGGGGCTGAAATTGTGCGGATTGCTGCGGTAATCGCTGCCCTCATAGATATGCGCCGGCATGATCGGCGCATTCGACGCCATCAGCGACAGCAGAAAAGCGTTGAAAGGCTGCTTCAACCGAAATTCCACCGTCAGCTTGTCGAGTGCCCGGATGCTTTGACAGTTGTTAAAGGCGTTGCGGCTGCGCGGATTGAGTTGGCGCAGCATCTGGTCGCAACTGAACACCACGTCACGGGCCGTAAATGGGTGACCGTCATGCCAGCGGACATCAGGTTGAAGCTGAAAGACATAGGCCAGCCCGTCCGGCGTGATGGTGTAGCTGCGCGCCAGGTTGGGTTGCGGCTTGAAATTCCAGTCCAGCAGCAGCAGGGATTCCTGGATGTTGCCGCAAATCTGCTGCACCAGCCTTGTGTTGAGCAGGGGATAGCACAAGGTCCCCGGCTCGGCCGGCATCATGGCGTTGAGGATGTTGCCGCGCGCCATGGCCGGCAGCGACAGGAACGGCGCGCCCGCCATCGCCCCCAGCATGGCGCGGCGGTGTGGCTTCACGCGGTCGCGTCCCTGGTCAGCCGGTCCAACGGAAAGACCGGCCGCCGCAACTTGGTATAGGGCAACCGTGTCACATCGGACATGCAGGGGCCGGCAGTGGAGACGGTGTGACTGGCCGAGGCGATGGGATCCCAGGCGGCACGATGACCGACCGCTGCCTTGATCCCCACCATGGAAAGCTCTTCCGGATTGATGCCCTGGCTGCGCCACTGGCCAAGATCGAAAGGCGGCAGTTTGCGGCTGGTGAGAAGGATGGTGAGGCCACGGTGTTTCACCACCGCGGTCGGCCCCATGTTGATGATCTTGCCCAACGAACCCACCAGATGGGAATTCTTGTCTTCCAGTTCGAAGACACCATCGCTGCGCGATACCAGCGTCACCTCCAGCGTCACCGGACCCGGATCGAGCGGACTGCCCTTGCCGCCGATGGGCAGGGTCATGCTCTGGCCGATGGTGATGCGTTGCAGCGCCGCCACCGCTTCCGGATCGGCAATCGCCACGCCGGCACCGTCAATGTCGTATTTCAGCAAAGCCCGCATGACTTCGGTGCCGTCACCTGGCGCGCCGCCGCCGATATTGTCGGCCGGCTCCACCAGCAGAACCGGACCTTTGCCGCCCGGTTTGAAATCTCGGACCACCGTTTCAAGATTTTCTTCCGCCGGCGCCCCTTCCGCGCGCATGTCCCAGGCGATCTGCGCCAACTCGCGCAGTGCGGCATGGGCGTCAGCCTCGCTGCCTTCGCTGATGACACTGAAGGAAAGGCCGGCATTGGGCACATCAGAAAAGGCATAGCCACCCACGATGTTGACCGCCAGCATACCGGGCACCTCTTTCTCCAGCCGCCGCGCCGCGTCCTCCAGCGCGCGCATCGGCCCGTCACGGGTGCCGGTGCCGGTGGGCGGCCAGACAATCGGCGTCACCATCACCAGATGCCTGGGCTTGATGCCGGTCCTGAGGCGCCGCGCCAGCAGGGCGGCCGCGCGCACGGCGCTGGCGAACTGATCGGTGTGCGGGCATTCCTGGTAGAAGATCATGCCGTCGCTGAGTGCGCCCATGCGCGGAGTCAAAGTGGCGTGGAGGTCACCGACGGCATAGAGCGGCAGCGCCTCCGCCCCCGGCGTGGCGCGAATGCGCGCCATCAATTCGCCTTCGGGATCGTCGCAAGCGTCGGTGACCATGGCGCCGTGCAGCGACAGATGAATGCCGTCCAGCCCGCCGGCCAAAGCCTGTTGCAGCATCGGCTTCAGTTCGCGCCAGAATTGCTCGAACACGGCGTGATCCACCGTGCCCGAGGCGCCGCCGGTATAGATCACACCGGGCAGCACTTCCCAGCCTTCGCGCTCGGCAACGCTGAGAAAGCCGTCAACCTGCGAGGCATCGCCGCGGCGGGCGGTGATCTGATCGCCGCGATGGATGACAAAGCCGTCCAGCCCGGTGCGGTCGCCGGAAAAAGAATGGGTCTCGTGAAAAATGCCGGCGATGAAAATCCTGGTCATGCGCGCCCCTGTTGCCGAACTTTCCGTGCTTTTTCGAGGGCTGGCAAGCGGGGGCATTTGCGCTTGGAGCAGGTTCCGTTGCTCGGAATCTCTCCTACTCACCATGGGCGGGCTTGACCCGCCCATCCAGAGCAACAAATAGCGGCACTTGCGACTCCTGGATGGCCGGCTCGGGGCCGGCCATGGTGAGGTTTAAGAAGATTCTGCAGTCATCAAAACCAAAACTGTTCTAAACAGCGGGCGGGGGCGTCATGCTGATCCTGAAACTGACTTTGGTGCCGCTGGCGCTGCTGCTCTTCGGCGTGATCGAGCGGCGGCATGGCCCGCGCGTGGCCGGCTGGCTGGCTGGCTTTCCCATGGTGGCAGGGCCAGTTCTGGTGCTGCTCGCCCTGGATCGCGGCGCCGCTTTCGCCTCCGCCGCGGGGCTGGGCGCCTATTTTGGCCTCCTGCCATGGCTGGCCTTCACCGGCTGTTATGCCTGGTGCAGCGATTTCTGCCGCTGGCCGCCGGCTTTTGCCCTCAGTCTTGCGGCCTGGGCGCTGACGGCGATTGTTTGTGTGCAGTTTGAAGATGTGCGCGGGCTTGAAGTCCTGCCCTTCCTGATTCTGTTGGCGGCGCTTTTTCTTTATCCGCGGGGCGAAGCCTCAGATCAGGAGCGCGAACATGTCTGGTGGGGCCTGCCGGCCCGCATGCTGGCCGGCGCGGCATTGACCCTGCTGATCATGCAGTTCGCCGGCGCTTTTGGCACGCGCTGGTCCGGCATCTTCACCACCTTTCCGGTGATGGGTTCGATCGTGGCCGTCTCCAGCCATATCGAGCATGGCCGCCACGCCGTGCGCGAAGCGGTGGCGGGGATGACCACGGGCCTGGCTTCCGTCGCGGTCTTCTGCTTTGCCGCCTGGCTGCTGCTGGCGCGAACGGGACTTTGGCCGGCTTTCGCGCTGGCGCTGATGGCCTCCTGCGCCACCCATGCCCTGACCTGGCTGATGTTCAAGAAACGGTAGCAACTTCTCTTGCCGCCTCACGCGCCGCCGCCAGCGTGGCTTCAATCACGCCATCATCATGCACGGCGGAGACAAACCAGGCGCCCCGTTCCAACACCCGCACCCCGCGCTTCAAGAGCGCATGGGCGAACCTCACGTAAAGCGCCTTGTCGGCTCTCAAGAGGTCGCGATAATTGCGCGCCGGCGCCTCCAGCCCGAAGCCGACATGAAACATCAGTTCAAACCCGGTGACCTGGGCCTTGAGGCCGGCCTGGCTTAATACCTCGCGCAGGCCCTCGCGCAGCCTCAGGCCGCGCTGCGACCAGCCCTGGTAAAGCTCCGGCGTCAGCGCCTTTTGCGTAGCCACCATCGCCGCCATGGTCACCGGCTGGGCATTGAAAGTGCCGCCATGCAGCACGCCATCGGCGAACATGTCCATTAAATCGCCACGCCCGACCAGCGCGGCGACGGGAAAACCGTTGGCAATCGCCTTGGCGAAGATGGAAAGATCCGGCGTCACGCCAAAGCGTTTCTGCGCCCCGTCCCGATGCAGGCGAAAGCCGGTGATCACTTCGTCAAAGATCAGCAGGGCGCCATGGGCGCGGCAGGCAGCCAGGGCACCTTCCAGATAGCCGGCCGCCGGCGCGATGGCGCCCTGGTTGCACATGGCCGGCTCCATGATCACGCCCGCGACATCGCCTTTCGCCAAGCGTGCCTGCAATCGCGCCAGGTCGTTCCAGCCCAGCACGTCAAGCCCGGGCGCGGCTTCCTGGCCTTTGCTGCCCGCCACCTTGACCGGCGCGTCGGCGGGACCGGCAGCATTCTCGCCCGGCGCCGTGGACCAAAGGATATTGTCGAACCAGCCGTGATAATGGCCTTCAAATTTCAGGATGACCGGCTTGCCGGTGGCAGCACGCGCCAGGCGAAACGCCGCCTGCGCCACTTCGGAGCCCGAGGAGCCGAAGCGGACGCGTGTCGCCGAAGGAATGCGTTCACAAAGAATCCGCGCCGCTTCAAACTCGATTTCCGACTGACCGGCGTAGAGAATGCCTTTGTCAACCTGGTCCTTCACCGCCTGCTGCACGGCGGCCGGCGTGTGGCCCAGCACCGTCGCGCCCATGCCGCAGTAATAGTCAATCAGCCGGTTGCCGTCGGCATCAATCAGATAAGGCCCCTCGCCGCGCTGAAAGACCAGCGGCCCGCCTTGCATGCCAAGGCGGAAATTGCTGTTGACGCCGCCGGCGACGAACGCACTGTTCTGGGCAATCATGGCGGCGGAGCGGCCGAATTCCATGCCTGTTTCCTTTTGTTTGGAGCCATTAGAACCCGCGCCCAAGATTTGACAAGCGCGCCCGCCCGCCGGAGCATTGCCGCCATGCCGCTTCATCCCGATGCCGTGGAAGCCATCCGGCGCGCCGGCGACCTGCCCACCGGGCTGGCGCCCGCCGAACTGCGCCGCGTCTATGAACAGCAGCGCCTGACGCTCCTGCCGGAAAAGCCTGCGGTGGCTGAAGTGCGCGATCTTGTTATACCCGGCGAGATGCCGATCGCGGCGCGCTTCTATCGCGCCGGGCCGGAAGGGTGTCCCCTGCTGGTTTATTTTCATGGCGGCGGCTTCATGCTGGGTTCGCTGACGCTTTATGACACCAGCTGCCGGCGCCTGGCGCGGGGCGGCGATTGTGCGGTGCTGTCGGTGGATTACCGCCTGGCGCCGGAGCATATCTTTCCGGCTGCCGTGCGGGACGCTTACGACGCCACCAAATGGGCGGCCGCCAATGCCGCGGCACTGAAGGTTGACGCAGGCAAGATCGCCGTCGGCGGCGACAGCGCCGGCGGCAATCTGGCGGCGGTGGTGGCGCAGATGGCGCTGGACAGCGGCGAGTTCGACGTGGCGCGGCAGATTCTGATCTACCCGATGACCGACCAGAGCCGCGAATATCCGTCCTATCTGCGCAATGAAAGCGGCTGCATGCTGACGCGCAAGGCGCTGCACTGGTTCATGGACAATTACCTGCCCAATCTGCAAGACCGGCTGGACCCGCGCGCATCGCCCATGCTGCGGCAAGACTTGAGCGGCCTGCCGCCGGCGCTGATCATCAGTGCGGAATTTGACCCGCTGGTGGATGAAAACCAGGCTTATGCCGATCGGCTGGCCGCCGCGGGCGTTGCCACAAACCATGTCTGCTTTGCCGGCATGATCCATCCCTTCTTCACCCTGGGCGGGGTGATTGCCGATGCCGCCAGGGCGGAGAGCCTGATCTGCGAGGTCCTGCGGGGCATGCGGAACTGAGCCTCTGCTCTTTGATAGAAGACGGTTTCGGCGTGTTGCCAATCTCCCGCTGCGTGTCTAAAGAGACCGGCACACACATCCAAGAAGCGGCATGAACAAAGGCACGATCAAGTTTTTCAGCGCGCACAAGGGTTTTGGGTTCATCACGGCTGACGAAGGTGGAAAAGACATTTTTTTGCCCGCAACGGCGCTGGGCGAAGTCAAACCCCAGCACTTGATCGCGGGCCAGCGCGTTGAGTTCAACGCGGTGCCGGATGCGAAAGGGCCAAAAGTTTCCGAGATTCGGCTGCTTGGCAAACCGGCACCCGCACCCATCGCCGCGGCGCCGGCGATAATTGTCTATTGCGATCCCTCTTCTGAAACCGCGGAAGACGTTTTGCTGGCGATACGCCAGGCCGGCATGTCGCTGCAGGTGGTGGATTATCTGACGGCGCCGCTGTCGCCCGATCTGCTGCGGCGGCTGTCGCTGTCGCTCGGCGAAGCCGACCAGAGCCTGGTGCGCCGCTTCGATCCGCTTTTTGTGGCTTTGCAGTTGGATGACCGTTTTATCGGCGATCAGGATTTTTGGACCGGCATCATCCAGCATCCGGCCCTGATCAACGGACCGATTCTGGTTTCATCAGGCAAGGCGCGCATCTGCAAATCGGCCAGGGAGGTAAAGGCCTTCCTCAGCGGTGACATTAAAGAAGAGCCGAAAAAAGCAAAAACGCTCACGCCCCGGCTGATGGCCCTGATGCGCGGCGAACAGGTTGCGCCGGCAAAGAGTTCAGGGAAGGCAGAAAAAACTGGCGAGAAAGCTCAGCTTGAGCCGGACATCGCGGCGAAGCGATCAGTCTCTCCCAAGACAAAGCCTGCCCAAAAAATCCCTGCTGCCGAGGCGACGGTGAAAAAGAAAGCGACCGCGAGCAAGGAAGCCAAAACCGCCAAAGGCGCACCGGTTAAATCTAAAGCATCTCCCAAGGCGAAGTCTGCGGCCGGGATCAAAGGTCGGCAGAAGGGCCGCTAGCGGGACGGCAACCTGGAGCGCGCCCCGCGCGGCACCAGCCGCGCTATAAAATATGGCCTCGCCCGCCTGGAACATCTTTCAAATAAAGCAGAGACTTGGAGCGGGCCCCCGCGCGGCACAGCCGCGCCATAAAATATGGCCTCGCCCGCCTGGGACATCTTTCAAATAAAGCAGAAACCTGGAGCGGGCGAGGCGAATCGAACGCCCGACCCTAACCTTGGCAAGGTTATGCTCTACCCCTGAGCTACGCCCGCATTCCAAGTGGACGGGGGTTATGGCCCATGCCTGCCCCCGCTGGCAAGAGCCTATGCCTTGCCCGTTACGGAACTGTTGCGCCCTGTCCCGGGATGCGAAATCCTTGAATCCGAACGGCTTCGGCGGGGCAAATGGCAACAGAAAACGGCACGCGCAGGGGCTATCTGCTGCTCAGCCCCACCCTTGCCGTGATGGCGCTGGCGATGGCGGCGCCGCTGGCCCTGCTGGTGCTTTACAGCCTGACCGCCGCCCCCGGCCCCGTGTTGGCCGGCGGCCCCAGCCTTGCCCAATATGGGGAGGCGCTGGCCCGCGCCGGCTATCGCGCCTTGTTCTGGCGCAGCATCGCCATCTCGGCCCTGGTCACGGCGGTGACGGTGACGCTGGCCTATCCCATGGCCTATTTCGTCGCCTTCCATGCCGGACGCGCCAAATTCGCGTGGGCAATCGCGCTGACCATTCCCTTCTGGACGTCGTATCTGCTGCGGGTCTTCGCCTGGAAGATCATTCTGGGCTATGGCGGGGTGATCAATTCGGCGCTGCTGAGCCTGCATCTGATTTCCACGCCGCTCAGCGCCCTGCTCTATAACCCGTTTGCCGTGGTGGTGACGCTGACCCATGCCTGGGCCGCCTTCGCCATCCTGCCCATCTATGTCAGCTTGGAAAAAATTGACCGCGCCTTGCTGGAAGCGGCGACCGACCTGGGCGATGGGCCGGCCCGCCGCTTCCTGCGCATCACATTGCCCCTGTCGCTGCCGGGCGTGCTGGGCGCCGCCATCCTGATCTTTGTCCCCACCACCGGCGATTATGTGACGCCGAGCCTGGTGGGGGGCCCGCAAGGGGCGATGATCGCCAACCTGATCGCCATCCAGTTTGAGCGGGTGGGCAACTGGCCCCTGGGCGCGGCCTTGGCCCTTGCCAGCATGGCGATGGTGGCGGTGACGGCGGCGCTGTTCGTGACGGCGGCGCGGGCAGCTGTGAGGGCGGTGAAATGAAAGCCCTGCGCGCCTATGCTGCTCTCTATCTGGCTTTTCTTTATCTGCCGGTGCTGCTGCTGCCGCTGTTCTCGTTCAATGCTTCGCACTTCATCGCCTTTCCCCTGTCGGGCTTTACGCTGCAATGGTATCGCGAGCTCTTTGCCGACGTGGCGATGCTGCATGCCTTTGGCAACAGCCTGGAGGTGGGGGCGGTGACGGCGCTGCTGTCCACTGTGCTGGGCCTCATGGCGGCGCGGGCCGTGACGCGCTATCGCCTAAAGGGTGCCGGCGCCGTGCTGGGCTTCATCAGCCTGCCGCTGTTCATTCCCGACATTGTGCTGGGGCTTTCGCTGCTCTTGCTGCTGGGCGCGGTGGATTTTCCGTTGTCGCTGGCAGCGGTGGTGCTTGGCCATGTCAGCCTCTGCCTGCCTTTTGCCCTCACCGTGCTGATCGCCCGCATGCAAGGCTTTGACCGCAATCTGGAAGAGGCCTCCGCTGATCTGGGCGAAGGCCCCTGGATGACTTTCTGGCGCCTCACCTTCCCCCTTATGCTGCCGGGCATCGCCGCCGCCCTGCTGCTCACCTTCATCACCTCGTTCGATGAATTCCTGCTGGCCTATTTCCTCTCCGGCACCGAAGCGACGCTGCCGGTCTATATCTGGGGCCAGTTGCGCTTTCCCGAACGCCTGCCAATGGTGCTGGCCTTGGGGGCGCTGATCCTGCTGGCGTCGGTGGTGGTGGTGATCCTGGCGGAATGGACCCGCAATCTGGGCGTCAGCAAGAAAAGTGTCGGGGCGTAATGGCGTTTCTTTCCGTTCAAAAAGTCAGCAAACGCTTTGCCACCCTCGCCGCGGCGGATGCGGTTGATCTTGAGGTGCCGCAAGGCGCCTTCTTTGCCCTGCTGGGGCCATCGGGCTGCGGCAAGACCACCCTGCTGCGGATGATTGCCGGTTTTGCCGAGCCGGATGAGGGCATCATCACAATTGACGGCGCCGTGATGAACGGCGTGCCGGCGAACAAGCGCCCCACCAACATGGTGTTCCAGAATTACGCGATTTTTCCCCACCTCAATGTCTTCGACAATGTCGCCTATGGCCTGCGCAAGGAAGGGCTGGGGCGCCAGGCCCTGCGCGCCCGCGTCGAGGCCATGCTGGGGACGGTCAGGCTGGAAGGCCTGGACGGGCGCCGCAGCGACGAGCTTTCCGGCGGCCAGCGCCAGCGCGTGGCGCTGGCCCGCGCTTTGGTGCGCCGGCCCAAGCTGCTCTTGCTGGACGAGCCGCTGGGCGCCCTGGACAAGCGGCTGCGCGAGGCGATGCAGGTGGAATTGCGAGGCTTGCAAAAATCGCTGGGCATTACTTTCCTTTTGGTGACGCACGACCAGGAAGAAGCCCTCTCCATGGCCGATCAAGTGGCGGTGATGAGCGGCGGCAGGATTTTGCAGATCGCTTCGCCGCGCGCGCTTTATGAACGGCCCAATTGCCGCGAAGTGGCGGACTTTATCGGTGAGATCAATTTCTTTCACGCCACCGTAAAAAGCGTGGAAGGTGAAACCGTCACTGCCAATGCCGGCGTCCTGGGCCTGCTCAGTATCCCCAAGCCCAATTTTGGCTTTGGCTTTGCCCTGGGCGACCACATCCTGCTGGCGCTCAGGCCCGAACGCATCACCCTGGAAGGCGGCACGGTGGCGGGCGAGATCACGGCCGCCAGTTTCCTGGGGGAGCGCAGCCATTATCAGGTGCGCATCGCCGGCCGCGGCGAGCCGGTGTTTGTCGCCGCTTCCGGTCCCGCGCCCCCCGGCGCGGTGATGCTGGGCTGGAATCCGGCGGACATGATCGCATTGCCGTTTGGTGCCTAGCGCCTCGCCCTTCGACGAGCTCAGGGTGAGGCTATTTTTGGATTCCTCATCCTGAGCCTGCCGAAGGATGACGGCTCAGTCCCTGAGGAACACCTCTTCGATCCTTGCGGCAAAGGCATCGGCGATGCGGAAGGCCAGCGGCAGCGAGGGCTCGAACTTGTCATTCTCGATGGCGTTGATCGAGTTGCGCGAGACCCCGACCTTCTCGGCAAGTTCGGCCTGGCTCCAGTTCTTTTCGGCGCGCAGCACGCGGATGCGGTTTTTCATGTCGCGCTCCACCTCCTCACCGCCGTGCCCGCCACCACAAGAGATGGGCCACCACCGTGCCGATGGCCTGGAGCAGGACGACACCAACCGCCCCGATGGTCATGCCCAGCAAGACCTTGCCGCGCGGCTGATTCACCAGCTCGCCCACCAGATTCTGAAATGGCGGCAGCGCCAGCAAAACAAAGAAAGCGATCTGCCCGGCGGTGACGCCCCACTTCGCCGCGTAATCGGCGCCGGCGCGCTGCACTTCGTCCAGCCGGCGCTGCATTGAGAGCGCGACATACCAGGCATAGAACATCACAAAGGCCGACACCGCCGCGGCAACCCAGGTGGTCACGGTGCCGCCAACCGCGCTCTTCAGCCAGGGCGCGACGCTGAGGAAAACCACCGGCACGATTGCCAGCGGTGCCCCCAGCAGGATTTGTCGCTGTTTGGATGTCATGCATGCCTCCTGATTTGTCTTGCTGGAATGAAATCTCTCATCGTCTTGCCCGCCACCACATCAGCTTGGCGACGAACATGCCGATCGTCTGCAAGATGACGACGCCGCCAAAACCGAACATCACCGCCAGGATGATAATTCTGCGGCTGGCGCCGGAATCGTCCGCCGCGTCCCGCAGCAAGGCGGCAGCGAAATCCCAGAAGGGCGGCAACATCGAAAGCATCGCGAAAGCCACGGCGCCGATGCCCATGCCCCATCGCGCCGCGAACTGGCCGCCGGCCAGTTGCACTTCGTCCAGGCAGTGCTGCGCACGGAAAGACAGATAAAGAGAATAGGCCATGACCGACATCGCCAACCCTGCGGCGATGAGACTGGTCATCCCCCCGCCGATTGCCGTCTTGAGCCAAGGCGCCACCGTGAGAAAGAGGGCCGGAACAATCATCAGCGGCAGGACGATCAACAGGGCTTAGCTGGCCTTTGGTTTGGTCATAAAGCCTCCTTTTCTGTGCTTTTTGACATGTTTTCAGTTCTAAATGACAATTAAACTTGTCATCATCGGCCACGGCTGTCAAGCCGGTTGTCCTCCCTAGCCCAGCACCCGCTCGAAAATCGCCCGCACCCGCGCCTGAAGATCAAACAGCCGGGCCTCAAGCGCCGCGAAATCCGCCGCCCCGCCCGCCTCTGCCAGCATCGCCTTGAGGCCCGGCGTCGCCGCCTCCATCTTCGGCACCTCATCCAGCGCCACCCGCAGCACCTGGGTCAGCGCATGCTGCAAGCCCGCCGCCGCCACCAGAATGGCGGCATCGGCTTTTGCCAACGCCCCGGCGGCATGCAGATTATGCAGGGCGGCGATGGTATTGCTGTCCAGCACTTCCGGCTCCGCGGGCGCATGCACCAGTTGCAGCGCCTGGGCGATGAACTCGATGTCCACCAGCCCGCCCTGCGCATATTTCAGATCCCAGGGATTCTTGTCGCTGAAGCTTTCGGCCATGCGCGCCCGCATGGCGCGGGCATCGGCCATCACCTTGGCGCCGTCCGTCTGCGCGGTGAGGCGCCGGCGGATGGCGGCTTTCAGCGCCGCCCGCGCTGCACCCTCGCCCGCCACCACCCGCGCGCGAGTCAGCGCCATATGCTCCCAGGTCCAGCTTTCGCTGGCGTGATACTCGGTGAAGGACTTGAGACTCACCGCCGCCGGTCCCTTGTTGCCGGTCGGGCGAAGTCGCATGTCCACTTCATACAGGGTGCCGGCAGCGGTCGGCGTGGTCAGGGCGGCAATCAGGCGCTGCGCCAAACGCGCATAATAAAGTGTCGGCGGCAACGGCTTGGGCCCGTCGCTGCTTTCAACCCCTTCCGCCAGGTCATAGACAAACACCAGGTCAAGATCGGAACTGGCGGTCATCTCCCGCCCGCCCAGCTTGCCCATGGCGATGACGCAAAAACTGCCGCCGGGCACTCGCCCCGCCGTCAATGCCAGTTCGGCTTCCACACGCGGCAGCAGTCCAGCGATGACGGTTTCGGCAATGGCGGCCAGCGCCGGGCCGGCGGCTTCGGCGCGGGACGCCGCCCCCCGGGGCGCCGAAGCCTTGGCGAAGGCGCCCTCCACGATCTGCACCCCGACACGAAAGATTTCCTCGCGGGCGAAACGGCGGGCGCCATCCAGCGCTTCTTCGTAAGTCGTGCCCAACTGCCGCGCCAAGGTGGCCGCCAGGTCTGCCCGCGTGGGCAGGCGGACCAGAAAATCCGAATCCAGCAGCGCATCCAAAGTGGCGGTGTTGCGCGACAGATAGGTGGCAAGGCGCGGTGCGGAACCGACAATCCGCGCCAGCAGCTTGAGAAATTGCGGTCGCGCCAGGAACAGCGAAAAAAGCTGCACGCCCGAAACCAGATTGGACAAAAAGCGGTCAAAGCCGGCAAAGGCGGCATCAGGATCAGCGGTGGTGCCCAACGCTTCCAGGATGGCCGGCGTCAACTGGGTGAGAAGTTCGCGCGCCCGGGCCGAGCGCATGGCGCGGATGCGGCCATGATGCCAGCCGCGAATGGCGCCGGAAACATGCGCCGCATCGCCAAAGCCCAGCGCGGTAATGGTGGCCAGGGTTTCGGGATCGTCTTCCACCCCGGTAAAGACCAGGCTTCCCGCCGATGACGCCAATTCGGGCTCGCTTTCAAAAAGCTGCGCATAATGGGTCTGTACGGTTTGCAATGTGCCGGTCAGCGCGGCGGCAAAACTCTCGCGATTTTCAAAGCCCATGAAGCAGGCGATATGGGCCAGACCTTCTTCATCCTTCGGCAAAGTGTGGGTCTGCTCATCGGCCACCATTTGCAGGCGGTGTTCCAGGGTGCGCAGAAAACGATAGGCCTCGGTCAGATCGCGTGCCGCGCCTTGCGTCACCACATTTTCCTTTGCCAGCGCATTCAGCGCCGCCACCGTACCGGCCTCGCGCAGGGTCGGATTACGACCGCCCAGAATAAGCTGCTGGGTCTGAGCGAAAAACTCGATCTCGCGGATGCCGCCCCGCCCCAGCTTGATGTTATGGCCCGCCACCGCAATCTCGCTATGACCGCCATGGGCATGAATTTGCCGCTTGATGGAATGGATGTCGGCAATGGCGGCAAAATCCAGGTGGCGGCGCCAGATAAAGGGGGCAATGCCGGCCTTAAAATCAGCCGCCGCGCGCGGGTCGCCGCCCACGGCGCGCGCCTTGATCATGGCGGCCCGCTCCCAGTTCTGGCCCATGGCTTCATAGTAATCCAGCGCCGCGTCGGTGGAGATCGCCACTTGCGTCGCCCCCGCATCAGGACGCAGGCGCAAATCCACCCGAAAGACATAATCGCCGCCCGTCCGCTCGGCGATCAGCTTTACCAGCCCCCGCACCAGTTCCACCGCGGCACCGCGCGGGTCGTCCTTCTTGGCAAAGGGAAAACGGCCGGCGTCATAAAACACCACCAGATCAATATCGCTGGAATAGTTGAGCTCGAAAGCCCCATACTTGCCCATCGCCAGGACCACCAGCCCGGTGGTTTCTTCCAGCTTTTGCGGATCGCGTTCGGCAAGTCCCGCGCGCGCCGCCGCTTGCGCCAAAAGAAAACGCAGCGCCCCTTTGACCGCCGCATCAGCAAAGCGGCTGAGCGCACCCGTGACCTGTTCCAAAGACCACGCGCCGGCAATGTCACCTAAGGCGATGGCCAGGGCGGCGCCCCGTTTGGCCTGACGCAGCGCCGCCATCGCTTGGGCTTCGTCATTCAGACCATCAACCGCCAGCGCGGCGGCCGCGGCCTCATGCACCAGTGTTTCGGCGCCGGAGGCGAAATACTCCGCCAGCACGCTCGTATCGCGCAGCGCCAGGCGCGCCAGATAGGCGCTGTTGCCGAAGGCGCCTTCCAACAGCGCCCGCGCTGCCGCATCAGGCGGCGTGAACCCTCGCGCCGCCAGATCTTCCAGCGTGCGCGCCGCACGTGCGGGGTCGAAGGGCAACGGCGGACGGCGAAGGGCGGTCATGAGTTCCTCACCCTTCGATCCTCCTTCGCTCAAGCTTCGGCGGACCCTTGGGAGATTTGACCCGCCATAGCCTTGGCGACGGCGGGCAGGTTCAGGGTGAGGTAAACTTAAATCCTTATCCCGAGCTTGTCGAAACATGGGGCAGCGACGCAGCAGCGTAACTCCATTGTCATCCCGTGCGCGGCGCAGCATGCAATGGTGCGCCGCAGACACGGGACCCAGCGAACTTTGCTGATGATAGTGCCCTCACTCCGCCGCGCTTTTGGTCACTGTCATCACCGGCCTGATCGGCATCACCTTGCCGGCTCGCGGGAAAACCAGGCTGGCCTTCAATCCCGGGTGATTGTCTTCCAAGAGAAGCTGGGTGCCGTGAAAATGCGCCACCGCCGCCACCAGCGAAAGGCCAAGCCCAGTACCGGGCGAATTGCGGCTGGCTTCCAGGCGAACAAACCGTTCCACCACCCGCGGCCGGTCTTCGGCGGGAATGCCCGGTCCCGTATCGGCCACGGTCAAGGCCACGCCATCGGCGCCTTGCGTCACCTTGATGGTCACCTTGCCGCCGGGCGGGGTGTATTTGATGCCATTGTCCACCAGATTGGCCAGCGCCTGCGCCACCAGGCTGCGGTTGCCTTCGATCTGCGCCTCGCCGCCGCGCTCGAGCTTCAGCGCAATGCCCTTTTCCTCGGCCAGCGGCTCATAAAGTTCGGCCACATCGCCCGCCACTTCATTCAATTCCAGCAGCGACATTTGCGAGCGGCTGGCGCCGGCATCAGTCTCGGCAATCAGCAGCAGGGCATTGAAGGTGGCGATCAGCTTGTCGGTCTCGACAATGGCGCGCTCGATCTCGCCCACATTGCCGCCCTGGGCGGCAAGCCGCGCCAGCGATTCCTCCAGCCGGTTGCGCAGGCGATTGAGCGGGGTGCGCAGATCATGCGCCACGGAATCGGTCACTTCCCGAAGGCCCTTCATCAGCCGCTCGATGCGGTCCAGCATGCGGTTGAGATTTTCCGCCAGCACATCGAACTCGTCGGCCGAACCGGTTACCGGTACCCGCCGCGTCAGGTCGCCGGCAATGATCTCGCCCGAGGTGCGGTTGATGGCATCCAGGCGCCTGAGCATATTAAGGCTCATCAAAAGCCCGCCCACCAGCCCCAGAAGCAGAATCAGCCCCACTGTCCAGGGCAGGGTGGTGGTGAAAAGACTTTGGGTGACATAGCGGTCCTGAATGTCTTCGGCCACCAGCAGATAGAAATTGTCGCCTTCCAGCCTGAGAATCTGGCCGCGGGCATGGCGGGTCTCATAGCCGTTATTGACCCGCCGCTCATAGTCGAACTCGACATAGTTGCCGGCATCGGCCCTGGCCGCCGGCCAGAAGGTGAGATTGCCCACCAGCCGGCGATGCTCGCCATCAGTAAGAAGATAAAGCGCCTGGCTACCGCGCTGCTGCGAACGCTCATTGACGCTTTGATAAAGGCCCTGCCAGCCCAGGCGCTGATATTGCTCGGAAAGCCCGGTGATCTCAGCCTGGATGATTTCGTCCGCCTGCCCGTTCACGGTGCGGCTGGTGATCCAGTAGGTGAAGCCCAGCAGCGCCGTCACCGACACCGCGAACAACAGGACATAGATCAGGACAATGCGGAACGCCTGGGTGCGGACCAGCCGAAAGCCGCCCCGCATCGTTAGCCCCTGCCCCCGAACGGCATCAGGCGGCCGCGGCGCGGATCATATAGCCGGCGCCCCGCACCGTGTGCAGCAGCGGCAGTTCAAAGCCCTTGTCAATCTTGGCACGCAGGCGGCTGATATGGACGTCAATGACATTGGTCTGGGGATCGAAATGATATTCCCAGACGCTTTCCAGCAGCATGGTGCGGGTCACCACCTGCCCGGCATGGCGCATCAGATATTCCAGCAGCCGAAATTCGCGGGGCTGCAATTCAATCTCCTGGCCGCTGCGGGTGGCGGCGCGGGTGAGAAGATCAAGCTCCAGATCGCCCACCTGCAACTGGGTCTTGACGCCGGCCGGGGTACGCCGGCGCATCAGGGCATCAATGCGGGCCAGAAGTTCGACAAAGGCGTAAGGCTTGGTGAGATAGTCGTCGCCGCCGGCCTTCAGGCCTTTCACCCGGTCATCCACTTCGGAAAGGGCGGATAAAAACAGCACCGGCGTGGTGTTGCCATGCTCACGCATCTCGGCCACGACGTTCAGCCCGTCCAGCTTGGGCAGCATGCGGTCCACGATGGCGATGTCGTAAGGGCGGGAAAGCGCCAGCGAAAGTCCAAGGTCGCCATCGCCGGCTTCATCCACCACATGGCCCGATTCTTTCAGGCCCTGCACCAGATAGCGCTGCGCCTCGAGATCGTCTTCCACCACCAGGATGCGCATGTGTGAAAATCTCCCGCCGTCTGAAAATAAGGTCCGCGCCGGCGGCAGCATTGGGGGGCAGCACGGCCACCGGCGCGGGAACGGCGGCGGGAAGCCCCGCCGCCGGCAAGCTTTATCCGACGTCCACCGCGACAAAGCCGGTCTGGCCTTGCGCCCGCGCCACCAGCAACAGCACGCTTTTGCGGCCGGCACGCTTGGCTTCGGCGACGCCCGACTGGATGTCGGCGGGAGAGGCGACGTTGCGGTTGTTGATCTTCAGCACCACGTCACCGGCTTCCAGGCCCTGATCCGCGGCATTGCTGCTGGGATCAACGCTGGTGATAACGACGCCCGTGATCTTGTCGTCCAGCCGGCGCGAGCGGCGCGCCTGCGGCGTCAAGGGTGCCAGCTCCAGACCCATGGCCTTGGCCTGCGGGCCGGCCCCCAGGCTTTCCTGGCGCTGATTGCCATTGTCGTTGGAGGCCAGCTTCTCCTCATCCGGACGGGCGGTGATGGTGGCGTGCAGTTGCAGCGCCTTGCCGTCGCGGTTGACGTTGAAGGTGGCAGCCTGGCCGGATGCGACCAGGGCAACCTTGCGGGTAAGGTCGGTATTGTCCTCGACCGCCTGGCCATTGATGGCGGTGATGATGTCGCCTTGCTGGAAGCCGGCCTTGGCTGCGGGGCCATCAGGGACCACGCTGGCAACCAGCGCGCCCTTGGCGCCTTCCTTCAGGCCCATGGCGTTGGCCACTTCCGGGGTCACGCTCTGGATCGAAACGCCCAGATAACCGCGGTTGACCCGGCCGCGCTCGCGCAGTTGCGTCACCACATCGCGAATGGTGGTGGCCGGAATGGCGAAGCCGATGCCGACGCTGCCGCCCGAGGGCGAATAGATCATCGAGTTCATGCCCACCACCTGGCCGCGCAGGTCAAAAGTCGGGCCGCCGGAATTGCCCTGGTTGATGGGAGCATCAATCTGGATGAAGTCATTATACTGGTTGCCGCCGCTCTGTCGGCCAAGATCGCGGCCCAGCGAGGAGACGATGCCGGCGGTCACCGAGTTGGAAAGGCCGAAGGGATTGCCCACCGCCACCACCCAGTCGCCGACGCGCAGATTGCGGTCATTGCCGAACTCCACGGTGGGCAGCGAAGCGTTGGTCTCGATCTTGAGCAGCGCCACGTCGGTGGCCGCATCAGTGCCGATCAGCTTGGCGGTGAATTCCCGCTTGTCGGCCAGCCGGACCGTGATCTTGCTGGCGTGATCAATGACGTGATTGTTGGTGACGACATAGCCGGACTTGTCAATGATGAAGCCCGAACCGGCCGCGATAGCCTTGTGCGGCTGCACCGGACCGCGCTGCTGGCCCTGGCCGAACTGGTTGAAGAAGTCGCGGAACGGCGCCGGAATTTCCTGCTCGTCGCGCTCGGTGGTCATGCTTTCCGACGTGATGGTGACGACGGCGGGGCTCACCCGCTCCACCAGATCGGCGAAGCTGAAGGGCGCGGCCGCTTCCATCACCCGCGGGCTGCGGGGCGTATTCTGCGCCAGTTGCACCCGGTCATTGGCGGCGATGTGGATCGCCTGGACCGGCGGCAAAAGCGCGAAAGCGCCCATGCTCACCACCACAATGGCGGCGGCGGCGCTCATCATCAGGCCGCGGCGGTGGCGGCGGACGAAATTCTGGACGGAAGAAGTGGTGTTATTGGTCGGCATCTTGGCTCCTCGCGGGCACGAATTGGGTCCCCAGCAGGCATTAAATAGTAAGCCTGCCTTTCCGAACCATATCCAATTGATTAAAAATCGGCAATCTTCTGGGAATCCGCGGAATCCGGGATTTTTCTGGCCTTGGAAACCGCCATCCAGGCCACGCCCCCCGCCCCCGCCAGCACAAGAAAGGGGGCCAGCCACAGCAGCCAGGTGACGGGTTCCACGGGCGGCTGCATCAGGATGAAATCGCCATAGCGGGAACGCAGATAATCCTTGATCTCATCGTCGCTGCGGCCGGCGGCAATCTGTTCGCGCACCGTGCGGCGCAGATCGCCCGCCAGTTCGGCGTTGGATTCATCAATGCTCTGGCCCTGGCAAACCAGGCAGCGCAGTTCTCGCTGCAAGTGCCGAGCGCGCGCTTCCAAGGCTGGGTCGGAAAACGTCTCGGGAACCGCCGCGGCAGCGGCGCTGGTCAGCAGCAGCAATGCCAGCAGAAGGCGCTTCATTCCGCCGCCAGCGCCACCGCAGGCGCCGCCTTCGGTTCCGTCGCCTTGGCGCGCAGGCGCCCGAACAAACTCAAGCCACCACCCAGCGCCATCACCAGCGCCCCCAGCCAGATCAGCGGCGCCAGCGGCGAAACATAGGCCCGCAGTGTCCAGCGGCCATGGCCGCGATCATCGCCCAGCGCCAGATAAAGATCGCGCAGGCCCGTGGTGCGAATGGCCGTGACGCTGACATCCTGGCCCTCGGCATTATAGATGCGCTGCTCCGGATGCATGGTGGCGGCCACGCTATTGCCGTCCAGCAGATCAATGGTGGCGCGGCTGGCGCGATAATTGGGACCATCACTGCGTACCGTGCCGTCAAAGCGCAGCGTATAAGGACCGACATTCACCTTATCGCCCGGTCCCACCAGCACCAGCGCCTCGCTGCGCCAGACCGTGGTGCCGGCAATGCCCAAAAGCGAAACCGCCAATCCGGCATGCGCAATAGCAGCGGCGAAAGCAGACGCGCGCGCGCCTTTGCGCCTGCGTATCTCGATCACACTGGTAGCAAGCAGCCAGCCCGCCATGGCGAAAGCACCGGCGCCGGCCAGACTGCGGGGCGTCAGAACCGCCAACACCACAAGCGCCGCCAACACCGCCACGCCCAGCGCCGGATAAAGCGGACGCATCGCCTCTTTCAGTTCGGCCTTGCGCCAGGAAAGGCGCGGCCCCAGCGGCACCAGCGCCAGCAGCGCAAAGAAAATGGGCGCGAAGGTAATGGCGAAGAAAGGCGGGCCGACCGTGATTTTCTGACCGGTGAGGGCATCCAGCGCCAAGGGATAAAGCGTGCCGACAAAAACCGCGGCGCAGGAAGCGATCAGAAAGACATTGTTCAGCAGCAGCGTGGTTTCGCGGCTGACCGGCTCAAAGGCGACGCCGCGCTGAAGCTGCGGCGCCCGCCAGGCAAACAGCGCCAGGGCTCCGCCCACCGCCAGTCCGATCAGGACCAGAATGAAAAAACCACGGGTGGGATCGGACGCAAAGGAATGTACCGAGGTGATGACGCCTGAGCGCACCAGGAAGGTGCCGATCAGGCTCATGGAAAAGCCGGCAATCGCCAGCAGCAGCGTCCAGGTGCGGAAGGCGCCTCGCATTTCCGTTGCCAGGGCCGAATGCAACAGCGCCGTGGCGATCAGCCAGGGCATCAGCGAAGCATTCTCCACCGCGTCCCAGAACCAGAAGCCGCCCCAGCCAAGGGTGTAATAGGCCCACCAGGACCCTAGCGCGATACCGCAAGTCAGCGCCATCCACGCCACCAGCATGAAAGGCCGCGCTGCCCGGGCCCAGCCTTCGCTTTCCGGGTCACCCACGATCATGGCGGCAGCGGCATAAGCGAAAGCGGCCGACAGTCCGACATAGCCGAAATACAGCATCGGCGGATGCATCGCCGCACCGGGGTCTTGCAGCAGCGGGTTCAGCCCGGCGCCTTCAAAGGGTTGCGGGTCCAGCCTCAGGAACGGGCTGGAGGTAAAAAGAATAAAGAGCAGGAAGGCCGCGGCCAGCAGACCCATCACCCCCAGCGCCGCGCTGGTGATGCGTTCGCCGCCCCGTCCACCGGCGGCGATGGCGCCGGTATAGACCGCCATCACCAGCATCCATAGCAGCATCGAGCCTTCATGGTTCGACCACACCGCGGTGATTTTATAAACCAGCGGCTGCAAGGTGGTGGAATTGTCGGCCACCGTGCGCAGCGAAAAATCCGAAATCAGATACGCCCAGGTGAGGGCCCCGAAGGCCAGCACGATAAAGACAAAAAACCCCATCGCCGCGCCATGGGCGATATGCCGGGCCGTACCGCTCCCAGGGGCCGCGCCCATGATGCCGGCATTGGCCATCACCAGCGACAAGGCCAGGGCAAAGCACAGCGCAAGCTGACCCAGTTCGCCGATCATTGCGCGCCCTTTTGCCATTCGCCGCTTTTCTTCAGCGCCTGCACCACTTCCGGCGGCATGTATTTCTCATCATGCTTGGCCATGATGTCGGTCGCCTGGAAAGTGCCGCTGGCGTCGAGCGCGCCGGTCGCCACCACGCCCTGGCCCTCACGAAACAAAGCCGGCAGTACACCGCGGAAAACCACCGGCACCCTGTCCTTGTTGTCGGTGACGGTGAAACGCACTTCGGCGCCGCTGCCATGGGCAACACTGCCCGTGGCCACCAGGCCGCCGATGCGGAAGGTCACGCCGGGCTCAACATGCAGCGCCGCCACTTCGCTGGGGCTGCGAAAGAAGATCACATTATCCTTGAGGGCCGACAGGATCAGCCAGGCCGCGCCGCCCGCTGCCACGACCACGGCCACAGCAAAATAAAGCCGGCGGCGTTTCTTGGGCGACATCAGTGATGCGCCCCCTGATGCAGGATCTTGTCGGCAAGACCGGTTTCATAGGCGGCGCCTTCTGCCGTCAGCGCGATCTGGTGCGGCCACTCCGAACGGACCAGCCCCTTGCGGGTCAGCGCATTCCACACATTCTGGTTCTCCAGTCCGGTGGCGTCACTCGACGCCACGGTGGCGTCGCCCAGATGGAAATGATCGCCATGGGCGTGGGGGAATTGCAGGATGGCAATGGCGCCATCGGCCTCGGCGCGGCTCGCGCCCGGAATGCGGGCAATCGCCTGAAGCAGGGTCAGGGTCTTGAGTTGCAGCGAATTGAGCTTGGCGGGATTGGGGCGCGATGCCACGGAAAGCCTGAAAAAGAACGCGGCGGGGACCATACATCCCCGCCGCGCGCACGCAAAGATTCCTGACAGGACCTAGCGCCGGCCGCCGCGGACCCCGCCCCGGAAACCACCGCCAAAGCCGCCGCGCGGCGCGGCAAAGCCGCGATAGCCGCCATAGCGGCCGCCAAAGCCGAAGCTGAAGCCGATCGAGGGGCCGAAATAAGGACCATAGCCGTAGCCATAATAGGGATAGGGATAGGCCGGGCCGTAATAGACCGGCGGTGGCGGCGGCGGATAATCCGCGGCATAGCGATCGCCATAACGGTCATCGCCGCGAACATCGGCATCCTGCGCTTCATCCATGCAGGCATAATAGGCGTCGGCATAATCGGCTGCGACATCGCGGGCGGCGCGGCGGGCATTGTCGGCACCGATGGCGCTGCCGGCCACAAGACCCGCGCCCGCGCCGATGGCGGCACCGGCGCCGGCATTGCCGGCGGCACCGCCGATGATCGCACCCAGCGCCGCACCACCCAGCGTTCCGCCGATGCTGCCGCGGGCTTGTTCATTGCCGGCGGCTTCGCTCGGCGTCACATAGCCGGTGCGGCGGGCCGCGTCGCGGCGACAAAAAAGATCGCGGTCGCGGTTGGCACCAGCGGCGCTTTGGCTCTCGCGCGGCGGCGGCGGCGCGTCGCGATCATCGGGGCGAGCGGCATTGGGCGCCGGCACGGTGTCAGCGCCGCGGTCCAGCGGCGCCGGATCGCGCGTTGCCGCATCTTGGGCATAGGCGGTGGAACTTAAGGCGGCCACGGCAACGGCCGCCAGGATCGAACTGCGCAACTTCAAGGGGCATCTCCGACGAAAATCTTGCCTCTAGATAGCCCCACGGCTTGGGCATTCAAGCGCAATCCACCTGTCGGAAAAATAAAGTCCGCTGGCTCTCGCCATTCATGCGCCGTTCAGCTTGCCCCTACTGTCATCCCGTGCGCGGCGCAGCATTTACCTCCCTTGTCATCCCGGATGCACCGCAGCACGGAGTGATGCGGTGCTGATCCGGGACCCATTGGGCAGATTGCTAAATGGGTCCCGTGTCAGCGGCGCACCGTTACACGCTGCGCCGCGCACGGGATGACAATACAGCGTGATATTTGGGAAATACTTGCTTAAGCCGCCGAGGCGGATTGCGCGGCCTTGCCTCTGCGCCGCAACAGCTCGGCTTCTTCCTCGCTGAACAGCAGCGCCGTCAGCTCGGTGGCAAAGGGGAACTGAACTTCGACCACCCCAGGAACTTCGGGGGCGCGCATTTCCCGCACCAGGTCTTCATTGTAACGCCTGAGATGGGCGCAGATTTCCTCAAGCGCATCCTTCTGCTTGGCGGCAAAGCAGGCGCCGGCGGCAAAATGCCGGCTGCCCATCACCAACCTGGCATAGCGCATCGCCATCTCGCGTTTTTCGGCATCGGTAGCGCGGGAAAAATCGGCGTTGCGGGCGCCGCTGCGCTGCACCGGCAGCGCTGCCGCCAGTTCCCTGGGCGCCCGCTCCATGAACTTGTCCATGGCGGCGCCAACCGCCGCGCGATCTTTCAGCAGGCGCTGACCCCATTCGCCGTCGCGCCGCACTTCGATTTCCTTGACGATGGCGGTGGAAAGCTCGGCGAACTGGCGGGTCTCGGCCAACAGCTTGTCGGCATCAAACATGGGATGACGGGCGGTGAGGATGGCGGTCTGCAGACTGTCAAGGCGGGAAAAAAGAATCTCGCCCACCAGCCCCATGTCGGTCTTGGAAATCAGCGTGTCGCGGTGCTGGCGGGCGATGGAAAGCGGCAGGCGCAAACCTTCCCAGGGCCGCGACAGCCGCATCATCGCCACCAGCGGCACATAAGGCGCGGCATCCGGCAGGCGCGTCACCAGCTCGTCATAGACCGCGCGCAATTGCCACAACAGCTCGTCGGTCATTGGCGCCGGTGTGGGCAGCAGCGCGTGAATCTTCATCATTTCCGGCGCGGCGCTGAGCAACAGCGCCATCTCCACGGCGTCGGCCATGGCCAGGTCGCCTTCCATCGCCAGCCGAGCCTTTTTCGGTTCGGCCAGCGCCGCTTCCTGCTGACCGGCGACGAGCATCGTCTTGACGTCAACACAGAAACGCTGCGTTTCTTCCGCCAGCAGCTCCTGGCCCAGCCAGCGCCACAAGGCCAGCAGGCTGGCGCGGATGATGACGCCCTTCTGCTTGGTCTTGCGCGGCTCCGAACTGAGCAATTCCTGGAAGGGCAGACAGAACAGGCGCAATGGCGTCAGGGTGCGCCCGCAAGGCTCGCGCCGCAGCACCGGGCGAAGGCCGCGGAGAATTTCAGCATGCGGCAGGGTCTTGCCGTCCATCAGCAGATCAAGTTCGACGGCCCGCGCCAGGCGCGCGGCAACATGCCCCGGCAGGCCGCCAAGGAATGCCGTCAGCAATCCGGTCTTGTCCGCACTCAACACGCCGTCGGCCGTAAAGAAGGCTTCCGCTTTTCACATTAGGGCGACAGGGTTAAGGCGGCGTTGAGAACTAGCCTATAGCCGGCAGGGTCAGCCGGGCCAAAAGCCCCCCCGCCGGGGCTTCGTCCAGCGCGAAAAACCCCCCATAAAGTCTGGAAATATCCCGCACAATGGCCAGCCCCAGCCCGGAGCCCGGCACGCTTTCATCCAGCCTTTCGCCCCTTGTTCCCACCCGCGCCCGTTCCTCGGGCGTCAGGCCGGGGCCGTCATCAGCGATTTCCAGCACCAGCATGGCGCCGTCGCGTCTGGCCGTCACCGTCACCAGGTGACGGGCCCATTTGCAGGCATTGTCAATCAGATTGCCGGTCATCTCTTCCAGATCCTGGCGTTCGCCGCGGAAGAAGAGACCCGGCGGGCATTCGCTTTCGATCTCGATGCCCCGCGCCGCATGGATGCGGGAGAGAACGCGGGTGAGATCACTCAGCACCGGCGCCACTTGGGTGCGATTGCCCAGGGCGCTGACATTTCCGGCCGCCCGCGCCCGCGTCAGGTAATGATCCACTTGCCGGCGCATGGTGAAGACCTGGCGCCTGACCTGTTCGGCCAGGGGCGAGGGACCACTTGCCTCCGCTTCGCTGGCCAGGACCGACAGCGGCGTCTTGAGAAAATGCGCCAGGTTGGAAACATGGGTGCGGGCCCGCGCCACAACTTCGGCGCTGTGGGCGATGAGGGAATTGAGTTCGCCGGCGAGCGGCGCGATTTCGGCGGGAAAATCGCCTTCCAGGCTTTGCGCCGAGCCATCACGGATGCGTGATAACGCAGTGGCGACACGGCGCAGCGGCAAAAGCCCGATGCGCACTTGCAGGAACACCGCCACCACCAGACCCACGCCCAGCAGCAGAAACGACCAGATCAAAGTGCCGTTGAAGCGGGCGACCTGCGCATCCACCGCCGCGCTGTCACCGGCGACCGTCACCTTGAAGGCGCGGGTATCATCGGGTTGTGGCGTGGTGGTGTCGGGAAATTCAATCCGCTGCTGCACCAGGCGCAGATGCTGGTTGTCCGGGCCGGCGGCATCACCCCATGACAAGGCGCCTTGCCGGCTGGTGATGTGGGGCGTGATGTGGGCCCCGAACAGCGAGCGCGAAGTCTGCACCGGCGACTGGCCGGCAATCTCCGGCTCGATCTGGAAGTAAAGCCCGGAATAGACCCGCGCGAAGCTGGCATTGAGAAAACGCTGTTCCAGCGCCATCCCCAGTTCCGGATCAAAGCTCGCGGCCACCGCCAGCCCGTCCAGATCGGTGCGCAAGGCGGCGTCAAAGCTGCTTTGGGCGGCGCTGCGAAAGGCAGCCGACAACACCAATCCGCCCAGGACCAGGCCAAGCAGGGTCCAGATCGCGGCGGTGGCGATCAGCCGCGCCGCCAGCGAGTTCAGCCGAAGCTTCATGCCGGCTGGCGTCCCGATTCCAAAATTCGGATAGTCTTCATATCGGGCTCCTGGTGAATGTCGGAAGGGCGTTCAGTTGCTATGAACCAATCCCACCATTCACCATGGGCGGGCTTGACCCGCCCATCCAGGGCAACACGTACGATACCTCGGGGCCCTGGATGGCCGGCTCCCCCGGGTTCGCGCGAAGCGCGACCCGAGGGTAAACATCGGCCGGCCATGGTGAGATCAGAAAAATCGGCACCATCTCCATTCAGCTTGCGCTAAAAATTTTGCAGCATCCTATTTCGCCGCGGCAGGCGCGTCGAGGCTGTAGCCCAGGCCCCGCACGGTCTGGATCAGGCCGGCATCCAGCTTCTTGCGCAGGCGCCCGACAAAGACCTCGATGGTGTTGGAGTCGCGGTCGAAATCCTGGTCGTAAAGATGCTCGACCAGTTCGGTGCGCGACACCACCTTGCCGCGATGGTGGGCCAGATAGGCCAAGAGGCGATATTCCTGGCTGGTGAGCTTGACCGGATTGCCCGACAGCGTGACGCGGGAGGCGCGGGTATCAATCCGCAAGGGACCGATCTCGATTTCCGCCGCGGCCAGCCCCGCGGCCCGGCGCAAAAGTGCCCTTAAGCGCGCCAGCAATTCCTCGGTATAGAAAGGCTTGGCCAGATAATCATCGGCGCCGGCATCAAACCCCGCCACCTTGTCGCTCCAGCTATCGCGGGCGGTGAGAATCAAAACCGGCATCATCTTGCCGGCCTTGCGCCATTTCTCCAGCACGGCGACTCCGTCCAGCTTCGGCAGGCCCAGATCCAGGATCACCGCGTCATAAGGTTCGGTGTCGCCCAGGAAATGGCCTTCCTCGCCGTCAAAGGCGCTGTCCACGACATAACCGGCATCGGCCAATGCCTTGCGCAGCAGGCGCTGCAATTCCTTGTCGTCTTCCACCAGCAGAATACGCATGTCTGCCTCCTTAAGAGCGCAATCCGAAAAGTGTGAAGCGGTTTTCGGAAAAATTGCGCGACCAACAAAACATTTCAGCGGCCGTCGCGGCGGTCACGACCGCCGCCGCCGAAATTGCGATTGCCAAAACCGCCGCTGGGCGCACCGCCAAAGCCGCGCTCGCCGCCAATGCGGCCATTGCCGGGCCCGCCGCCAAAGGGCACAAAATTTTCGCCGCGACTGTCAAAGCGCTGGCCATAGGGCTGCGGCGCGGCACCCCGATTGTCATAGCGGGGCGCATATTGCGGTTCGTCGCGCGGTGTGAAGCGTTGCCCCTCGTCACGTCGGTCCAAGGGCGGACCGCTTTCATTCTGGGGCGCCCGATAGCGCGGCGCATCAAACGCATCGCGCCCCGGCGACTGGCTCAGCACCCGGCCGGTGCGGGCATCGGTATCCAGCCACATCACCCGCCCGTCGGGCGTCAGCCATTTGAGATGATAATGGGGGTCGCCATTCTGGTTGGCACCTTCGGCATCCAGAAACTGACCGGGATGATCGCGCCGGATCTGCGGCAACAGCCGGTCCAGCGGCTGGGCCGGTTGCGCGGCCGCACCGCCCGCCGCCACAAGGGGGGCGAGAAACGGCAAAATCCTTAGGAAAATCCGGCTGCGCATGGCTCTCACAACTATAACGCGCGATATGAACCCGGGATGAATACCGCGTCCAGACCCGGTTCAGTTTCATCGGCTTAAGGTCGTTTTCATGGGACGGCAACCCGCCTTCCCGGCGAGACAAAGGAGACGACCATGTTTGCCAAAAAGACCATGATGGCAGCCGCGGCTTGGCGGCTCTGACGGCTGCGGGGATCGGCGGCGCCGACGCGCAAGTCTTTCATCGCGGCCCGGTGGTGATGCACCGCGACGTGCTGCAGCGCGAAGTGATGCGCCGGCCTGTGGTGATGCGCGCCCGCGTCTTCGAGACCTTGCGCATGCACCGCCTGGTGGCGCTGGGCGAGCCTTATTTCTTCCATGGCCGCACTGTCGTGCGCGGCCGCGACCGCTTCGGCCGCCTGGTGCTGGTGGAGCTTGATCCCTGGACCGGCCGCTTCCTGGGCGTGGTCAGAATCTAGCGAGCTTGGGGCAAAGGCCTTCGGTCCGCCCCTCCCCGAAAGGCCCGAGCCGTCAAGTGAAGCCCCGCGTCGTCAACCGGCGCGGGGCTTCTTGTTTTGGCACGCGCTTGCAGTCCGTTTGGAATGGCCCACCGCTGCCAAGGTCCGCTTTGACCCAACGCGGTTCCACGGGGGTGGGCGAGTGTGCTAGTGCTGCAACATGGAACTGGCGTAATTTCAGTTTTAAAAAGGGAGCATCTACCAATGAAATGTCCTGCCTGCGGCGCGCCATTGGGACAGAAGACGCGTGACGGCGTTGAGATGGAAGTGTGCGACTCTTGTGGCGGCATGTGGCTTACAAGCCAGGAATTAGCCGAGCTTGAGGACGAAGTCTTCGACTTTGGTGACGATGAAAAAGGCAGCTTGATGCTCGGGTCCGCACCGTCCAGCAAAAAATGTCCCCAGTGCGGTAAGCAGCTACAGTCTTTCAAATATCGTCTGTACGAACTCAATATGGAGTTTTGCGACGAAGGTCACGGCTTCTGGCTCGAAGCGGGGGAGGACAAACGGGTCTTAGAGCTTATGAAGGATGAGGAGAAAAACCTCGGAAGGAAGGTCATAGCCGAAGACCGTTTCGCTGCGCATATGCGCTATCTTCGGTCAGGCTCACTGCTCGATAAGGTGCGCGAGTTGACCATTGATGCAATTGCGTCGAAACCGAAACCCAGATTTGACCCTTGAATTAGCAGTGCTCGGCTAGGTGCTCTTGAACGACTGCTTCTCGCGCCAAGTAGACAGCGACTTTTGGTTTAGTCTTTCGCGCCGCCTGCCACGAAACAAGGTTCTGGTAGGATTCTTCAGGCTTCGACGAGAAATATGGATAAAATAGGCCGCTGGGCTATTAGACTGATCGTGATTTGGACCATGGCAGGAGTGGCGTTGCGAGCATTTTTAACGCCGTGGCGCTGGACGCTGGATCAAAGTCTGGTTGCATTTCTTGGTGTTTGCGCGGTCGCCGTATTGGGGCTTTGGGCAGTAATTTGGCAGCGAGAAGGTATCGAAGGAGTCAAAAAACGCTGGGCGTTTATGCAGAGCCGCAAAAAGACAGCCGTTCTTAGCGGGCGGCTTCTTCTCTGGAATTTATTGATCTGGATGGCAATTGCGATTGCGCTTGTATTTTTCTTTAACGCATATCAATCGCATTAGGTCCGGCAGCGGATGGGAATGACCGCACTGGCGCAATGCGGACATTTTTCTGCGCCATCGTGATCGACGGCTTGGAACAGTGGTCAATGGTCCGCCGCCACCGCCTTTTCCAGATGCTCTAGCTGGTCGGCATTCTGGCGGGCGGCGCCGAAATTTGCGCTGAGCACGGCGAGAGCTTCAGACAGGCTAACATCCGAGGCGGCGTCATCAGGCTGGCCGGGGGCGATGGCGGCGCGGACGGTATCAAGGTCGCCGCCGCCGGCGGCGGCGTCGAACAGCCGGACAAAGCCCCAAGGCAGACGGCAATCCTGATCACTTTTCGCACTGACATAGACGGGCACCTTTTGGACGATGGTTTCAATCTGGGTCTGGGTTCTGATCTGCTCTGCGGCATGGGAGGCGGCCTCGCGCTCGCTCTTCTCAGCGCGCTGTTCGCGGGCGATCAGCGCCCTGCTTTGAGCCTTCGCCGCCGCCAGGTCACGGGCCGCAAGCTGAGCCTGAAGTGTCGCCACCTGCACCTTCAGTCCGCCGCCGAAGACGCCCTCAATCCGCGCCGTCTGCCACAGCGCCGCGATGGCAAATATCACAGCGCAGAAAGTTGCGACCGGTCCGGCAACTTTGCCGGTGAGCCAGGAAAGCAAGGTCGTGAGCATTTTCGCCCTCGTGTGCATTTAAAATATAATTGTCATCCCGGACGCGATGCAGCGCGTAGCGGTGCATCGCAGATCCGGGACCCATTTTGACATCGCACTTGGCGTATCCATGGGTCCGTTCGCACGCTGTTGCTACGAACCGCGCGCTTCGCGCTTGGCCGGGATGACAAGTTAGGGAGTGCGCTTTACCTGTCCTGCTGCACCAACCGGCCGCATATCCCCAGCACCAGCAACAGCAGCGACAGCGCCGTCACGATCCTGCCCGGAACGTGGCTTTTCAGATCATCGGGCAGCGCGGCCCAGGCGGCCTGCACCGCCGCCGTCAGCACCATCGCCTGCACCGAAAACCAGCGCCAGGCGCTTTTCCATTCCACCACCAGCTTCATGGCGCCGCCTCCAGCGCCGCCAGCCGCGCCCTGAGCGACTGGATTTCCTTCACCAGCAGCGGCACCAGCTTGCTGTCATCGCGCGACCATTGCCGGGTGATCGCATCGCCGTCATCGCCGTCATCACCGGGGGTGACGGCGGCGGCATAAACGCCCTGTTCCTCCTGCGCCACAAAGCCGAAGGCTTCATGGGCGCCATTGGCCTTCCATTCCCATTGCCGCACTTTAAGGGCGTCAAGAATGGCCCCGGCATCACCGGCATCCCGGATATTGTCCTTCAGCCGCGCATCCGAGCTGGTGTTGTAGGCGGTGGCGGTGCCGTTGGTGGTGATGGAGCCAACGCCGGTCGAGCCGTTATAGTAAAATTGGGCGAAGGCAACGGCGCTGTTGTCAACACGCGCACTCAAGGCCCAGCCGGTGGAGCCGTTGTTATACAAGCCGAGCCCCGGACCGCCGTTTTCAACCGCCATTTTGGCAGCGGCGGTCCAGCCGCCATTCGTCGTGGTGCCGACAAGCAAGCCGCCGTCGGCGGCAAACCTTGCCGCGCGGATGCCGTCGCCGGCCGTGCCGATGGCGGCGGTGTTGTTGGTGAAGATGTCAAGATGCCCGCCCGCGGCGGTCGCACCGGCCCGGATTTCATTATGGGCGGAGTTGCCGAATACCAGAATCCCGGTCGCGTCCGACAGCGCCCCCAATTGGGTCTTGTAGCTTCCCGCGTAGGACGCGGGCGCCAGGCTGAGCAGCGGCGCCGCCGCGTTCAGGCTGACCGCGCCGCTGAAATTTGCCGCCGCCGCCGTCAGGGTGCCGGTGAAAACCGGAGCGGCCATGTTCACCATGCGCCCATCGGCGCGGCTGTAATGGCGGCAGCGCCAATTGCCGGCGGCGTCGGAGGAAAACATCGCCGTGTCGCCGGCCGCGGTCACAATGTCCGCCCCACCGGGCAGGATCAGGCTGGTGGCATTGTGCGTCAGGGTCAGGGCGCCGGCAAAGCGCAACAGCCGAAGCCGGTTCGCCACGGTGCCGAAGCTGGTTATGGTGGTGCTGCCGGTTACCGCCAGCACCAGCGTGCCGGCGCCGCCGATATCGCAGGTCGCGGCGGATGCAATGCTGCTTTCCGCGCCGCTGAGAAGGGCGTTCCAGTCCGTCCACACTCCGCCGCCATAAACCAGCAAGGCGCCCGTCGCCGGCACAAAGGCGCGCAGGCCGTCGAACGGCGCCAGCATGGTCCAGGCGCCGTCGCGGCAACTGGCGATCTTGTAAGGATAGCCGCTCCAGGCGCCGCTGGGACTGCCGCCGACAATATAGGCATCACCGTCGGCCGGCGATGACGGTGGGGTGTTGACGAAGACGCCCTTCAGGCAAAGATCGGTAAAGGCATCCAGCCGGGCAAAGGCATCGGCCACCGTGTCGGCATAAAGCTCGGGCGTGTCGGGCAGGTCGGGCAGGCCAAGCCTGGGCGTGCTATCGGACATAAAGCATTTCCTTCTTCCGGCGCCCCCGCCCGAGGACGGACGAAAGCTGATAGACATTGACGATCAGCGGATTGGGCAGGCCGCCCGGGAAATCCGCCGCCTGCTGGCCGACGTCGTAACGCTGCGCATGCTGCGGCACGGCGGCAAAGCTGCGCACCACGGCGCCGACGCCATCGCAGATTTCCAGGTCATAGCGTTCAACGCTTTCGCTCATCGGCATTACGCGTTGCGTCAGATGCGCGGAATCGGGATCGCGGTCGCGCCTCAGCCATGTGATGATCAGATCGCCGCCCTCCCAGCGATGGCGCACATAACAGGGCGCCAATGGCACCAGCGCCGCGGCCTCAAAGGAAAGCCGCGCCTCTTGCCACGACACATCCGAAACCGGCCGTGTCGCCGGTCCCCAGCGGTAATAAAAAGGCAGCCGCGCCTCGGCCATGCTCAAGCCAAGCGGCTTCAGCGCATCGTCCAGCACCACCACCCGTGCCCCCGCCGCCACGGGCCCGCGCATCTGCATTTCGCTGCCGCGCCGGCCGCGGCGCAATTGCGTCAGGGTATATTCGCCCGGCCCGGTGAGATCGGCGCTGACGAATTGCAGCACTTCCCAGCCGCCGTCTTCATTCTGGACCGCCACAATATTGGCGCCGCCGAACACAGCCTCTTCGCTGGCCGACGCCAGCACGCCATGCGTCAGCTTCACGTTCAAACGGTTCACCCGGTCCCAATGGCCGGCGGGGCCGGACCAGAAATCCCCGGTGGTGACGCCAAAGCTGCATGGCTTGGTGAGCGTCGCATCCAGCGTATAGTTATCGCCCGTCGCGCTGCGCATCAGGGCCACGCTGCCCGGCCACGGGTCGGCATAGGCGCCGACCAGGGGCGCGGCGACATTCTGGCCTTGTGTCAGCCAGGGCAGGTCAAGAAACAGCAGCAGCGTCCGCCCCGGCGAAACCAGATTCTGGCGCAGCCGCGGCAGGGCGGCCGGGCCGCTCCTTATATAAAGTGAGGGGTCGGTGGCCACCGCCTCGATGCGGCGCGCGCCCGCATCAGCGATTGCCGTCAGGCGCAGACGGCGTTGCCGGCCGCCCACCGTCAGCAGCACGTCGTCGGCCGGCTCCAGCTTGAGATGCGACGGCGGCAGCCCAAAGCCGGCGCTTTCGCGCATCACCCAGGCATCCTGCAACAGCCGTTCGCCGATCGCCGTCGCCTGGCCTTCATCCATCACCAGCAGCAGACTGGAAGCGGCAACCCGCAGCGAGGCCCCGGTCAGCCGCCGCGACACCACACTGGCGGCGGCATAATCAGAAGCGCCGTCCACATAGCTGAGGCGCGAGGCCCCGGGCAGATCGCTTTCCTGCGCCCGCGCCAGATGAAAACCGGCGCCGTCATCGGGCAACACCAACTGATCTTGGCTGAGCGTAGCGGCCGGGGCGCGGCCGCGCATGACAAAGCGCAACACGCCTTGGCTTTCCACCGCTTCAAAGGCAAAGGCGTCGGCCAGCGGCGTCAGGGCATCGCGGGCGCTTGCAATATCGCTAACGGCATAGCCGGTGACCAGGCCATCAAGACCACTCACATCGTAGTTTGTGAACCCGGCGCGTTCGCACAACGCCGCCACCAGCGCCGCCAGCGGCACCGCGCCCAGCCGGCCGTTCAGCCAATGGCCGTACTGCCAGTTGGGGGCATCGCCCCACACCGCCCCCAGCGCCGGAAACCAGGGGAAGGGCCGCGCATCCCAACACCACAGATGCGCCCGCTCTACCATCGGTGCGTGATAAATTGTCGAAACCGGATTGTTCGCCGCATCGGCCCAGAAGGCGCCATGCGCTTCCAGAAAGCGGCGCTGCATCAGATCATCCCGCGCGCCATCGGAAAAATGCGGCAGAGCGCTTTCGCTGGACTTGGGATCGTAGAAAACATTGGGCTGATTGGCGCCCTTGTTCAGCGCCGGGCAGCCCAGTTCGGTAAAGACGATGGGCTTTGCTTGCGGCACATAAGCGGTGGGCGTGGCGCTTTCGCTGCCGTCCGGCCGGTCGTAATGCAGATTGCTCCACCAGCCCCACAGATCCTTGGCCCGCCACACCCATTGCTTGCCCAGGCCGTCAGTGATCGGTGTACGCGTCTGGCTCAGCCGGTCGGCATCGCTGGCATAATACCAGTCATAATCCTCGCCGCCGCGAATGTTGGCTTTAAGATAGGCAGGGTCATAAATCGAAGGCACCACGGCCGCATCCAAATGCGCCTCGCCATCGCGCCAGTCGGCCAGCGGCAGATAATTGTCCAGGCCGATGAAGTTGATGTTGGCGTCGGCCCACAAGGGATCGAGATTGAAGCGCACGGCGCCGCCGCCGGTGTGGTGGTTGTTGTATTCGCTCCAGTCCGCGCCATAGGAAATGCGGGTGCCGGGCCCGACAAGGGCGCGCACATCGGCCGCCAAGGTCTTGAGCGCCGTCACCGCCGGATAGGTTGCCGCATCGCTGCGCGCCCGCGTCAGCCCCACCAGTTCCGAGCCGATGAGAAAATCATCCACCCCGCCGGCCGCGGCGCACAGCCCGGCATAATGCAGCACCATGCGCCGCCAGCCCCAACTGCCGGCGAAAAAGCTGTTGACCTCATCGGCTACCGCTGTGGTCTGGTCTTCGGCCGCGGGGATGATGCGGCCGCGCCAGGGATAGGCCGGCTGATCGCCGCCCGGCGCGATATCCATGAACAGGAAGGGATAGAACAGCACCCGCAGTCCGCGCCGCTTCAATTCGGCGATGGCCGCCATCACCGAAGCATCCGACGGTGTGCCGCCAAAGGCCGGCCGGCCACCGACCTGGCTGATCAGATGGGCATCGGCGCGCATGATGCCGGCCACGCTCCAGCTTTCGGGCCAGGTGTCCTTGTCCAGCGTCTCGACCCCGGGGCGAATGGCAACGCTGCCGGCGGCGAGATCATCGCCGAACCAGCCCACCACCAGCGCCACGATGTTGAGATTGGGCGCCAGCGCCTGCAAATCATCTAGCGAAGCCGTCAGATCGGCCTCGCCGGTGACGCCATGAACATTCTGCCACGCCGTGCCGCCGGCGCCGTCATCGGCCGCCACGCCGGCCGTGGCATAGACAAACTCGCCGGCGCCGGGGATCAAGGCGACCGCCGTCAGCCGGTTTTCCAGACTGTCTTCGTCCAGCAGCGGGCGGAAGATTTCAAATTGCAATTGGGGGATGCGGTTGCCGAAATCGGCCAGCGCCATGTCCTCGAACACCACATAGCAAAGCCCGCGATAAGCCGGCGCATTGGCCTCGCCTTCGATTTCCGCGATGGCGGGATCAGGCGCTTGCGTTTCGCTGCCGGAATGAAAGCGGTAGGCAAAGCGCGACAGGTCCAGCAGATTGCCGTTGGCCCACACCCGGCCGATGCGGGCGGCGACGCCTTCGCAAAGCCCGACGGCGAAAGAGATGGAGTAGGCATAATCGGTTTGACTGACACTGCCGCCCTTGCCGCCTTGGGTGTTGGTGGTGGCGGTTTCGCGAAAGCGGCTAGCCCAGATCACCTGCCCGGCCAGGCGCACCCGGCCATACACGGCGGCAACGGGCGCGCCTTCCTGCGAGGCCTGCAAGGACAGATCGGTCAATCGCGGGCCTTCGCGGCTGACATGGCGGCCGGGCGTGAGCGCGGCATCAATCTGCCCGCCCGCCAGGGCGCCCAAGGCGCCGCCGATCTGGGCGCCGGTGAGCGTGGCCCCCAGCACTGAAATGCCGTCGCCCAGCACTGTTTTTTTTTTCGTGGAACCGCGAGCACCGAGAAGAAGAGAAGCCATGGGGGGAGTCCAAAAAAGAAAAGGGCGGCCGAAGCCGCCATTGCGAAGAAGAAATACGCTATACTGAACCGACTTCAGCGAGGGAGTTACCCGCCTGTCCGCCTGGAAAATGCTTGGAAGCCTCGCGGCGACAATAGCGATGTTCCCTCTCTTGCTCACGCACGCGCAAGAGCCGACCGTGAAAGAGAAGATGTGCAGCGAAACCGCACTCCGTTGCGATCCGGAAAGAAAGTAGGACAGAGCAGAGAGAACGACGAACTCTGCCGCCAGCGGCTTTGGAGCTGCCAGGACAGCGCTGTTCCCCTAGCCTACAGCGCAGCTGAATTACGCGTTATAGATCGCGCTTTTCGAATCTGGGCCACCCGCAATGACAAGCCCGTGCAATTTTTAAAAAGCTGGTATGCACCCGCCCTGATATATCTGCCAAACATGGTATGTGTTGGCTTCCACGGATTCTTGGGGACTGACGGCGGAGAGTTGACGATGTGTTTTGATAAGGCAGGCGAAAAACTTGTGCTTGAGCACGCACGCTAGCCTCTAAGACGAAACACCTCCACCAGCCTTGCCTGCCAGAAGCGCGACAACGGCTCTTCCCGTACCACCCGGTTCTGCCGCGCATGGATCAGGGTGAAGCCGCCTTCCTTTTCGCCCACGATGCCGCAATGGCGGGCGGGGCCGTGCGGGAGAAGGCGGAACAGCGCCACATCACCGCCCCGCATCGCCGCGCGCGGCACTTCGTTCAGATGCCGCGCCAGGCCGTCACGCAAGCGCTCACCGCTCCAGTCGGCGGCATAAGCTGGCACTGCTTCCGGCTCGGCACCGAACAATTCGCGCCACACCCCGCGCACCAGCCCTAAGCAATCGCAGCCCACACCTTTCACACTAGCCTTATGCGCGAAAGGGGTGCCGATCCAGCCCCGCGCCGCGGCGACAATATCGCTGGCCTCATGCTTCGTCCCTCGACAGGCTCGGGATGAGGGGCTCAGCATGAGGGTGAGGGCGGAAGATGCGAAAGGTCCGGTGGACCTGTCGCCCGCCCGAACGCCGCAGCGGCGCGCGACCAAGCGCGACGCGAGGCCGGGAATATTTTCAACATCCTCACCCTGAGCTTGTCGAAGGGTGAGAGCGCAAGCGTCTTCAATTGTCATACCGGCTGCCGCCATCCCGCTTCTGGTCCGCCGCCGGCGCCGCCACCACGGAATCATTGCCCGGCATGTGGGGAAAGCCCCGAAAGTTGACGCCATTGCCGAACCGGTCGCGGCAAGTGGCAAAGCTTTTGTCGCAGCCGGGCGTGATCGTAAAACCATCGCCCGTGCCCACGGCCGTGCTCATCGCCTGCCACAGTTCGAGCGTGACGACGCCGCCGCCGGCGCTGTGGCGCTTGACCTCCGCCGCCCGCCCTTGATTGGCGCCGCCGGTGAAGAGCAGCTTGCCGCCGGTGAAATCACCGGCCGCGGCACCCTCCAGCCCGCTCACCGTAAAGCGGCGGGCATCGAAAACGCTGGCGACGGTGCCGCTTATCGGCGTCAGCGTCACACCGCAGCGCCCATCGCCCAGATCGGCGTCGCACAGCCCGCTAAAGGCGCGCCCTGTCTTCTGGTTCAGCGCCTGCGCCAGGCCCCGCAGTTCCGCCTGAAAGGCGCTGCCCTGGCGCGTCACCTCGCCCAGCGTGCCCGATTTCATCAGCACGCGCTGGCTCACATCCTGCCAGTTGACGCGCCAAAGCTGGAAACCGGCATTGTCGTAAAGCCCGGCCGCCAGATCGTCTTCATTCAGCGTCGCCGACGACAGCGCGCCCGACAGGTTGAGATTGTCCACCGCCAGACCCAGTGCCGATTGCACTTCGCCGGCGGCAAAGCCGGTCGCGGCTTCGTAAGCGACGCCGTCGAAGGAAAGCGCGCGATCATGGTCGGTAAAACCCAGCACGGTGCCGTCGCCGCGGTTCAGCCGCCAGCACCAGCACAGGGTTGTGGCGCCGCTGCCCAGATGATCCTGCAGGCCGGGAGGAAGCGTTTTCATGTTTATGTCCTGGCCAATTCCCCAATTGTCATCCCGTGCGCGGCGCAGCGTGTAACGGTGCGCCGCAGACACGGGACCCATCGAGCAAGCGGCACAATGGGTCCCGGGTCTGCACCGCATCACTTCGTGCTGCGGTGCGCCCGGGATGACAAGTTGGGTTAGAGCAAAATCTCCACCAGCGGAATCGAAGCCACTTCGCCGGCGGAGAAGCCGGCCAGATTGACCGAAAGCGTGTCGCTGTCGAAGCGTACCGGCGTGTCGAACAAAAATCCCGCCGTCAGCACGGCGCCAATGGCGGGCGCGCCGGCGAAGGTGACAAGGCCGGTGGCGGCATCCACGGCAAAGCCGCCGCTCAGCGCCGCGCCATTCACCGCCACCTTCACGCTGCCCGCCACCGGCTTTAAGATGTCGCGCACATAGGCCGCCGCGGTGTCGGCGTAAGCCTTGCGCAACTGGAACACCCGCGTCACCCCGTCGCCCATGCCCAGCCCCTGGTCGGTGGCAGAAGGCATGGCGGCGGGGGCGCAGCTTTTGCAGTCGGCAAAATCCTTGAAGCGGAAGCCATAGAGCCGCCCCATCCGCGCCTCGAAAAAGGCGATTACGGCGGCAAGGTCATCGAGGGTGCGCACCCCCGATCCCACGTCATAGCGCCGGCGCGAGGCCGCCCACACCGCATTGCGCTCCTCATGGCCGCTGCCCAGGGTGACGATCTCGGTCCTGCGCCCCGGTCCGCCGGTGGAATGAAAGGCAATGGCCAGCGGAAAGCTGACCTCGTGGAAGTTGGCGGGCATTTGGAGTATTCTCTGTTGCTATGGTTGTTGAACCGAAGCAGCGTGAAATCTGGTTCCAGGCTTGCCGAACTGGTCGGCTACCGCTCTACAGAACTTCCACATGTCACTGGAAGGGCTGGGCTATGACAGGGGTGGCCTGCGTGATTGCGGCTGTGATCCTTTTCGGCGTGGACACGATGCACTTGGATCCGATGTGGCAGCCCATTGGGATCGGCTTACTGCTATTCATCTTCTGGCTCATTGCGCGGCGGCATTTGGAATATGTTGATCGTTGAATGATCGTCACACATTCCGCTGTCCGCTGTCTTCGCCTCGCGGGTGTTCTTGTGATCGGGCTGTTGGCCGGTTGCCTTCATCCGACGCAGGAAGAGACCGACATCATCGCCCAGGCAAAGGAAAAGTGCCCAAACCTCTTTCCTTACCCTGCTTCCGACTATCTCGCCTCACATGAGGAGGGCGGCTGGAAAATCCGGCACAAGACGTACACAAACGGATATCTTTTGATTGACGCCGCCCACCCCGTAACCGAATGCCACGAGGTGATCGGTGACCTGATCGAAACCTGGTAAGGTGCCGCCCTAAAGATTCCGCTGCCCCTGTCCCACCGCCTTGGCCAGCAGCGCCGCACATCTCATCTTGTCATCCCGTGCGCGGCGCAGCATGCAATGATGCGCCGCAGACACGGGACCCATCGTGCCGCTTGTTAAATGGGTCCCGCATCTGCGATGCACCGCTACGCGCTGCATCGCGCGCGGGATGACAGTTGGTGCTTCAATCGCATCATAAATTCCGCTGCCCCTGCCCCACCGCCTTGGCAAGCAGCGCCGCCACCTGGGACCTCGACTTGAGAAAGCTCTGCGCATCCGGCGTGGTGATGTTCACCGTCACCGTCGGGCGCACCGGTGACAGATTGGCGTTGCTGGTGATGGCGCCGTTGCCGGCCGGGGTGAAAAGTTCGGGGCCCTGTTCGCCCACCAGATAGCTTTGCCCCGCCGCCACCGGCCCGCCGATGGCGCGGGCGCCGGCAATGGGCAGCAGCGCATCCGCCACCGATCCCAGCAGGCTTTCAATCGGCTGGGCGATGAACTGGCGGGCGGCGATGCGGTCGAAATCGGCCAGGATCGAGGCGGTGAGCTGGCTCATCGAGGCGCGGCCCGAGACGGCGGCGCGGGCAATGCTGTTCGACACCGCATCAAAGCTGCGGTTCACCGCGCTTTCGATGCCGGCGGCGGCGCTGCCAACCGTGCCGGCGAAATCGGCCAGGTCCTCAGCCGCGGCGGCCAAGGGTTTGCGTGTGTTAGCCATGGTTGGTGTCCGGATGCTGCATCATCAACTGGTCAAGGGCGCCGCGGCCGAGCGACGGCGGCGCGGGAAAGCGCGCTTCACACAGCGCCCGCCATTCCGGCAGCGACAGGGCCCAAAAATCGCGGGGTGAAAGACCCATCACGCCGAGACCGATGCCGACGAGGCGCTGCCAGCAAAAGGGCGGCCTTCCCGCCCCTCCGCTGCTGTGGGCGCCGCAAGACCGGCATTCTCGAACGCTGCCGTCACGGCGCTGACCAGTTCGCCCAGGTCACATTCCAGCCGCAACACCTCGGCCGGACACAGGTCATGGCCGCCGCCCCGCAGCAGCGCCGCCGCCACAATGGCAAGATCGCCGGCCCGTGCCTGCTTCAGACGCGCCGCCACGCCGGCCAGATCCTCCAGCCCCAGCCCGCTTTCGATTTCCGCCAGGGCGCCCAGCGTCAGCAGCAAGCGATATTGCCGCCCACCCGCTTTCAGCGCCGCTTCACCGCGAATCTTGTTCACCATCATGCACCTCTCTTCTCACCCTTCGTCCCTCGACAAGCTCGGGATGAGGGCTCAGGGTGAGGAAATGAAAATATTCCCGGCCTCGCGTCGCGCTTGGTCGCGCGCCGCTGCGGCGTTCGGGCGGGCGAATGGTCCACCGGACCTTTCGCATCTTCCGCCCTCACCCTCATGCTGAGCTTGTCGAAGCATGAGGGTGTGCGCCTAGATTGCTGTAAAGCTGAGCGCGCCGGCCGAGGCCAGCGACAGGGAAATCTTCACTTCGCCGTCATGCGGCCCGTCATATTGCAGCGCCGTCAGCCGGAACGGGCCCTCAACCGTGCCGAAACTGGGGATCACCACCTGCCAGTTGGGCGCGCTGCCGGCGAAGAAGGCGCCGCGCAGCGCCGCATCCGACGCCGCATCCTTGAAGACGCCGGCGCCCGAGAGCGTGGCGCTTTTCACCCCGCCCGCCATCAGCTCGCGCCAGCCATCGGCGGAATCGGCGTTGGTGACGTCAATGCTGCCGGCATTGAAGGCCAGCGTCTTGGCCTTGAGGCCGGCGATGGTGGTGAAGACTTCCGGCTCGGCGCCGTCGCCGATCTTCAGCAACAAATCGCGGCCGCGTTGGGTGGTCATAGGGGACTCCTGAAGGAAAATGCAGCAACTGTCCCACCTGTCATCCCCGGCGAGCATCGCATCGCAGATGCGGTGCGAGGGAAGGGGAGCCAGGGGTCGAAACGAATTAGGTGTCGAAAGTCTGGGTCCCCTTCCCTCACCGCGCTAACGCGCGGTTCGCCGGGGATGACAAGCGGGGCTTAAAGACGCATCACCCGATACGGCGCCAGCAGGGCCAGCGCATTGTCGGGCGTGGGCACCACATCGCCACCGCGATGTTCATAGAGCGTGGAAATGATTTGCAGGATCGCTTGGCTGATCGGCGACGGCACATCGCCGGCATCGCCATAGCCGGCGGTAAAGGCGATGGCGACGGCATTGATGGGCCGCAGATTAAACGGCATTGTTTTCAGCAGCAGCCGCGAACCGGGCATATCCACCGTGTAGTCGCCGCTGCTCAGCACCGTGGCGCCATCATCGGGCGCATAGACCGTCACAGAAGAAACGTCTTGTAGCGGCGGTAGCGGGATGGCGATGCACGATGCAGCGTGGTCCCGCCACAGCGTCCAATGTTGGGTGACAAAGGCGCGGCCGGTATGGGCCTCCGCCCGCGCCCGCGCCGCCGGAATCAGCGACGCAATCAGGTCATCCTCATCAGCGCCGCTTTCCACCCGCAGCCAGGCCTTGGCTTCAGCCAGCGTCACCGGCTTGGTCGCAGGCGGGGTGGTCAGTTCAAGGGACATGGATGTTTTCCCGTTGCACCTCATTGTCATCCCCGGCGAGCATCGCGGGAGCGATGCGAGGGAAGGGGACCCAGACTGTTGAAATGCGTTAGGTGTCGAAAGCCTGGTTCCCCTTCCCTCACCGCGCTAACGCGCGGTTCGCCGGGGATGACAAGGTGGAGCGCTACGAATTCCAGAGGCCGTCCTCCCCTTCGTGCGCGCAAGCGCACAGGAAGGGGAGGTGCCCGTAGCTGGCCAGGCGAAGCCGATTAAGCCAGCGAAGGGCGGAGGGGTTCACTTAAGAAGCCGCAAACTTCATCAGCTTGATCGCCTCAAAATTCTGCACCCCGCCGCCGACGCGCTTGGTGGTGTAGAACAGCACATAGGGCTTGGCGCTGTAGGGATCGCGCAGCACCCGCACCCCCACCCGGTCCACCACCAGATAGCCGCGGGCAAAATCGCCAAAGGCAATGGCATAGGCATTGGCGGCGATGTCGGGCATGTCTTCCACCTCCGTGACCGGATAACCGAAGATGGTGGCGGGCTGGCCGGCGGCAATGCCGGGCTGCCACAGATAATTGCCCGCCGAGTCCTTGAACTTGCGGATGGTGCTTTCGCTTTTGCGGTTCATCACCCAATGGGCATTGGCGCGATAGGATTGCTTGACCGCATAGGCCAGGTTGATCAGGGCATCGGCCGGACCGTCGGCATCAGCCAGGAATGCGCCGGCGGCGCCGGACGCGACATAGCCGATATTGCCCCAGCTCCAGCTTGCCTCCGCCACATTGGTGTAGTGCAGGAAACCCTTGGGCTGGCCGCTGCCCGTGCCGTTCACAAACGCGGCGCCTTCCTGTTCGGTAAAGACGGTGCGCACTTCTTCCGCCAACCACTGCTCGATATCCACTTGCGAATCGTCCAGCAGCGTCTGGGTGGCGGCCGGCATGGCGTAAAGCTCCATCGCCGGGAAATCCAGCGCCGCCAAGGTTGGCGTGGTGGTGGGGGCGGAGATGGCATCGGTTTCGCCGGTCCAGCCCGACGCGGCGCCGGCGGTGACAATGGGTTTGCGGTAAGTGCCGCCGCCGATCTGGCGCACGGTGGCCAACCCACGAATGGGCGAAGTCTTTGCCAGCACCCGGTCAATGGTGCGCTCCATCTCCAGCGGCACGGTATAGCCGCCATCGGCATTGGAGCCTTCGCTCATCGCCTTCAATTCCAGCAGCCCGCCGGCATCGCCATGGCGGACATAGGCGTTGAAGGCCTGCTTGTGTTCCTGGCCGCGACTGTCGGCCTGTTTCCGGTCGCCCGCCAGCGACGGCCGCGCCGCCTCCAGCATCAGCGTGTCAAGCCGGCGCTGCTGCGCTTCCAGCGCCGTATTGATGCGGTCCACCTTCTCGTCCAGCACCACATCGGCGGCGCGCTTTTCCAGCCCCTTCAGCCGCTCGTCATTGCTTTGCTTGAAGGCTTCGAAGCCGGCGAGGAAATCCTCGAAGGCGCGCTTTACTTCCAGACTGTTGTCATGCCCGAAAGCCTTGGATTCCAGTTCCATTCGTCATTCTCCGTTGTTGTGAAAGATTCAGGCCATCGCCCGCAGCTTGGCGCCGGTGTGGCGCAGCTTCTGGGCGAGATCGCTCCGGGCGAGTTCGCCCTGCGGCCCGATGGCGGTGACCTGTGAGCCCGCCAGCAGGGGAAAGGTGACAATCGAGATTTCAAACAGATCAATCTCGATCAGGGTGCGCCCCGCTCCGTTGCGGGCGGCGCGCACGGTGCGAAAGCCGATGGAAAGACCGTTCAGGGCCCCTTCAGCCAAAAGGGCGCGCACATCGCGGGCCTGCTCGACCTCGGCGCAAAGGCGGCCCCGCACATAAAGGCCGCTGCGGTCTTCGGCGATCTCTTCCCAGACGCCGATGGGCGAGTGCGCAAAGTGCTGATAGAGCAGCCTTACGTTGGCGGCTCCGCGCCGCCGCAAGCTGGCGGCAAAGGCGCCCGGCGCCACCACATCGCCGCCGCCATCGCGCACGCCGAACAGCGAGGCGTAGCCTTCAAACTGATCGGGACCAAGCGGCGCCAGCGTCATGGCCGTGCTTTTGCGCGCCAGCGGCCGCCTGGCGTGGGTGATAAGAGTCATGATGATTGCTTTAGAAAAAATTGTCATTCCCGGCCGAGCGCGGCGATCGCCGCGCGAGGGGAAGGGAACCCAGACTGGAACGACCAAGCTCGATCCAACCATTCTGGGTCCCCTTCCCTCGCACCGCATCTGCGATGCGGCGCTCGCCGGGGATGACAAGAGTGTTTTAGCGTTGCGCCGGCCGGTCCAGCTTTGCCTCTATCCGATCTAGGCTCTGGCGAATGGCACGCACCTGTTCTTCCAGCACCGCCACCTTTTCGATCGCCGCCTGGTCGCGGGTAACGGTGGCTTCCAGGCTGGTGATGCGTTCGGCCGCCGAACCGGCCCAGAACAGGGCGCCGGCGGTCTGCAACAAAAAAGCCGCCACAAGGGCGGCTGGAATCTTTTTCTCCGGCACCGGCCGGATGAATTCGGCAACACTCATGGCTTGCTCATCTCAACTGCTCACATCGGCGCCTTCATGCGCCATGGCATAGGGCACAAAGCGATGCGCCGTCAGCCGCTTCAGCGTCCGCTCCAGGATTTCCTTCACCGCGCCGCGCGAAGCCCGCGCCGCCGCGTCCATCTCCGCTCCATTCAGGGGCAGCATCGCTGCCTGCATGCCCTTCGGGCCGGGCAGGCCCAGATAGAGCGGCACACCCCGCGCCACCGCGCCGGCGACAAAATCCACAAACCAGGGCTGGCGCACCGTCTTCAAGGGATTGTCCACCAGCATCAAATTCAAGGCCGGCTGCCCGCCAAAGCCGGGCGGCGCCTCTTCCAAGGTAATAAAGACGCCGGAGGCATCGGGCCGCCAGTCATCGGGCACCAGCTTCAGCCGCCGCCAGCCGCAGAAGAAGCGGCGGCACAGCCGCGGCCGCGTTTCGTAGATGGCGCAACCGGCCGCGGTGGAGTTGCAGCACAGTGAACCGGAAAGCTTGGTCAGCTCCGGGCTGTCAATCACCGGCACCACGCAACAGGCGTTGCAACTGCCGCATTCGCGCCCGGGCACCAGGTCTTCCATCGGCCGGACGGTATCGGCGCATTACGGAAGCGAATATGTGCGGCAGTTTAATGAACTATCGGAAAAGTTTTCGCTGGCAAGTTCCTTGAGCGCTACGTCGTTCATTTGGATTCGCCGCTCTCACCCTTCGACGGGCTCAGGGTGAGGAGTTTGAAAAAACCCTCATGCTGAGCCTGTCGAAGCATGAGGGGCAGCACTCTCGCCGTCCATCGGCCCATAGCCCGCCGCGGCGCGCTTTTCGTTGACGGTGAGAAAATCGGCCGCCGCCAGCTTGTCCCACAAGGCCTCGCGCGCCTCGGCCAACGCATCCACCGCATCGGCATCAAAGCTGAGGCGCAGATTTGTCCCGAAGCGGGGGCAGAGCCAGCGCGTCAGGGCGGCGGCGCTGCGGCCCACCAGCGGCAGCACCGTCTGGCGCCAGAAATTCAAATTGGCCTCGGCATAATTGGCATAAGTGTTGTCGCCGGGAATGCCCAGCAGCATGGGCGGCACGCCAAAGGCCAGGGCAATCTCGCGCGCCGCCTGCGCCCGCGTCTCGGCAAAATCCATCTCGGCCGGCGCCAGGCTCATCGCCTTCCAGTCGAGCCCGCCTTCCAGCACCATGGGCCGGCCGGCATTGGCGCTGCCCTGATAGGAATCTTCCAGTTCGCGCTTCAGCCGGGCGAACTGGTCGTCGGAAAGCCCGGGCGCCGCCTCAGGCCCCTTATATATAAGTGCGCCCGACGGGCGGGCGGCATTGTCCAGCAGCCCCTTTGCCCAGGCAGAGCCGGCATTGTGGACCTCGACCGCGGTGGCGGCGACCGCAAGAGGCGAGAGGCCGTAATAATCATCCAGGGGATGAAACAGCGCCAGATGCAGCAGGGGCAGAAAGCCGGAAGGCTCGCGGGCGATGCGGGTGACGCGGCCATCCACCGTATAATCATAAGCCGCCGGCCAGCCGCGGGTGCCCGGCACCACCGCCACCCGATCGGGCCTGAGCACATGCAGTTCGCGCGGCACACCATCCAGCGTCACCGCTTCCAGATAGGCATTGCCGGCCCCTTGCAAAAAGCCGTGCCAGCGCTCGAACAGGCTGGCGCCGTCTTCATAAGGATTGGGCCGCGCCAGCAGGGTCAGCAGGGGATGGCTGCCCAGTTCGGTATCGCCATCATAGAGCAGCCACGGCACCGAGGCGGCGGAAGCGGCGATCTTGCGGATGCAGGCATAGGCGATGGCATTGCCCATCACCCCGATGCGGGCCAGAGCCGCGGTATCGCGCCCGCCCCAGCGGGCGGCACCGCCCAGGCTGAGGCTGACCAACCCGCCGGGGCCGGATTTGCGCTCCGGCACGGTGGCTGATTTACGGAAAAAGCTGAACATGGTCGTTGTTCCTTGCAGGAAGGCTGGCGCGCAGGCTCCGCGTATTGAAGGGCGCGATCTTCCCCACTTTCACCATGGCCGGCCTTGAGCCGGCCATCCAACTTCTGATCACCGGGACCAAAGTTGGATGGGCGGATCGAGTCCGCCCATGGAGACTGTAGGGATTACCTTTAACCCGAAAACCTCTAGGCTCCGGCGCTAGGGAGAATCACGTCCCAATGACCTCGACCAAGCCCGCCACCAAGATGACCGCGCCGCGCTTTGAATATGTGC
>JAFAVT010000064.1 GCA_019242275.1 Alphaproteobacteria bacterium
CATATCGGCATTGTGGGCACCAATGATGAAGACATTGAAACGCTGACGCCGGTGGTGCGGGGGCTGATCGTGCGGGCCGATGCCGAGCATCCCTCCAACTGGCGCGCCATCGCCACGCTCGACCGCTGGTTGAAGAAGCACAACATCCCGGCGTTGGCCGGCGTTGATACCCGCGCCCTGACCTCGCTGATCCGCGAGAAGGGCATGCCGCATGGCGCCGTCGGCAATGGCATCACGGAACAGGACACGCTGCTGAAAGAGGCGAAAGCTTTTCCGGGATTGGAAGGGCTGGACCTGGCCAAGGACGTCACCTCGCGCCAGAGCTATCAGTGGCGACAGACCGAATGGGAATGGGCGCGCGGCTATGGCCACGAAGGGGTGCCGAGCTGGAAGGCGGTGGTGATTGATTATGGCGTCAAGCGCAACATCCTGCGCCTGCTCGCCGGCATGGGCGCCGACATCACCGTGGTGCCGGCCAATGCCACCACCGAAGAGGTGATGCGCCACAAGCCGGATGGCGTGCTGCTTTCCAACGGGCCGGGCGATCCCGCGGCGACCGGCGCCTATGCCATTCCCACCATAAAGGGCGTGATTGACAGCGGCACGCCCGTGTTCGGCATTTGCCTGGGCCATCAGATGCTGGGCCTGGCGCTGGGGGGAAAGACCAAAAAAATGCCCCAGGGCCATCACGGCGCCAATCATCCGGTGAAAGACCTTGGCACCGGAAAGGTCGAAATCGTTTCGATGAATCACGGCTTCACGGTGGATACGGCAACGTTGCCCGCAAATGTGAAGGAGACACATGTCTCGCTGTTCGACGGCAGCAATTGCGGCATCGCCCTGGAAGGCAGGGACGTGTTTTCCGTGCAGTATCACCCGGAAGCCTCGCCCGGGCCGATGGATTCGCACTATCTGTTCGAGCGGTTTGCGGAAGCGGCGAAGAAAAAACGGGCTTAGCTATTCTTGTCATGGCCCGCACCCCGATCCGCGCTTTGCGCGGCCGGAGCATAAACTCCTGCAGGCCATCCAGGTGACATCTGGACCGGACTTTCAGGCATTGTTATCCCAACTGGATGGCCCGCTGTAGCGGGCCATGACAAATTGAGATGGGTTCAATCACACCACCAGCTTCAAGGCAGACCACTCGTCGTCAATGGCGATGGCGCGCACGGTCTTGAGGCCATTGTCTTCCGCGAGATTGCGGATGACATCGCGGCTGACATCGCCGGCGCCGGGGGCAGTCAGCTTCTTCCAGCTTACCCAGATGCCGCCATTCTTCGCCATCGCCTGCCTGGCGCGGGGCAGTTGGGTTTCCAGTTCGGCCCGGGTGGTGACAAAGAGATGGACCAGTTCGGCGCCCTCATTCAGGGGCGCCCGCACCACGATTTCGGCCCCGTCGGGCAGCGGGCCCAGCAGCGCCTTGTAGTTATGGGGCGCGTTGATGGTGGCGATGCGGTCGCCCTTTTTGATCAGCAGTTTCTTGGCCAGAGGTTTTGTCGAGGCGGGTGCCATACCGACAAGGTACGAAGGCCCGGCTTTATTCTCAACTGGCGTGACTTGCCCGTGTAGGCCATCCAGGACCGCAACGCCGGCGTCGGTTGCTCTGGATGGCCCACGCAAGGTGGGCCATGACATCGAGCGGTGGGTATCAGCGCCGCAGTTCGATCAGGTCACCCGGCTCAGCGCGCCAGTTCAATAACGTCATAAGTGGATTCTTCCACCGGGCCCGGAATCTCAAGCCGCAAGCGGTTGTTGCCGATGCCGGACAGCAGTCCGATCTGATCGTCCGGGGTGGCAACGGCGCCGGCCGACGGGGTGCGGCCGGAATAGCGGTGCCAGGGCTCGCCCCTGGCCGACTGGGCACCGAGATAAATCCAGGCGCCATTCTCGGGATAGAGAATGCCTTGCGTGCGCAAGGTGCCGTCATTCTTGCGGAAGATCAGGCCGTCACGGCCGGCGCTGATCGAACAATCAAACCAGCCATAGACGATATAGGCGTTCATGCCGCCCATCTTCATGTTGCGGCACTTCCAATGGCCCACCAGGGCGCGGGCGGGAACGGCATGGCCCTGCGGCTCTAGCGTCTCGCGGATGGCGGCGAAGTTGCCGGTATGATCGGAATAATGCTGCGCTTCCCACACCGCTTTCTCGCGCCACTGTTCCAGTTGGGTGAGGCGGTTGATGTCATAGTCGGAAGCTTCATCACGCCAGCCGGCCAGCGCGGCAGTGGCGGAAATGGCGATGGCGCCGGCAGCGAGGGCGGCGGCGATCTTAACCTTGCGGGGAGCTCCCATTGTTTTGCTCCTGGTCCTTTTCCGGCGGCGACCAGCCCTTCAGATCCGCGGTCGGCGGCATGCCCACCACGTTGAAGCCGGCATCGACGAAATGGATTTCGCCGGTGACACCGCCCGAGAGGTCAGAAAGCAAATAGAGTGCCGCCCCGCCGACATGGTTAAGTTCGATGGAGCGCTTCAAGGGAGAGTTGTGCTTGTTCCACTTGAAGACCAGGCGGGCGTCGGTGACGCCGCTGCCGGCCAGGGTGCGCATGGGGCCGGCCGAGATGGCGTTGACCCGGATATTGTCGCGGCCAAGATCGGCGGCGAGATAGCGCACCGAAGCTTCCAGCGCCGCTTTGGCCACGCCCATCACGTTATAATTGGGCATCACCTTCTGGGCGCCCAGATAAGACAGCGTCACCATGGCGCCGCCCTGGGGCATCAGGGAAGCGGCGCGGCGGGCGACGGCGGTGAAGGAAAAGCAGGAAATATCGAGGCTTCTGAGAAAATTGGCCCGCGTCGTATCCACATAGCGGCCCGACAATTCGCGAGCATCGGAGAAAGCCAGCGAATGGACCAGAAAGTCCAGTTCGCCCCATTCTCCCTTCAGCGCGGCAAAGACGGCGTCCAATTGTTCGTCGCTTTCCACATCCGCCGGCAGCACGATGGTGGAGCCGATGCTGGCCGCCAGCGGTCCCAGCCGCTTCTTCTGGGCTTCACCCTGATAGGTAAAGGCGATCTGTGCCCCCTGCCCCGCCAGCATGCGGGCAATGCCCCAGGCGATGGAGTGATCGTTGGCAACGCCCATGATGAGGCCGCGCTTGCCGGCCATCAATCCCGTTTTGGGCAGGGCGGCCAGATCGGCGAGAGGGGTTTTTTGTTCCATTGCGGGACACTCAACCGTTGTAGCGCTGGAAGACCAGCGAGGCATTGGTGCCGCCAAAGCCGAAGGAGTTGGAAAGGGCGGTGTTGATGGGGACATTGTCCAGGCGGCGGCGGACGATATTGGCCCCGGCGACGGCGGGATCGAGATTTTCGATATTGGCGCTTTCGCAGATAAAGCCCGCCTGCATCATCAGCAGCGTATAGATCGCTTCATGCACGCCGGCGGCGCCCTGGCTGTGGCCCGTCAGCGATTTGGTGGCGCTGATGGGCGGCATCTTCTCGCCAAAGACTTCGCGGATGGCGTTGATTTCGGGAATGTCGCCCACCGGGGTCGAGGTGGCGTGGGGATTGATATAGTCAATCGGGGCGCCGACGTTCTCGATCGCCAGCTTCATGCAGCGCACCGCGCCTTCGCCCGAGGGCGCCACCATGTCGGCGCCGTCGGCGCAGGCGCCATAGCCCACCATCTCGGCATAGATTTTGGCGCCCCGCGCCTTGGCGTGTTCCAGTTCTTCCAGCACCAGGATGCCGCCGCCGCCGGAAATGACAAAACCGTCGCGGTTGGCGTCATAGGCGCGGGAAGCTTTCTCGGGCGTGGCATTGTATTTCGACGACATGGCGCCCATGGCGTCGAACAATTCCGACAGGGTCCAGTCCAGTTCTTCGCCGCCGCCGGCGAACATCATGTCCTGCTTGCCCCACTGGACCAGCTCATAGGCATTGCCGATGCAATTGGCCGAAGTCGAGCAGGCCGAGGAGATGGAATAATTGTAGCCCTTGGTCTTGAACCAGGTGGAAAGATTGGCGCTGACAGTGGAAGACATCGCCTTCGGGACAGCGAAGGGGCCGATACGCTTGGGGCTGTTGTTCTGCCGGGTGATGTCGGCGGCCTGAACAATGGCCTTGGTGGAAGGCCCGCCGGAACCAACCACCAGACCGGTGCGGGGATTGGATATGTCTTTTTCTTCCAGCCCGGCATCGGCAATGGCCTGATTCATCGCCACCCAGCAATAGCCGGCGCCGTCGCCCTGGAAGCGGCGGGCCCGCCGGTCCACCACTTCGTCGAGATTGATTTTCAGGGAGCCATGGACCTGGCTGCGAAAGCCCAGCCGAATGTAATCCTCGGCGGCAACGATGCCGGAGCGGGCATCGTGCAGGCTGGCGGTGACCTCCTGGGCATTGTTGCCGATGGAGGAGACGATGCCCATTCCGGTGACGACGACGCGGCGCATTTCTTTCGAGCTCTAACCCCTCATGCTTCGACAAGCTCGGCATGAGGATCAAGGAGATATATCCTCACCCTGAGACCTCATCCCGAGCTTGTCGAGGGACGAAGGGTGAGCGGCGAAAAATTCTCAGGCCGGAGCGGCGCCTTCCACAAACAGGCCCACTTTGAGATCCTTGGCTTCGTAAATGGTCTTGCCGTCCACCTTCATGATGCCGTCGGCGACGCCGATGATCAGCTTGCGCATGATCACCCGCTTCATGGTGATGGCATAGGTGATCTTCTTGGCGGTGGGCAGCACCATGCCGGTGAATTTCACTTCGCCCACGCCAAGGGCGCGGCCCTTGCCCACCCCGCCCAGCCAGCCCAGGAAAAAGCCCACCAACTGCCACAACGCGTCCAGACCCAGACACCCCGGCATCACCGGATCGCCCTGGAAGTGGCATTGGAAAAACCAGAGGTCGGGATGAATATCGAATTCCGCCTCTATCTCGCCCTTGTCCTCGGCGCCGCCGGCCTCGGTGATTTTGGTGATGCGGTCGAACATCAGCATGGGCGGCAGGGGAAGCTGGGCATTGCCGGGACCGAACATTTTGCCCCGGGCGCATTCCAGCAGGTCTTCCAGATTGAAACTTGATTTGCGAAGGGGTTTGTCCATGTCTGTTCCTGAAAAGGAGGTCATCTGACCTCGAAAAAATCCCTGAAATGCGCCATTCTTGCTTTAGAAGCGTTCTAAGCTATAGTCGGAATTCACTTTAGCAGTTCTGCTCCTTCCCTGACAGGGAGTTGGCTCTGGATGTAACGTGTGATGGCGCAAATGGAACGCCGGCCCGACATTGCGGTCCGCCTCAAGGCGGCGGGGTTGCGCCCGACGCGCCAGCGCACCCAACTGGCCGGGCTCTTATTTACCGGGCACGACCGGCATGTGACGGCCGAAAGTCTGGCGGAAGAAAGCGCCCGCGCCGGGATCAAAGTCTCGCTGGCCACAGTCTATAATACCCTGCACCAGTTTGAAGCCGCGGGCTTTTTGCGCCAGGTGGTGGTGGATGCCGCCCGCAGCTATTTCGACACCAATACCGGCGATCACCAGCACTTCTTTGTCGAGGATGAAGGCCTGCTGATAGATATTCCCGGCGAACAGATCCGGGTTTCCGGCGTTCCGGAAGCACCGGCCGGCCTGGCTGTGGACCGAGTGGATGTGGTGGTGCGCGTCAAGCGTCCCTGAGCTGCGATCCATTCTCATAGATTAGAATTATTCTAAACTAGTTGACTCGGGCCCGTTGCCCGGCCAATCTGCGACCCGAATTGCCAAGGAGGCGCGACATGCCTGGACTGAAAAACACCAAGACCTGGGAAAATTTGAAAGAGGCCTTTGCCGGCGAAAGCCAGGCCAACCGCCGCTATCTCTATTTCGCGCAGAAGGCGGACGTGGAAGGCCATAATGATGTCGCCGCGGTTTTCCGCTCCACCGCGGAAGGCGAGACCGGTCACGCCCATGGTCATCTGGAATATCTGGAGGAAGTGGGCGATCCGGCCACCGGCGAGCCGATTGGCGCCACCGATGCGAACCTGAAAGCCTCCATCGCCGGCGAGACCCACGAATACACCGACATGTATCCGGGCATGGCCAAGACCGCGCGGGATGAAGGTTTTGACGAAATCGCCGACTGGTTTGAGACCTTGGCCAAGGCCGAGAAAAGCCACGCCGGGCGGTTTCAGAAGGCTTTGGATACTTTAGGTAAGTGACAGCGCGCCAAAGCGCGCTGTCATCCCCCGGCGAGCCGCGCCCAGCGGCGAGGGAAGGAGGATCCAGTTTTCTGGACTCTACTTCAGACATCCTGGGTTCCCTTCCCCTGGCGCCGCGCAGCAATGCGCGGCGTTCGGCCGGGAATGACATTGAGTATTTCAAATGACCGGTGAAGGCAGTCTCGAAGCACCGACACGCCAGATCATTGACTGGCAGAACCCCGATTTCGCCGATCCGGTAAAGCTGGACGAAGAAATGCGGCGGGTGTTCGACATCTGTCATGGCTGCCGCCGCTGCTTCAATCTGTGCGATTCCTTTCCCACTTTGTTCGACCTGATTGATTCCAGCCCGGCGGAGGATGTCGAGCATCTGGACTCGGAAAGTTTCAAGCCGGTGGTGGAAGCCTGCACGCTTTGCGACATGTGCTTCATGACCAAATGCCCTTATGTGCCGCCGCATCCCTTCATGCTGGACTTCCCGCATCTGATGCTGCGCCACCGCTTTGTCGAGGCCAAGGCGGGCAAGCGCAACAAGGAATTCGTGCAGCGGCAACTGGCGGAGATGGACCGCAACGGCAGCTTGGCCCGCGTGGCGGCGCCCCTCATCAACTGGGCATCGGACGTCAGGAACAAGCCGATGCGGACGGTGATCGAGAAGACCACCGGCATTGATGCCCGCGCCGAACTGCCCAAGTTCAACAGCCGCACTTTTGTCTCGGCCGAGAAGCAGGAGAAGTTGACGCCGAATGAAGCGGCGCCGGCCTTTGGCAAGCGCAAGGCGGCGCTTTATGCCACCTGCTTTGTCAATTACAACAAGCCTGCCACCGGCATGGCGGCGCGGGCGGTGCTGAACCATCTGGGCGTGGAAACCAAGGTCGCCTATCCCGGCTGCTGCGGCATGCCGTTCCTGGAACAGGCGGAGCTTTCGCGGGTGGCGTCCAACGCCGCCAAGGTGTCAAAGGAGCTGGTGACGCTGATTGACCGGGGCTACGACATCGTGGCGCTCACCGCTTCCTGCGGCCTGATGCTGAAAATGGAATGGGCGCTGATCGCCCCCGACAATCCCGATGTCAGGAAGGTGGCGGAGCACACCTGGGACATAGATGAGTATGTCGTGGAGGTGATGAAGAAGGACGGCGTGCCGCATGGCATGAAGCCCCTGCCCGAAGGCGTTACCGTGCACCTGGCCTGTCATGCCCGGGCGCAGAATATGGGGCCCAAGGCGGCGGAGATGCTGAAGCTGATTCCCGAGACGCCAGTGGATGTGATCGAACGCTGCAGCGGCCATGGCGGCACCTTTGGCGTGGTCAAGCCCACCCATGAGGTGGCGGTGAAGGTGGGGCGGCCGGTGTTTCGCGCCGCCAATACCCAGAAGCGCGGCCATATCGTTTCGGACTGCCCGCTGGCGGCGCAGCATATCGTGGCGCACACCGAGACGGGAGTGACGGAGCCGGAACACCCGATCCAGATCATGGCAAGGGCGTTTGGGTTGATTGAGTGAGATCGTAATTATGGCTGTTCGTAGCCCACATTGTCATGGCCCGGCCTGCCCGGGCCATCCAGGGCCTCAATCACCGGCTCTGATTGCCCTGGATGGCCCACGTAAAGTGGGCCATGACAAATTCTGCTTTTCGGAAACGAGGAGCATTTGATGCCCGAAGCCCAACGCCAGATCACTGCAACGGATTTGTTGCCACTCACCGAATATGAGAAGCAGCGCAAGGCGCTGAAGGAAAATCTCATCCCCGTCAAAAAGCTGCGCCGGGTGGAAGTGGGGCCGTTCGCCACTTTCTATTTCGAGAACTACGCCACCATGTGGCTGCAGGTGATGGAGATGCTGCGGATCGAGAAAGGCGGCGACGAACAGGTGCCGGGCGAACTGGCGGCCTACAATCCGCTGATCCCGCAGGGCGATGAACTGATCGCCACCATGATGCTGGAGATCGAGGATGCCGGGCGGCGCAATAAAGTGTTGCTGACCCTGGGCGGCATCGAGGAAACCGTGTTCATGGAAATCGGCGGCGAAACGGTGCACGCCACACCCACCGAGTATGACGACCGCACCACCGCCGACGGCAAGACCAGCTCCGTGCACTGGCTGCGCTTCTCGCTGACGGCGGAGCAGAAGACGCGCTTTCTGACCGAGCGCGTAGTGATCGGTTTGTCACACCGCAATTACGGCCATATGGCGGTGTTGAGCGATGAGACCAAGGCGGCACTTTCAAGAGACTTCGCCTGACAACACAACTGTCATTCCCGGCGAGCATTGCGTCAGCAATGCGAGGGAAGGGAACCCAGACTGCATCCATCAAACTCAATCCTTCCAACCTGGGTCCCCTTCCCTCGCGCCGCTGCGCGGCACTCGCCGGGGATGACAAGCGGGGTTGGAGGCGCTCGCCGGGGATGACAATCAGAGCAGTCAAAGCTTCACGCGCCCTTCAACAATCTGCGCATAGCGCGCGGGGGTCAGCGGTTCATACGCGCCCGTCGCCGGGTCCAGCCAGTAGAGCGGATCGGTGATGGTGGCGGGGTCAAAGCCCTGGCGCACCAAATCGAGCTTCCTCTGCTTGAAGGTGCCGGTGACTTCCAGGGCCGGGGTCAGGCGCAGGAAGATGGGCCGGGCGTAAGGGGGAAGGCGCGGTTTCAAATGCGCGGCCAGCGCGCCGACATCAAAAGCTGTATCCACCACCAGCGCCGCCATGCCGGCGCGGCCTTCCGCCCCCCGAACGGCGACGCCATAGACATTGGCTTCCCGAATGCCGGCTTCCCGCCCCAGTGCGGCGGCGACTTCGAAAGTGGCGACATTTTCGCCTTTCCAGCGGAAGGTGTCGCCGATGCGGTCCACAAAATAGAAATAGCCATGTTCGTCGCGGCGCATCAGATCGCCGGTGCGAAACCAGATGTCGCCCTTTTGAAAAACATCGCGCAGCATTTTTTTGTCGCTGTCGGCGCGGTTGGTGTAGCCCTCGAACTCCCGCCCCGCCCGGCGCGACATGCCGCCCACACATTCGCCCACTTCGTCGGGGTCACATTCGATGCAAAGGCCATCAGGCCCCCGCACCGGCATTTCGCTTTCCACGTCAAAGCGGATGACGCGGGTGGGCAAAAGTCTTTCACTATAGTCCGGCACCCGCCCCACCGCGCCCACGGTGCCGTCATAATTCAGCATCGAGACGTTGCTTTCGGTGGCGCCGTAGAACTCAACAATGCGGTGGATGGCGAAGCGGCTTTGAAACTCGCGCCAGATCGCAGCGGACAGGCCGTTGCCGGTGATGGCGCGAATTTTGTGGCCACGATCCAGCGGCGAAGGCGGGGCATTGAGCAGATAGCGGCAAAGCTCGCCGACATATTGAAACATGGTGGCGCCGTGGCGGTGAATGTCGGGCCAGAACTCATGCACCGAGAATCGGCGCTTGATGATGAGGGCGCCGCCGGAAAAGAAGGCCAGCCCCACGGCGCAGACCCCGCCGGTGGAATGATAAAGCGGCAGGGGATCATAAATGCGATCAGACGGCCGGGGCCTGAGCGCCCCGACAAAGCCGCTCATCATGAAAAGCATGCGCATGTGACTGAAATTGGCGGCCTTGGGCAGGCCGGTGGTGCCGGAGGTGTAGATATAAAAAGCCCGGTCCATGGCCGTCAGCCCGCCCCGCGCCGCAAGACCGGGATCAATGACCGGCTGCACCGCCAGCGCGGCATCCAGATCACCGCCGCCTTGTATCCAAGCGCGGGGCGCCGTTTGCAGGAACGGCCTGGTCCCTTCAAACGCCGCCGCCAGTTCGGCGCCGACAATGGCATGCGCCGCCCCGGCAATGGCGATGCTGTGCGCCAGCGCCTCGCCGGTCAGATTGGTGTTGATCAAGGCCACCGACGCACCCGCCTTGAACATGCCCAGCCAAGCGGCAATGAAATCAGGCCGGTTCTCCATCAGCAGCGCCACCGCGCTGCCCCGCCCGATGCCTTGCGCCATCGCCCAATGGGCATACTGGTTGGCGCGAGCATTCAGCGCCTGGTAACTCCACACCTCATCGCCGCAAAAAATCGCCGGCGCCTGGGGTGTCTTTCGGGCATGGGCGGCGACGATGTCGCAGATCAGGCGGGTGGCGCCCGGCTTGACCAGGCGCAGCAGCCAAAGGGTGCGCAGGATGGTGCTGATATAGATGTATTCGCGCCGGAGGGCGGCTGCTATCGCCATGATTCCTTCCCCAACGGGAAGATTGAGCCGCTGTCAGCGGCGGCGCAAGATGGCGCCAATGGATGACGAACTTGATCTGCGCGGGCTTAAATGCCCGCTTCCGGCGCTGTTGACGCAAAAGGCGTTGGCGAAGGCGGCGACCGGCACGCGCCTTGTCGTCCTGGCCGACGATCCGCTGGCGGCGGTGGACATTCCCCATATGTGCCACACCCAAGGTCACGCGCTGGAGGAAAGCAGCACGCGTGCCGGCTATCATATCTTCGCGATCAGACGTGGTCCGGATTTGGCGGCGCCGCCGACGGACCCAAATGATCAATAATGGCGCGGGCATCCACCGCCCGGTTTTCATTGCGCGCCTGGTCCGGTTTCAACACCACGATCTCGGCATAGGCTTCATAGCGGGTGGTCTGGGAAATCATCAGGGGCGGACCGAAGGCGCTGTAGCCCCACATCGGACGGAAGCCCCAAAAGCCGAAACCGCCGCCCCAATAGCCGGGGCCGTAAAAAGCCGGATCGGCATGGACGGTGGTGCGAGCGCGGGTGTCGCGATCGTCAAAGATAAAGTGGGTGCCGCCGGCCGCCAGGGTGACTTCGGCGGCCCGTAACAAAAGATAATTCTCCACCGTCTCGCGGGCAGTGACGGAATTGCCGGTGAAGGTGATGCGATAGCGGCCGGGCGCCAGCTCGCGATCGGTATAGCCGGTGGTCTCCCCGGGGCGGCGGGGACCGTAAGGCGCCGGCGCCATGCAGGCGGCCAGGGACAGGATAAGGCCGCAGGCAGCGGCAACACGGATCAAACGGGGCGCGATCATGGCCAATACTCCTTCCCCCGGGGAAGAAAACCGGTGCGGGGCGGGGTCGTTCCGGAACTTATATTCTCTTTATATTCAAGCGTGTGAAAGCGGGCGGTTAAGCCTTGTCTATCTGCCCTCTTGCCATTCCTCTGGCGCCGCAGCATGGTCCCCCGCGGCCCGCCGGCGGGCCTTGGGATAGGCCTAACGGCACGGCATCAGCCCGGCCGGACAGGCGTCAGCGACCGCGAGGGGGGCCGAACCAGGATGATCACGCTTGGCTACGTCCTTTCTTCTCTTTTGGGCGTCATTCTGATCGTCGTCAGCTTTCTTTCGCTGCAATTGATCCTTCTGGCCTGGGTGCGGCTGTTTCGTTCCGCGCCTGCCGTGGCGATGGCCAAACCGGCCGATAGCGAACTGCCGCATGTGCTGGTGCAGCTTCCCGTCTGCAATGAAGGGGCCTTGGCGCTGCGGGTTGCCGCGGCCGCCTGCGCGCTGGATTGGCCACACGACCGCCTGACCATTCAACTGCTGGATGACGGCACCGAAGAAAACCATGCTGTGCTGGCGGCCGCGCTGCCGTCGCTGGTGCCGCCGGGGGTCAATCTCACTCTGCTTCGCCGGGGCGACCGCAAGGGTTTCAAGGCCGGCAATCTTGCTTTCGGGCTATCGCATTGCGAGGCGCCTTATGTGGCCATCTTCGACGCCGACTTTGTGCCGGCGCCGGATTTCCTGCGCCGCACGGTGCCGGCGCTGCTGGCCGATGACGGGCTTTGTTTCGTGCAGGCCCGCTGGGGCCACAACAATCGCAGCGCCAACTGGCTGACGCGGGTGCAAGGCGTACTGCTGGATGCCCATTTCGCCGTGGAGCAGGAAGCCCGCTTTCGTGCCGGCCTGCCCATGTCATTCAACGGCACGGCCGGGGTGTGGAGCCGGGTGGCTATCGAGCAGGCCGGCGGCTGGACCGGCGACACCCTGACCGAAGACCTTGATCTTTCCATGCGCTGCGCCCTGGCCGGCTGGCGCATGGCGATGCTGCCCAATATCGAAGTGCCGGGCGAATTGCCGCCCACCGCCGCGGCCTGGCGGGCGCAACAGGCGCGCTGGACCAAGGGCCATGCCCAATGCGCGCGAAAGCTTCTGCCCCTGGTTTGGAGCAGCGCCAAGCCGCTTTCGGTGAAGCTGGCGATGACGGGCCAGATGTGCCAGTTCGCTTTCTATACCCTGGCCTTCACCAGCGCCGTGATCTCGCTCACCATGATGAGCGTGGGGATCAAGGCCTATGACATTGTCGCCGATCTGGGCATTGCCGTTACCATTCTGGGCCTGGCCTGCTCCATCGGTTATCTGTGGCTGGGCCAGCGCATGCTGGGGCGGGAACGGGAAGACAAGCTCTACCGCACGCTGGTGCTGGCGGTGGTGTTTCCCTCCGGCCTGATCCTGGCCAACACCTGGGCGACGCTGGAAGCCTTTTTCTCCACCCGCATGGATTTCATCCGCACCTTCCGGGCCGGGGAAATCGTCAAGGGCGGCTGGCGCGGCGCCCCGGAATTGATTGTCGGCGCCTGTGTTGCCGTGATCTCGGTGGCCGAAAGCAGTTGGGCGGCATTGTTCTTTGTCTTTGCCGTGTCGGGACTGGTGTCCATCGGCACCATGGGCGCGGCCAACGCCTTTCTGCCCCAGCCGGCCCGGCGTTCACTTAGCGCGCCTGCCGAGTAAAGTTAACCGCGCTTAATTCTGTTGTGGCCGTAAAAGCCCGCCTCCCCTTCGTGCGCGCCAGCGCACAGGAAGGGGAGGTGCCCGTAGCTGGCCAGCCGAAGGCGCCCGGCGCGCTTTGCGCGCCTATTGGACAATCGGGGCGCGACGCGCCCCGGGGCCAGCGAAGGGCGGAGGGGTTCATCCAGAACTTGATTCAAATTTGAACCAATAAAATTCGATCATTTCATCTAACCGGGCCTTGAAACGCGCGTCCTAAGCTCACGTCCGGGATATGGGATGCGGGTTTGATGGGTTCGGTTTTACGCTTTGCCGTCGTTGCGTTTCTGGGCTTGACGCTGACGGGGTGTTCCAGCGGTTCTTATGACAATAGCGAGGCCTATGTGCCGCCGCCGCCGCGTCTGGCCAGCATGGCGCCCTTGCCGCAGGAGCGCGGGACCAACCATGTGGAAATCAATCCGGGCCAGGCGCTGCTGCAATGCGTGCCTTACGCACGTGAACATTCCGCCATCAAGATTTCCGGCGATGCCTGGACCTGGTGGAGCCAGGCGGCCGGCAAATATGAGCGCGGGCAAAATCCGGCCCAGGGCACGGTGATGGTGTTATTCAACTATGCCGGACCGCAACGCGGTCATGTCGCGGTGGTGCGCCGCGTGGTCTCATCGCGCGAGATCCGCATTGACCATGCCAACTGGCTGGATGACGGCGCCATCTATGTCAACGATCCGGTGGTGGATGTCAGCGCCGCCAATGACTGGAGTGAGGTCAAGGTCTGGAACATCAAGACCGGCGGCTGGGGCATCAAGGTTTATCCGGTGCAGGGTTTCATTGGCGCCGGCAGCAGTGCGGGCGAGCAGGAAGCGTCCCCGCGCAATCCATCGCCCGACGATGAGGACACGCTGACGCCGGACCAATTGGTGGCATCGCTGGCGCCTGATGATGCCGATGAGGCGCCGGCGCCACGCGCACCGGCGGCAAAGCCCAAAACCCTGCGCACGGCGGCCCGCGCGACTCGGGGCGCCGGTGTCATGCAGCCGGCGGCAATGATCCGCGATGACCGCAATCCGGCGCCCGATTCCGGCTTTGCCCTCACGGCCGAAGACCTGGCAATCCCATAACAAGGCCAAGCCCTTAGCCTGCCCTCTGCGCTATTGTGCCTCGCCCCGCTTTGGCCGGAGGGGGCAGAAGGACTATTGTCCCGGCCTTTCGCGGGAACCCTCGCGAGCAACGGTTACGTTTCTTCTTGATGAAAAGCCGCGCTTTGCCGTGACCGCTTCCCAACCCTTGAGTCCCGAACCGGTCAACGACCCCCTGGCGGAAGCGCCGCAGGCTGAGCCGCTGTCGCGCGCCGATGAGCACGATCCGCACAAGCCCGCCAATGACCGGCGCAATACCGCCGCCCTGATGCTGGGCGCGCTGGGCGTGGTCTTCGGCGACATCGGCACCAGCCCGCTTTATGCCTTGAAGGCCACGGTGCTGGCGACGGAAGGGGGCCTGCCCAATCATGTCGCGGTGATGGGTTCGCTCTCGATGATTTTCTGGGCCCTGATCCTGGTGGTGACGGTGAAATATGTCTCCATCATCATGCGGGCGGACAATGACGGCGAAGGCGGCACCCTGGCCCTGGCGGCGCTGGCGCACCGCTCGCCCGGACTGACCCGGCGCACCAAGGCAATGATCGGCATCGGTGCCATTGTCGGACTGGCCCTGTTCTTCGGCGACGGCATGCTGACGCCGGCGGTGACGGTGCTTTCCGCCGTGGAAGGCCTGAAAGTGGAAAGCCGCGCCTTCACGCCTTTGGTACTGCCGCTGGCGCTGGCGATCTTGATTGTGCTGTTCGTGATCCAGAACCGCGGCACCCACAAGATCGGCAAGCTGTTCGGGCCCGTGATGGTGCTGTGGTTCATCGCACTGGGCGGTTTTGGCCTTTACTCGCTGATCCAGAACCCGGTGATCCTCACCGCGGTCAATCCGCTCTACGCCCTGGACATGTTCCTGAAGGCGCCCTGGCTGTTCTTTGTTTCGCTGGGCGCGGTGGTGCTGGCGGTCACCGGATGCGAGGCGCTTTATGCCGATATGGGCCATTTCGGCAAAAGGCCGATCCAGTATGCCTGGTTCTTTGTCGCGCTGCCCGCGCTGCTGCTGAACTATTTCGGCCAGGGCGCGGCCCTGTTGCGGCGGCCGGGCGATGCCGGCATCGCCTTCTTTTCGGTGATCCCCCATTGGGCACACATGCCCATGGTGGTGCTGGCGACCCTGGCGGCGATCATCGCCAGCCAGGCGGTCATCACCGGGGTTTTCTCGATGACTCAGCAGGCGGTGCAGCTTGGACAGTTGCCGCGGATGGAGATCAGGCACACCAGTGCCACCGATTACGGCCAGATTTACGTGCCGCAGATGAACACGTTGCTGGGCATCGGCGTGGTGTTGATCGTGCTGATCTTCAAGACCTCGGACGCCTTGACCGCGGCCTATGGCATTGCCGTGACCGGGGTGATGGTGATTGACACTTTAAACGCCGGCATTGTGGCGGAACGGCAATGGCGCTGGCCGACATGGTTTGCGCTGGGGCTGTTCGGCATGATGGCGGCCAGTGACATGACCTTCTTCACCGCCAATGCGCTGAAGATTCCCGAAGGCGGCTGGCTGCCGCTTTTGATCGCCGCTTGCGCCTTTTTGGTGATGGACACCTGGCGGCGGGGCCGCCGCGTGCATCTGGAACGGGTGCGCAGTGAATCCCTGCCGCTCAACCTGTTCCTGGAGCGCGCCGACAAAAACACCACCCGGGTGGCCGGCCTTTCCGTCTTTCTGTGCTCCCGCACCGATGTGGTGCCGGGCGCCCTGCTGCACAATCTCAAGCACAACAAGGTGCTGCATGAACGGGTGGTGATCGCCAGTGCCGTGGTCGAGGATACGCCGCTGGTGAGATCGGAAAACCGGCTGGAAGTGCAGAAGCTGGGCAAGGGTTTTTATGCCGTGAAAGTGCATTACGGCTTCTTCGAGACCCCCGATGTGCCACAGGCGATGGAAGATGCCCGCCGCTTTGGTCTGGCGCTGGATGTGCCCACCGCCACCTTCTTCATTGGCCGCGAGACCCTGGTGCCGGCGGAGCATTCTGAACTGCCGCGCTGGCGGGGCTGGCTGTATCGCCACCTGGCGGGCGGCGCCTTGTCGCCGGCCCGCTTCTATCATTTGCCGCCTAACCGGGTGGTTGAACTGGGGACACAGATCACGATTTGAACGGCCCACAGGGCGCGGGGATATGCGCCCATTTGCAACGACCGACGGCGCTCTCGTCGCCCGCCTGGCCGCTGAATTACCAGCGAGGCATGTTTCATGGCACCGGAAGATTCTCACCGCCCCAACGGGCGAACCCTGACGCTCACTCTGGGGGCGCTGGGCGTGGTGTTCGGCGATATCGGCACCAGTCCGCTTTATGCCATGCGAGCTTCGGCCCAAGCCGCGGGCGGGGCGGTGCCGGGCGCGATGGCCGTCTATGGCGCCCTGTCGCTGATCTTCTGGGCCCTGATTGTGGTGGTGACGATCAAGTATGTGGTGTTCATCATGCGCGCCGACAATAATGGCGAAGGCGGGGTGATGGCGCTGGCGGCGCTGGCCCATCGCGCGCCGGTGTCACGCACCGCCAAGACCGCCATCGGTCTTGCCGCCCTGCTAGGCCTGGCGCTGTTCTATGCGGACGGCATGCTGACCCCGGCCATCTCGGTCCTTTCCGCGGTGGAAGGCATTGGGGTGGAGAATGCCGAGTTCAAGCCTTTTATTCTTCCCATCACCCTGGCGATTCTGATCGGGCTGTTCGCGGTGCAAAGTCACGGCACCAACCGGATCGGCCGGCTGTTCGGGCCGGTGATGCTGCTGTGGTTCGCGGTGCTGGCGGTGCTGGGGGCCATCGCCGTGGCGCGGGCGCCACAGATTTTGCAGGCGGTGAATCCTGCCTATGGCGTGGCGCTGTTTGCCCATGAACCCTGGACGGCTTTTGTGGCGCTGGGTTCTGTGGTGCTGGCGGTGACGGGGTGCGAGGCGCTTTATGCCG
>JAFAVT010000135.1 GCA_019242275.1 Alphaproteobacteria bacterium
GGTCGGTGAGGCTGCCGCACATGGCGTTGACCGAATCGGTCAGGTCCTTCCAGGTACCGGCCACGCCCGGCACGATCGCCTGGCCGCCGAGCTTGCCTTCGGTGCCGACCTCGCGGGCCACGCGCGTCACTTCCGAGGCGAAGGAGCGCAGCTGGTCCACCATGGTGTTGATGGCTTCCTTGAGCTGCAGGATTTCGCCGCGCACGTCCACGGTGATCTTCTTGGAAAGATCGCCATTGGCCACGGCAATGGTCACTTCCGCGATGTTGCGGACCTGCGCCGTCAGATTGCCGGCCATCGCGTTGACCGAGTCGGTCAAATCCTTCCAGGTGCCGGCGACGCCCGGCACGATGGCCTGGCCGCCGAGCTTGCCTTCGGTACCGACCTCGCGCGCCACGCGCGTCACTTCCGAGGCGAAGGAGCGCAGCTGGTCCACCATGGTGTTGATGGCTTCCTTGAGCTGCAGAATTTCGCCGCGCACATCCACCGTGATCTTGCGGGAAAGATCGCCGCGCGCCACCGCGGTTGTCACCTGGGCAATGTTGCGGACCTGGTCGGTGAGGTTGCCGCACATGGCATTCACCGAGTCGGTCAGATCCTTCCAGGTGCCGGCGACGCCCGGCACCAGCGCCTGACCGCCCAGCTTGCCTTCGGTGCCGACTTCGCGGGCGACACGCGTCACTTCGGAGGCGAAAGAACGCAACTGGTCCACCATGGTGTTGATGGCTTCCTTGAGCTGCAGAATTTCGCCGCGCACATCCACCGTGATCTTCTTGGAAAGATCGCCATTGGCCACGGCGATGGTGACTTCGGCGATGTTGCGCACCTGGCCGGTCAGATTGTTGGCCATGGAGTTGACGCTTTCCGTCAGATCCTTCCAGACGCCGGTCACCTCGCGCACCTGGGCCTGGCCGCCCAGCTTGCCTTCGGTGCCGACTTCGCGGGCGACACGCGTCACTTCCGAAGTAAAAACCGAAAGCTGCTTGATCATGGTGTTGACGATGGTGGCCGAACGCAGGAATTCGCCCTTGAGCGGGCGGCCGTCCACATCCAGATTCACCGTTTGCAGCAGATCGCCCTTTGCCACCGCGGCGATAGCCCGGGTCACTTCCGCCGTCGGCCACAGCAGATCGTCAATCAGGGTGTTGACCGAGGTTTCCATTTCGCCCCAGGCGCCCTTGCTGGAGCCCAGCTTGACCCGCTGACGGGTCTTGCCTTCCTTGCCCACCACTTCGCCGACCCGCTCCAATTGCTTGGCCATCAGCTCGTTGGTGGAGACGATTTCGTTAAAGGTGTCGGCAATCTTGCCGACAATGCCGGTTTGGCTGCCCGGCAACCGGACGGAAAAATCCCCCGCCTGCATGGCCTGCAGGGCGGTGAGGAGCTCTGTCAGCGCCAGGGGAGACACCGGCGCCACGTCCAGGATCGCCGCCCCCAGACCATTTTGCGGCATCAATCCCGCGCCATGCGAGCCGTTAGCCGGTGCGATATGTTCTTCCATGCCCAACCCCTGGGAAAGCAGCCGGCGTGCCGGGGCGGAGCCCCAAGTCGCGCCAAGATGCGCCTGAATAAGTGAGCGAAAATGGCCCCACCGGCCCAAGGCCGCCCGCCGTTATCGCCCAATGAAACTTTTCACCAATACGGGCAACGCGCGGACGTTGCCCAAGTTCCATGGTCGGAAAAATATTGCGCTGACAGGCGGTTGTGAGGGTGGGAAGGTTGATAGGCCGGGCGGGCTCACGCCATCAGGGGCGAGTTATCCAGCTTTTCCAGCAGTTCCTTGACGCTGGCATAAATCCAAGGCGCACCGGCTTCGGCCAGGCTCTCCGCCGAAAAACCGCCGGAGCGCACGCCAATCGTCTTGACCTCACAGCGCAGCGCCGCCTCAACGTCATAGGGCGTGTCGCCCACCGCCATGGTTTCGCCGGGCGCCAGGGGAAAAACCTTGGCCAGGGCAGCGGCAAAGATGTCGCCGGCGGGCTTGGACTGGGCGACGTCATCCTTGGTCACCTTGGCGGCCAGCATCGCCTCCACTTTCAGAAGAGCGGCATAGTGCTGGGCTTCCGCCTTGCCCGCCGATGAGGCCAGAAGAACTTTCTTGCCCTTGGCATGCAGCGCCTCGACCAGATCAGTGGCTCCCGGAAAGGCTTTAACCGTCCTCAGATAGCGCGCCCCGAAGATAGCGCCGTGGCGCTCGCCGATGGCTTTCGCTGCTTTTTCGTTTATCCCCGGCAGCAGGGAAGGAAGCAATTGGTCGGTGCCCTTGCCGATCTGAAACTGGATTCTCTCTTTCGGGATCACATGGCCATGGTCGCGGAAAGCCTCCTCCCAGGCCATGACGTGAAATTCGTTGGAATCCACCAGCGTGCCGTCAAGATCGAGAAAAACCGCTTTAATTGGCACCGGTCTCATCCCTGTTGCGGTAGCAGGCATTGCCCAGCCCGGTGCCCAGGGTCAGGACTGCCCAGCGTGTCACATCCTGCATCCGGCCGACTTCACTGAGACCCTGTACCACCGCATCATTGTGCATAAGGACCTGGGTATCATGCTCGCCGATGCGCGGTATCGCTTCGCGAATGCGGTCAGGCAGATTGAAGCGGGCGCTGGCCCATTGGCCCGGCAGATTCTGCGTGCCTCGGTCAATCGTTCCGTCTGCCTCCACCAGCCCGGGACAGCCAATGCCGATAAAGGGTGCGAGTTGTCGGTCGGCCTTGCTGGCCTTCTTGACCGCCGTTTCGATCATCTTGATCAGAGCCGCCACGGCATCCTCGCGCGTGACCTTGTCGTCTGCATGCCGCCAGATTTCACGTTCACCGACCGTTGCGTTTGCAAATCCGGGCTCTTTGGCAAGGTTAAAGTCCACCCGCCCCACCCGCATATTGGTTCCCCCAATATCCACGGCCAGGATGGTGTCGTGGCCTTTGAACATCCATTCCGGTGCCAGATGCACCGAGCCCAAAAGACCGGCATCATCCGGATCGTTTTTGATCGGAACGATGTCAATCTCCACTTTTTCTGCCTTGAGCAGCGCCGACAGTCTTCCGATGACCAGTTCACCAATCCGGTGCCCCCGCATTCCGCCGCCAACCGCGATCCGCTCCACGTCCTGCCAGCTTTTTTGCGCCAGGAAGCGGCGCACGACGAAGGCAAAGTCCTGGGCAAACTCCTCGACCACGGTATGGATGAGACCGGCGGTTTGCGCGTCCCCTTTTGCCAGCGCCTTGTCGAGCTCCTTTTTGCCGATTTCCGCGCTGGGGCGGTTGTCGAAGGGATCACCCCCCTCCTTGATCAGCGGCGCGCGGGCCTCGTCAAGAATGGCATGCAGCGACTTCTTGCTGACGCGGTCGCCCAGAAAGTCACCATCGTCCTTGAGCTCGACATTGTAGGAAAGGACTTCCACGTGCGGCAGCTTCAGATTGCCGTGAGGTCCCAGCAAGGAGGGCGCCAATTCACTCATGGCGCGCTGACCAGATTATGCAGCCATCCCCGCAACTGGGAAGGATTGCTGGCCTCGTAGGCGGCACCCGGGAAACTGCGACCTACCGCGATGCCGATCCCGTCCAGATCCTTGAGGGTGGCAAAGGCGTATCCATCCGTGACGTCGTCACCGGCAAAAAGCGGGCGCCGGCCCTTAAAAGGCAGCAAGGTCATAAAGGTGCGCAGCGCCGCGCCTTTGTCGGTACCGGCCGGCTTCAGCTCCAGCACTTTTTTGCCATGCAGCAGAGAAAAGCCGGCGCGGGCCGCAGCCTCCTCCACAGCCGCCACGCGCGCCGGCGCCAACGCGCCCTCCGCCGCCAGGCGATAATGCAAAGCCAGGGTGACTTCCTTGTCCTCAATAAACATGCCCGGCTGATCGACCAGAGCCGTGAACAGACTGCGCAGTTCAAAAGGAATCGGGCGATGCATGTGACCGATCACGGCATCCGGATCAGGCCGTACTTGCGCGCCATGGGCCCCGGCAGCGGCGAACCTGGCCGGCGCAAACAGCCCGTCAATGTTTTCCAGTGTCCGGCCGCTCACCAGGGCCAGTGCGCCGGCGCAGCGGGCGCGCAACGCCAGCAGGTCATCCGTTAGGCTCGGCGGAATCGTGATGCTGTCGGGAGTGGGTGCGATATCGAGCAATGTCCCGTCTATATCCAGAAAAAATGCGGTTTGGGTCAGATCGGGGGCGGGGAGCGGGCGCATGGGGTCCATCGAAAACCGCAGCTTTCAAGGCTGGTTCCCTTGCCGAAATGCAGGAGGTGAGCAATTGCTGCACCGCGCAAATCAATGCCGGGAACCCGGACAAGCCCCGGACGTTGTTGGCAAACGGGCTCGGGTACAAATGGAGATGCGGTCATGGAACAGCTCCACCAAGTCGAACGCCCCCAGAAGCGCGTTCAAAAATATTTGCACTTCAGGTTGCAGCCGGGAGACATGGAGCTTCTGGACCAGCTCCCTGCCGAACAGCGCGATATTCTCCTCTCCGAAGGAAGTTATCAGGAGCGGGCAGCAAAGCTGAACGTCGCCATTGGCACGGTGCGCAGCCGCCTGCATCGCGCCCGCGCGGCTCTGGAAATGCTGCGGGAAAAACGCACCGCCACGCCGCTCAACTAAGTTTGCAAAATAATCCGGTGGAACGGCTCGCACGACCAGCACGCGCAATATCGTGGTGTGCGCAGTCCTGTTGCACGGGTCACCGCAATCGAAAACGGCACCCAACGCCTAATCGAAAGTTTGATTACATAGGCGGTCACCGGGAATGTCCAGGCCGAGCACCAGCGCGGCCAAGCACTTGCCATGGGCGTCCAACGCTACTGACCGGGTGACGCCGCCGCCCAGGGCGCGATGCAGCACAAAATTCAGCGCTCCCAACGCAGGCACTTCGTAGCGAACCACTTCGCCCTTCACAACTCCCTTTAGACAAGCCTTGACGGCCTCAGTCGTGACGGCTCGCTGCAACAAACGGAAGTCTTCCATGCGATAAGCGATCACGCTGATGTTGGAGATGTCCCCCTTGTCTCCCGACCGGGCATGGGCGATGTCGCGCAGCTTCACGGGACGTTCTCCCAGTGAATATGCGGCGTGACCCGATCTCGCGGCAGGAATGTCGAGGCAACGCCGATTACCGGCTTGACGAAATGGCTCACGCCGCCGCCGCCCGCCGGGCCATTGGTGTAGAGCGCTTCCACTTCGCGGCCAACTCGTGCGGCAGCTTGGGGTGTTCGCGTCCGTGCGGCGATGCGGGCCCGGACCTCGGTTTGCTCCGCGGGGGCCTCGGCGCAAGGCGCAATGGAATTCACGCCAATCAAATCGAGGCGCAAATCGAGAAGCTCCGCGGCCTGACGTTGCAGGCGTTCCTCAACAATGCCGAGCGCCAGTCGTCCTCGCGCCACACACCCTGGACCGCCATAAGAGATTTGCCCTTCGCCCATATAGCCTTCGTGATAGCCCAGGGTGACCTTAAATTGTTCAGGACGTTCCGTGCCGGTGCCTCCCATAACAGCAACTGTGTCCAGACCTCGATCTTCCAGTCGAACCCCGCTGAAATCGGCCGTGACATCCGGCGTCAGATAACGGGCCGGATCATGCAATTCATAAAGCAACTGCTCCTTGCAGGTCGCTGATGTTATGCAGCCGCCGCTAGCGGGGAGCTTGGAGATGATGGCCTCGCCGTTCGCAGCCACATCGGCGAACGGAAAACCCAGATCGGCCAGACCGGCAACATCCTTGACGCCGGGATCAGCAAAATAGCCGCCGCTGACCTGGCCG
>JAFAVT010000004.1 GCA_019242275.1 Alphaproteobacteria bacterium
GTGATATTTGCTGATGAACAGCACCTTGATCGGCCCGGTGCCGCCGGGCGTGCCACCACGGCCGCCACCGCCGCGTCCACCGCGACCTGCCGCGGCCGCACCTCCCGCAGGCGCGCCGGCGGGAGCCGGTGCCTGTTGCTGCGCCTGAGCCAGGATAGGAACTGTCGCGGCAGCGCCCGCGATGGCGCCGAAGACGCCGCGGCGCGACAGGTTTTGCCTATTGTCATCGGAATTGTTCATTGAGGTCCTCCCTGAAGTTGTGATTTGTTGCGGTAATGGTGGCGACCAATCGGCGCAAAAGCAATCGCCGCGACCCTAGGACACACTTCGTGACAAAGAAAAAGCCCCGCCGCGCGGTCTAGCGCTGCGGGGGTTTTCGCATCACGAAAGATTACTCCGCCGCTTCGTAGCCGCGGGTTTTATCACTGGCTTTGGCTGAGCCCGTCAGCTCATTCAGCCATTCTGTATGGGTGAGTGGGCGCGAGAACATGGGGAAGTTCTTGGCGCAGGCATGGGCCTGTTCCTCGTCGGAGAGGGCGGCGGTGCAGTCAGTCAGTGTGACGACATTGTAACCCTTTTCATAGCCGACCCGCATCGTGCTCTCGACGCAGCAATTGGTGAGGAAGCCGCCCAAGGCGATGTCGGTGATACCACGCGAACGCAACACCCAATCCAGGTTGGTGGACTCGAAACCGCAGAGGCCGCGTTTACCTTCGATCACGACATCGCCGGCTTGGGGCTTGAGGCTGTCAACAATGGCGGCACCCCAGCTTCCCTTAACGAAAGACTTGGAATCCTTGACGCCCTTGAGGATGCCGTAAGGTTCTTCGCGCATCTCGCCGTAACCTTCGGCAAAGGTGATGGGCACGAAGACGATGGTGGCGCCAGCAGCGCGCGCCTTCTTCACGGTCTCGATCGTGTTGGACAGCATGTTGGTCTTTTCCATCACGCCCTTGACCGCACCATGAAGCGTGCCGCCCTCGGTCGTGAAATCGTTTTGGTACTCGATCAGAACAAGGGCAGTCTTCTTGGGATCCATTGGTCGCCTCCGAGAAAAAGTGTTTTGGAACGCAGCACCGGAACCGTCCGGAGGCGTATCGGCGCCGACCATAGCGCCGGACTGTGACGGACTGCGATCAATATTTTGTACTTGATTTGTTCCCACCAGGGTTTATAGTCCTACCGTATGACAACGGTCCTTAACGCAACTATCCGGTCCGAACAGTTGCGCGGCCGCGGTGCCCTTTCCAATGCCTCCGGCCGCTATGAAAAACAAAGCCGCGTGCTGGTGGACGATGGTTGGGACGATGGCTGGCGCAGCGACGATGACACGCCACCGCCGCTGCGCACCGAAGTCATTCATGATGCCACCCGCACCATCATTGCCCGCAACAAGTCGCCCGATATTTCTTTCGATCAATCCATCAATCCATACAGGGGGTGCGAGCATGGCTGCATTTATTGCTTCGCCCGGCCGACCCATGCCTATCTCGGCCTGTCGCCCGGGGCCGATTTTGAGTCGCGCCTCTTTGCTAAACCAAATGCGGCACAGTTGCTGGCGAAAGAATTGAGTTCGCCAGGCTATGTGCCAAGGGTGATTGCCATGGGCACCAATACCGATCCGTATCAGCCGCTGGAGAAGAAACTGCGTATCACGCGGTCCATCCTGGAAATGCTACGGGACTTTCGTCATCCCGTTGCCATCGTCACCAAGTCGCCGTTGATTCTGCGTGACCTGGATATTTTGTCGGAGATGGCGGAAATGGGACTGGCCAAGGCCGCGCTTTCAGTCACCACATTGGATCGTAAGCTGGCGCGGACGATGGAGCCACGTGCCGGAACTCCGGTGCGGCGACTGCAGGCGATTGAGGGTTTGGCCAAGGCAGGCGTTCCAGCCGGCGTTATGTTCGCGCCTGCCATTCCGGCACTGAACGATCACGAAATGGAAGCTGTATTAAAAGCGGCTGTGGCGATGGGCGCGCGCTCTGCCGGTTATGTTTTGCTGCGCTTGCCGCTGGAGATCAAGGATCTGTTTCGGGAATGGCTGGAAGGGAATGTACCGGATCGCGCCGGGCACGTGATGACGCTGGTGCGCCAAATGCGGGGCGGCAAAGACTATGATTCAGCGTGGAACACACGGATGCGCGGCACCGGCCCTTACGCCGAACTGATGGCCCGCCGCTTTCACATGGCGGTGAAGCGGCTGGGACTAAACCAGACCCAACCGCCCCTCGTCGTGACCAAATTCCGCCAGCCACTCGCAAGAAATGGCCAATTGAGCTTGTTTTGACGGCGTGAATTAACTGCCCGTACCCGATGTTGCGGTCGTGCTGTTGTCGAAACCGCCGGCAGCCGCGACAATTGCTATGGAAACCGCTGCGATAAGGGCGACCAGCGGCAAACCTGTCAGGCCCAGCAAAGTAGCTTGTTTTGTTCCTGCGGGTTTACCCGAAGGCAATGGCGCAATGTCAGCAACGGCGGATGAAACAAGCAATACGGCGGCGGTGACACCGGTCATAATGGACTTTGCTTTCATAGAATCCTCTTGAAATAAGCGGATACTACCTTCGCTGCATTTTGTGCGGCGCACAAGTCATTTGTTGCAATGCAAAATCACCACAAAGTGAAAACAAAAAAGCAGGCAGAAGCTTCTGCCTGCTTTTCTTAAAGAGTTTCGGGATGAGTTAGCCGCCGGCGTTGTTTCCTTGGAAGCCCACCGTATTGGGGGTCGCCTTATCGTCGTTGAACGTACCTGACGCTGCCAACGCGATGAACAGACCCACAGCCACCGCAATAAAGATAGGCGCAAGCGGACCCAGCAACGCAGCTTCCTTGGTGCCGGCAGCCTTGCCGGCCGGCAGCGGAGCCTTGGTGGGAGCAATGTCAGCCGCGAAAGCGGACGAGGCAAAAAGCGCGGCGGCCGTGACAGCGCCAACAAAGGACTTCGACTTCATGGTGTCTCCCCAATTGTTTATGGCCAATAAGTTAGCGACCTTTGCCGGGCGCCGCAAGGTGCACAACCGCAACAGGTCACTCCCAATATCGCCAGGACAATCGTCCACAGACAGCGTTTGGCCAATGGATTGGACGAGGGTCCCGTCTGCTTTAGATAGCATAAATGCCCCACTTTCGTCACGAAAAACGTCTTATGGCCGGACTCACAGGTCCCGTTTGTGGCGTGGATGAGGCTGGCCGCGGTCCTTTAGCCGGTCCCGTGGTAGCCGCAGCCGTTATTTTGAAGCCTGGCAAAATTCCCAAGGGATTGAATGATTCCAAGCAATTAACACCGGAAGAACGCGAATCACTGTATCCCAAAATCATGGAAGCGGCGGTTGCCGTAAGCGTTGGCGAAGCCAGTGTCGGCGAAATCGATCTGGTTAATATCCGTCAGGCAACACATCTCGCCATGGCACGTGCGGTCCGTGGCTTATCGGCAACAGCCGCCTTGGCCCTGGTGGATGGCAACGACCCACCCGCCTTGCCATGCCCTTGCGAGACCCTGATCGGTGGCGATGGCATCTCGGTTTCGATCGCAGCGGCCTCGATTGTCGCCAAGGTGATTCGTGATCGCCTGATGGTTGCTTTGCATCGCGAGCACCCGGGATATAGCTGGGCCAGCAACAAGGGTTATGGCACGCCGGAGCACTATTCCGGCCTACGCTTGCATGGTGTGACAGTGCATCACCGACGCAGCTTCGCTCCCATCTACAACATCTTGTATGGGGACAAGGCTGTGGACTCAACCCTGAGTCAATTTCTAAGCAATTGATTCCACAAGACTCTTGACCGCCGATTCGTTGCGAATCACTGTGAATCCCGCTGTGGATATCGCGGATTGGCAAATGACGAGCGTCAAACTGGATCAGGTTTTGGTGGGTGATTGCGCTGAGACCATGCGCAGATTGCCGGCGGGGTGCGCCGACCTGATTTTCGCCGACCCCCCATACAATATGCAGCTCAAGGGTGAACTGCATCGTCCTGATCAGTCCAAGGTGGATGCGGTTGACGATCATTGGGACCAGTTCGACAGCTTCATCGCTTACGACGCATTCACCCGCGACTGGCTCGCCGCCGCCCGCCATGTCCTGAAAGACAGCGGCAGCCTTTGGGTGATCGGTTCCTACCACAACATCTTTCGCGTCGGCGCCATCCTTCAGGACCTCGGTTTTTGGATTCTCAATGACGTGGTCTGGCGCAAAACCAATCCCATGCCGAACTTCAAGGGCCGCCGCTTCACCAACGCCCATGAGACTCTGATCTGGGCCACCAAGAATCCAGATCAGAAATACACTTTCAACTATGAGGCCATGAAGGCGTTGAACGACGATCTGCAGATGCGGTCGGACTGGACACTGCCGATCTGCTCCGGCAGCGAGCGTCTCAAGGATCGCGACGGACGAAAGGCCCATTCCACCCAGAAGCCGGAAGCCCTGCTCCATCGCGTGCTGCTATCGTCCACCAAAGAAGGCGATGTTGTGCTCGATCCTTTCTTCGGCTCCGGCACCACTGGCGCCGTCGCCAGGCGACTGGGGCGGCATTTCATCGGCATCGAACGCGAAGAGCGATATGCAGCCGTCGCCCGCGCGCGCATCGCCGATATTCGGGCCGCGGATGCCGACGCCCTTAAGGTTACCGGTTCCAAGCGCTCCGAACCGCGCATTCCTTTTGGCTGGGTAGTAGAGCGCGGATTGCTGCCACCAGGCACGGTCTTGCATGGCCAGGGCCGCAAGGCGCCCAAGGCCAAGGTGCGCGCCGACGGTACGCTGGTGGTGGCTGACGCCACCGGCTCAATTCACCGCATCGGCGCCCATGTTCAGGGGCTGGATGCCTGCAATGGCTGGACTTTCTGGCAGTTTGAATTGCCGGATGGCGACCTTGCTCCCATTGATGTGCTGCGTCAGCGCCTGCGGGCAGAGCTTGTTTAATGTGCAAACAACGGGCCGCCTTCATCAAGTCCATGCTCGATTATCTTGCGCATGACCGTCGGAATCGCGGCTTCGCTCATTTTTTCGCGGAGCATCCAAGTGCCTTTTGCCTTTGGGCGTTTTGAAACTTTCGCGGCATAGACTTCGATTTCCAGTTCGAAATGAGTAAAGCCGTGGCGGACGAGTCCTGGCCGTTTTTTCCATTCCGCTGCGAAAGGAACTTGTTTCAGCGCTGCCGTTTTTGAGGGAAAATCTTTCGTCCACGGGCCCTGAGGCGGCTCTAGCATTGACGCCAGCAAGCCCGTGTCCGGCCGCTTTACCAGAAGCACAGCCCCTGTGCGGTCGGTAACCACGAACGCTGCGCCGCGTTTCAACGGCCGGGCGAGCTTCGGCGCCTTCAGGGGCAATTGTTCCTGAATGCTACGCCTGTGGGCGACACATTCCTCCGCAAGCGGACAATTCGCGCAGGCCGGACGCTTCGGTGTGCAGATGGCGCTGCCAAGATCCATCAACGCCTGGGCAAAGTCCCCTGCCCGTGCCGGCACCAAAGCCATAGCCAGTCGGTGCAATTCAGCCTTTGCCTTCGGCAAGGGTGCCTGAACTGCGTAGAGACGCGCAATCACCCGCTCGGCATTGGCATCCATCGCCGCCTGGCGCTCGTCATAGGCAATGGCAGCGATGGCGCCGGCGGTGTAACCGCCGATACCGGGCAGGTCGCGCAACGCCGCTGCGGTGATGGGAAACTTGCCGCTCATTTGGTGCGCCACGACTTTTGCAGCAGCATGCAGATTGCGGGCGCGGGCATAGTAACCCAGCCCCGCCCAGGCCGCGAGGACGTCATCCTGCGACGCATCTGCCAGTGCCCGCACCGTAGGCCATCGCTGCAGGAATTTGCGGTAATAGCCCGCCACCGCCCGCACTGTGGTTTGTTGCAGCATGATCTCGCTCAGCCACACGCGATAGGGATCAGCCTTTTTGCCCTTCGGTGCGCGCCAGGGCAGCACGCGGCGGTGCACGTCATACCAAGCCAGGAGTTTGGCTGTGAGATAGGACTTCTGTGATGGCGTTCGAGGCGGCATACTACCGACCATGACAACGCCGCCGGAAGAAACGCAACCGCCCCGTCGCGGCCGTGCTGCCCCTGTCGGCAGCGATGCCGGGACTACTGCCGCGAAGACTTTTGCTCGCATGGGTTTCACCGATCCGGCATTGGTGTTGCATTGGCATGAAATCGCCGGCCCGGAAGTAGCGCGCCTCTGTCAGCCGCTGCGCTTCAGCGAAGGGCCGCAAGGCGGCGTTCTCACCCTCAAAGCGCTGCCGGGGGCAGCCCTCTTTCTGGGGCATGAAACCCGGGCGCTAACCGCCCGTATCAATCGTTATTTGGGCCGGCCCGCAGTGGCGCGGCTGAAATTAATCCAGGGCAGCTTCATCCCACACCGTCCTCCTCCTGCGCTGCGCCGTCCGGCGGTCGGGACGGGCTGTGGCGATCCGGCTAATAGCTGGCGCGGCCCGGACAGTCTGAAAGCGGCACTGCTGGCTCTGGCGCGCTGGCGCGAAAGCGGCAAGAATTGAACAAAATCGGAGCCAAAATGACAAAGCGGCAATTGCTTATCCTGGGCGCGCTTTTGCTGCTGGTGCTTCTCGGGGGCGGCGCATGGCTTTATTTTCAAAACGACACCCCCAGCACCGAGCCAGCCGTCGCCACAGCCGAGGTCATTCCGGCGGACGAGTGGTTCACCCTGGGCAACCGCAATGCCAGGGTGACGCTGATCGAATATGCGGCCCCAAGCTGCCCACACTGTGCCCATTTCGATGTCACGACTTTCCCTATCCTGAAGCGGAAATATATTGACACCGGCAAAATCTTTTATGTCTTCCGCGTTTATTTGATCGATCCGCTCGCTGACAGCAAGGCGGAGAAAGTCGCGCGCTGCCTGCCGCCAGAGCATTATTTCGATTTCATCGACATGCTTTATCGCCGCCAGGACGAATGGGGACCGGAGCAGATGGGCGAAGCAGGCGCGGCCGTCGAGCCCAAGACCGATATGGGCCTTTTGAAGATGGCGCGCTTCGCCGGAATGGATGCCGACAAAGCCCAAGCCTGCATGACCAGCACGGCGTTGGACGGACAGATCAATCGGATCAATGCCGATGCGGAGACCCGCTATAATGTGCATTCAACGCCAACCCTGATAGCCAATGGCCAAACGCTGGCGCGCATTCCTCAAAACGAGGAGGACCTCGCCGCCGCCCTTGACCCCCTGCTACAAGGAAAATGAGATGAAACTGTTTCTGCTTGGCGCCGCCCTGGCCATCACCTTTACCGGTGCAGCGCTGGCCAAAATGAATTTCGAGATCAAGCCGGATGACCGCACACTGGGCAATCCGAATGCGAATGTAACGCTGATCGAATATGCCGCTTTCACCTGCCCGCACTGCGCCGCCTTCAATGAGCAGGTTTTCCCGCAGCTAAAGAAAAACTACATTGATAACGGCAAGGTCTTTTACGTCTTCCGCCTGTTCGCGCGCGGGCCACAGGACGGCCTGGCCGAAAAATTGGCGCGCTGTGCCCCGCGCGAGAAATACTTCACCATGACCGACGTGATCTTTCGCAGTCAGCCGAAATGGGACTACGAGTTCGGTATTCAGGATGGCCGGGCGCAATTGGTAAAATTGGGCCAGGAAATGGGGCTGAAGGCGGACCAGATCAACGCCTGCATGGATTCGTCTGCGGACAATGGTCGAATCAACGCCAACGGACAGGAAGCGGTGAACCGCTACGGCCTGACGGGAACCCCTACTTTTGTGATCAACGGCAAGGCACTGGAATCCGGCGCCTTGCCTTACGACGAACTGGCTAAAAAGCTGGACCAAGCCGCCCGCTAGGTCCGGGTTGAACCGGAAGGCCGGAGTCTGTCACAAACGGGGCGCAACCGGCCGCCGGAGTTCCCATGACCAAGAAGCAGCTTTTGATCCTTCTTGCCGCCTTCGTGCTGATCGCCGGTGGCTTGGGCGCCTGGCTGATCTTCGGCAGCGATTCGTCCACAGACACTGCCTCGGGAGCCGGCACAAATGCGGGCTACACCCTGCTACCCACCGACCGGGCTTTGGGCGATCCCAAAGCCAAGCTGGTATTTATCGAATACGGGGCCGCAAGCTGCCCGGTCTGCGCCGCCTGGAATGAGCAGAATTTCCCCGCGCTTAAGGCCAATTATATTGATACCAAGAAGGTCTATTACGTCTTCCGGCAGTTCCCCATCCGCCCCGACGACGGCGCGGCGGAGAAAATAGCCCGCTGCTTGCCTGAGGATAAATACTTTCAATTCATTGACCTGCTTTGGCGGAATCAATCTCTATGGGACGTTGAATTCGGGGTGACGGACGTTCATGGCGGGCTGGTGCGGCTGGGGCGCATGGCCGGCCTGAGTGCCGATCAGGTGGATAAATGCTTAGACAACAAGGCGGAAGACGACCGCATCAACAAGCAGACGGCGGATGCCGAATCCCGCTACGGTATCTCCGGTACGCCCACCTTCATTCTCGACGGCACCAATATCGGGTCGGGCAACATTCCGATGTCGCAAATGACCACCACCATAGACGCCGCACTCGCAGCCAAGGCCAAGATGTGAGTCGGTGTATCACCAGCGTTGAGGCGGCGCACTAAGTTGAAATTCACCCGTTTACGCCTTTCCAGTTTTAAATCCTTCGTCGAGCCGACGGAGCTTTTCATCGAGCCTGGCCTCACCGCCGTGATCGGGCCGAATGGCTGCGGCAAATCCAACCTGTTTGACGCCATGCGCTGGGTGATGGGCGAGACCCGTCCTACTTCGGTGCGCGGCAGTGAGATGGATGATGTGATATTTTCCGGCAGCGCCGGCCGTCCGGCCCGCAATGTCGCGGAAGTCACCATCTTCATTGACAATCGCGATCGCACCGCCAGCGCGCCCTATAATGACTATGACACAATCGAAGTTTCCCGTCGTATCGAACGGGAAGCCGGCAGCGTCTATCGCATCAATGGCCGTGACGTGCGCCAACGCGATGTGCAGATTTTCTTTGCCGATGCCTCCTCCGGCGCTGGCTCGACCGCCTTCGTCCGCCAGGGCCAGATCGGTCTTTTGATTTCGCAAAAGCCTCTGGCCCGGCGCGCCATTCTGGAAGAAGCCGCCGGCATCGGCGGGCTGCATCAGCGCCGCCACGAAGCCGAATTGCGGTTGAAGGCGGCGGAGACCAATCTTTCCCGCCTTAATGATGTTATCAGCGAAGTTGAAGGCCAACTTGCCAGCCTTAAGCGCCAGGCTCGCCAGGCCTCGCGGTATCGCAATCTTTCCGGACATATCCGCAAAGCCGAAGCATTGGCCCATTATCTGCGCTGGACGGCGGCCGAGGCTCGCGCCGCTGCAGCGGCCGAGGAACTGGCAATTGCTGCCGCTACTGTCGCCAATGCCACCGAAATCGCCGCGCGTGCTTCAGCAACGCAAAGCGATGCTGCCGCTGTTCTGCCACCGCTGAGACAGACCGAGGCGGAACGCGCCGCTGCCCATCATCGTCTGGTGGCCCAACGGGAACAGCTTGAGGCAGAGGAAGCCCGGGCCCGTGAGGCGGCACAACGCCTGCGCCAGTTGCTTTCGCAGGGCGAAAGCGACATTGCCCGCGAAACCGCGCTGGATAAGGATGCGGAAGCCGCACTGAACACGCTGGCCGCAGAAGAAATCGAACTCAATCAGGCAGCCGCCGATGCCGGCGCTCATACCCAGGCTGCTGCCAGGCGCGAAACCGAATTGCGCGCTGTGCTGGCCGAGGCGGAAACAGCACTGGAGCGCATAACCGCCGAACTGGCGGACTGGAACGCCCGCAGAGCCAGTTACACGCGCGGCCGGGATGTGGCCGCTGCGTTGTCGGAAACTGCCGCGGGCCAATTGGCTGACGCCCAGACCAGGCTCGACCGCGCCCTCGAAGCCGCCCAGGACGCCCCGGATGTTCATGCCGCCGAAGCGGTGACAGAGAGTGCCCGTAGCTGTCGCGAGGCCGTGCGCGCGCGCGCCGATACTGCCCGCCACGCCCGCGCTGAAGCTGAATTGGCCGAAACTGCTGCCCGCTCGCCCCTCGACGCTGCCGAGCGCGAAGTGCAGCGCCTGGCCGCAGAGGCGAAGGCTTTGGGCGATCTGTTGCATCCGGAAGGTGAAGGTTTGTTTCCGCCTTTGATTGATGCTGTGACGGTACAAGCCGGTTATGAAGCGGCGCTGGCCGCTGCGCTTGGTGATGATTTGCGCGCGCCACTGGACGATTCGTCGCCGCATCACTGGCGCGATCTTGGCGCATTCCTCACCGCCGCGCCGCTTCCGGCCGGCAGCAAGCCTTTGAGCGATTTCGTGCGTGCGCCCGGCGCGCTGGGCCGCCGCCTGATGATGACCGGCTTGGTTTTTCCCGATCAGGGCGCGGTGTTGCAGAAGGAGCTCAAGCCCGGTCAACGGCTGGTGTCGGCGCGCGGCGACCTCTGGCGTTGGGACGGCTTTGTCGCTTCCGCCGAAGCGCCCTCGCCCGCTGCCATCCGCTTGGCGCAGCGCAACCGCCTTGCCGGTCTGGAGACAGAAACCGAAAAGGCCCGCAATGTTCGTGCCGAGATGCATGCGGCCTATGCCGCTGCTCGTGACGCCGCCGCAGCAGCGCGCGAGACGTTGCGCCAGGCGGAGAATGATGAACGGGGCGCCGAGGAAACGCTTATCGCGGCCCAGGATGAAGCAACCCGTGCCGCCCGCGCCGCGGCCGAGCGTGCCAGTCAACTGGCCTCTCTGGAAGCGGAAATCCGCCGGCTTAGCGAATCGGTTGAAACCGCGGAGGAAAATCGGGCGGAGGCTGAAAAGGGTCTTGTCGAACTTGGCGACGACAGCAATCTGGCCGCAAACGCCGTCCAGAGACGTGAACAGGTGGCGGACGCGCGCACCCAATCCGCCGAAGCGCGCGCCGCTCTGGAAGCTCTGCGTCGTGAAGACGAAGGGCGTGATCGCCGTCTTGCCGCCATCGCCCAGGATAAAGGCCGTTGGGACGCCCGCCGTACCGCCGCCGCCAGCCAATTGGCTGAACTCTCCCGGCGGCAGGAAGAGTTGGGCCGGCAATTAGAAGCTGCCGAGCGTGTTCCTGCCGAAATCGGCGAAAAGCGCGGTGCCTTGCTGTCGGCGATCAGCGAAGCGGAAGCGGCGCGCAACACCGCTGCCGATACGCGCCAGCAAGCCGAGACTGTGCTGGCTCAGGCTGACAAGGCGGCCAAGGCGGCCGATGGCGCATTGGCGACCGCGCGCGAAGAACGAGCCCGCGCCCAGGCGGTGCAGGAGGGTGCCATCGCGCGCATCGAGGAACTCAAAACCCGTATTCGCGACGAGATCGAAGCCGCGCCGGAAGAACTGCGCGAGCGTGCCGAAATCGAGGATGGCCAGGAACTGCCGCCGCTGGAACAGGCGGAAAAGCGCGTGGAGCGGCTGAAACAGGAGCGTGAGCAACTGGGCGGCGTCAACCTTCGCGCCGAGGAGGAAGCCGCCGAACAGGAAACGCGCCTTACCACCCTGGCTGCGGACCGCGACGACCTCACCGGCGCCATCGAGCGCCTGCGCCGGGGCATTTCCAGCCTTAACAAGGAAGGCCGTGAGCGCCTGCTGGAGTCATTCGAGAAGGTGAACCAGAACTTCCAGACGCTCTTCACCAAGCTGTTCGAGGGCGGCGAGGCACGTCTCACCTTCACTGAATCCGAGGACCCCCTGGAAGCGGGGCTGGAGATCTTTGCCCGTCCGCCCGGCAAACGGCTGCAGTCACTGGCGCTGCTGTCGGGCGGTGAACAGGCCCTGACTGCGATGGCGCTAATCTTCGCTGTCTTCTTGGTCAATCCGGCGCCGGTTTGCGTTTTGGACGAAGTGGACGCGCCGCTGGATGACGCCAATGTCGAGCGCTTCTGCAAGATGCTTTCGCAGATGGTCGAAAGTTCCGGCACCCGCTTCCTGGTCATCACCCACCATGCCCTGACCATGAGCCGGATGGACCGGTTGTTCGGCGTCACCATGGCGGAGCGCGGAGTTTCCCAGCTGGTCTCGGTCAGTCTCGCCGATGCCGAGAAAATCGCGGCTGAGTAAGGATTCGCAGCGATCCTGAAAAAGCTGATACGGCCATTTCGCCGCGGCCGTATTTTTTCTTTCCCATTCAAATGTTTGCAGCCATTCTGTCTTTCTTGACACCCCCCAATGCCGCACCTATGGTCCGCCCGCCTTCGAGCCGCGAAGGCCGATTTTGCAGCATTTTTTCGGTATTCGAGGCGGGTTTCATGGCTTCCGATCCGGACCGGTTGCGCGATCTGGGGTCACGGCTCGACCAGCTTCAGGCGAGGCAGGCGCCCAAACGGCCGCCGCCAAGCCAGACAGGGATTGCGGGACGCTTCGCCACCGAGCTGGTCGCGGCGCTGCTCGTGGGAGGCGGCCTGGGTTGGGGAATTGACTGGCTCTGCGGCCGGATCGGCTTCCATACCGCCCCGGTCTTCATGATTGTGTGTGTCATGCTCGGTGCCGCCGCGGGAATTCTCAACGTGGTGCGCGCGGCGCGCGAGATCAACGCCCAGATAGATGCCGGGCGAACAGACAAGGAGTAGAACGCCGCATGAACCCGATGGAGCAGTTTATCGTCAAACCGCTCATCGCGGCTCCGCTCTTTCAGATCGGCGGCCACCCCATCTATTTCACCAACCAGGCGCTGCTGATGATCATCGTGACGCTGGTCTCCGCGGTATTTCTTACCTTTGCGGTCAAACCGGGCGCGCTGGTGCCAAGCCGCATCCAGTCCATGGCCGAACTGTCCTATGAATTCGTCGGCAACATGATCCATTCGGCAACGGGTGAGGACGGGCTGAAATTTTTCCCCTTCGTCTTCACACTGTTCATCTTCGTGCTGTGCAGCAATTTCTTCGGCATGGTGCCGGGCAGCTTTACCGTCACCAGTCAGATCGCGGTAACGCTGGCGCTGGCCTGCACAGTGATCTTCACTGTCATCGTGGTCGGTTTTGCCAAGCACGGCATCGGCTTTCTCAAGCTGTTCGTGCCACACGCGCCCCTGCCGCTGCTATTCCTGCTGGTGCCGATCGAGGTGATCTCCTTCCTCACCCGCCCCATCAGCCTTTCCGTCCGTCTTTTCGCCAACATGCTGGCGGGCCACACCCTGCTGGCGGTGTTCGCCGGCTTCGTGGTCTCGCTGGGTTTCGCCGGCGGCATCCTCACGGCCGTCGCCATCGCCCCGATGCTGCTGATCGTCGCGATCATGCTGCTGGAACTGCTGGTCGCGTTCCTGCAGGCCTATGTCTTCGCGATCCTGACCTGCATCTATCTGAACGAAGCGCTTCATCTTCACGACCACCACTAACCAGACACACTGAAAACCACGAAGGGATTAGACCTATGGATCTGCAAGCTGCGAAAATGATCGGTGCGGGTATCGCCTGTATCGCCCTGGTCGGCGCCGGTATCGGCATCGGCAATGTGTTCGGCTCCTACCTCTCGGGCGCGCTGCGCAATCCGGGCGCTGCCGCCACCCAGACCACCAACCTGCTGCTGGGCTTCGCGCTTTGCGAAGCGACCGGCCTGTTCGGCCTGGTGATCGCCCTGATCATCCTGTTCACGTAAGAGCCGATGGCCGAGACAGCCGCCACCCAGGCCACGACGGAAGCCCCCCAGCAGGGCGGCTTTCCGCCGTTCGACGGGACCACCTTTCCGAGCCAGATCTTCTGGCTGGTGGTCACCTTTGCCTTCCTGTTC
>JAFAVT010000283.1 GCA_019242275.1 Alphaproteobacteria bacterium
GCTGCGGGCCCGCTTGCCGTCCTGGCTGCCGCACCAGGCAGTGAATTACGGCCTTGATCTGCAAGGCGGCTCCTACCTGATGCTGGAAGTGGATCTTCCGGCGGTGCAGAAGGAAAAGGCGGAAGGCCTGCTCAGCGACATGACCGCTGCGCTGCGCAAGGCCGGCATCTCCTTCCGGGATACCGAGGCCAAGGGCGACACGGTGCGTCTGACGGTGACAGACAGCGGCCGCTATGCCGAAGCCAAAAGCTTGGTGCAGAATCTCAACCCGGTGATGAGCGCCTCCTTCACAGGGAGCAATCGGCAATATGCGCTGACCGAACCTGGCGGCGGCACCCTGGTACTAAAGCAGACCCCCGCTTATGCCGAACAGACCCGGCAGCAGATTCTGGAACAGTCGGTCAATGTCGTGCGCCGGCGCATTGATGAACTGGGTACGCGCGAGCCTTCCATCACTGTGCAACAGCCCGACCGCATTGCGGTCGAAGTACCCGGTCTTTCCGATCCGGCCCGCCTCAAGGAGATTCTGGGCAAGACCGCCAAGATGACGTTCCAACTGGTTGATATGAACGCGGACCAGAATGCAAAAACGCCGCCAATCGGCGACGAGATTTTGCCGATGATGAACCAGACTGCTCCGAAAGGCGCGCCGCAGCAGACCTATATTCTTCATCGGCGCATCATGGTTTCCGGTGAGCGCTTGGTGGATGCCAGTGCCGGTTTTGATTCCCGCACCGGTTCGCCTGCGATCCAGTTACGTTTCGACAGTATTGGCGCCCGCCAGTTTGGTGACACCACCAAGGCCAATGTCGGCAAGCCTTTTGCCACCGTACTCGACAAGCAGATCATCCAGGTCGCCAATATCAATGAGCCGATTCTGGGTGGTTCGGCCCAGATCACCGGCAGCTTTTCCGCCGAATATGCCAACAACATTGCCCTGCTGATGCGCTCCGGCGCGCTGCCGGCGCCCCTCAATATCATTGAGGAACGTACGGTCGGGGCCGAACTGGGCGCCGATTCGATCAAGGCCGGCAAGGTTTCCGCCGTGGCGGGCTTGGCATTGGTGGCGCTGTTCATGGTGCTGCGCTACGGCCTGTTCGGCATCTTTGCCGATCTGGCGCTGACCCTGAACCTGATCCTGCTGCTGGCGGCGTTGACGCCCCTCGCCACCCTCACCCTGCCGGGCATCGCCGGCATTGTGCTTACGCTCGGCATGGCCGTGGATGCCAACGTACTAATCTTCGAGCGCATCCGCGAAGAACAGCGTAACGGCCGCGGCATGCTGGGAGCCATTGATGCCGGCTTCAAACGGGCCATGGCCACCATCTTTGATGCCAACGCCACCCATCTGATCGCTGCCCTGACCCTGTTCGAACTTGCCCAGGGCCCGGTCAAGGGCTTCGCTGTCGCCCTGTTCCTGGGCATCATCACCTCCTTCTTTACCTCGGTGGTGGTAACGCGGCTGATTGTGATTACCTGGCTGAATATCGCCCGGCCCAGAACTCTTACCGTCTAAGTCCGCTTACGGTTCAGGCCGGCCTGGGATAGAGTTCCGCCCGCGAATCTTTCGGGGGAGGGACCCATGGCCGCGTTCTTCGGCAATCTGCGCAATGTGGTGATCGCGGGCTTTGTGCTCGCCGCCGGTGTGGCGGCGATCTATGTCGGCTGCCTGCATGGCACCATAGACACGAATTTCTGGGCTTTTGTGACCCGCTGGCTGCATGTCGCCGCCGGCGTGATGTGGATTGGCCTGCTCTGGTACTTCAACTTTGTGCAGGTGCCGACCATGCCCAAGGTCCCGGCCGAACTGAAAGGCGGCGTCACCGGCTATATCGCCCCCGCCGCCCTGTTCTATTTCCGCTGGGCGGCCCTGGTGACAATCGTCCTTGGCATTGGCCTTGCCTCGCAAAGCGCGGCTTATACGCTGGGTGATGCCTTCACCCTGGGCCTTCTGGGCGAGCCCAACAAGGCGGCGTCGCTGATCGGCCTCGGCATGTATCTGGGCCTGATCATGGGATTCAATGTCTGGTTCATTATCTGGCCGAACCAGCAGAAAGTGCTGAACATCGGCGGCAAAGGCGAAGGGCTGTCTGCCGAAGCCAAGGCGGCTGCCGGCAAGACGGCCATGATCGCCTCACGCTTCAACACCATGGCCTCCATCCCCATGCTGTTTTGCATGGTGGGAGCGATGCATACCAGCTAGCTGCTGATGCTAAGCTGAGGGGCCGCCGGAACAATCCATCCTTCGCTGCGCAGCAGCGGAGGATGCCCTCCGAAGCTCGTTAGTGCGAAGGAGGGCTGTTTCCGGGCGCACGCAGCTACGGATGGCACGCCGGGCGTTCTTTTTCGTTGGGACTCTTGTGGACGCCGATCTTGCCCGCCGCCTTGCCCAATCGGTGCGTGCCGCCGATCCTGACCGCTATTTCTCCACCCTGTTTGCACCGGCGCCTCTGCGGCCCCATCTTTTTGCGCTCTATGCCTTCAACCATGAAGTCGCCCGCATTGCCGAAACCGTGCGCGAGCCGATGCTGGGTGCGATCCGCCTGGAATGGTGGCGCGAAACGGTGGCGCAGGCGGCGCATGGTGCGCCCCGCAATCATGATGTGGCGCGGGGGCTGGCTTCATTGTTCGCGGCACACGCGGTCGAGCCGACCAGTGTGGAAGGCATCATCGCCGCCCGCGTCTTTGACGCCAATGCCGAGCGGTTCGCTGACTTCGCGGCCCTCGAAGCCTATGTGGACGCTACGGGCGGGGCCTTGATGCGGGCGGCCGCCACCATTTTGGGCGGAGATCCTGACCTGGCGCGACCGGCGGCCCTGGCCTATGGCTTGACAGGTTTGCTGCGGTCCCTGCCTTTCCATAACAACCGGCACAAGCTTTACCTGCCGCTCGATCTGTTGGCGGCGCTGCATCTGACGCCGGAAGAGTTTTTCCTGTTGAAGGATGATCCTCGCATCGCGTCCGCCGTGCGCCAGACCGCCTTGCGAGCCCGCGATCATTTTCTGGCGGCGCGACGAGGGGCGCGGCCACGGGCCGCGCTGGCGGCGATGCTGCCGGCGGCCCTGGTGCCGGTTTATCTGCGCCGTCTCAGCCAGATGCGCGATGTTTCTATTCATCGCCGGCAGATGGCGCTGCTGAGTGCGACAATGAAGAAGCGGCTTTAGCTGATACCACTTTCGCCGCTTATTTCAATTGTCGCGAAATCTGCGCCAAGAGTCCCAATCAACTTGAACTTCCCCGAAAGGCTTGATTTCGCTCCGGGGCGCCGCGCGGTTCGCCGCTCTTGTATTTGACTTCGCCATGACTGATGTGGCGAAAATCCTTGAGACGACTGGCCGCTACGGCAAAGGCATTGTCCAGCACAGCATAGGCGTCGGTGGCGCTCTTCTTGTGGCCGGCATGGGCCAGTTCCTTGCTGACCACGATCTCCTTGCCTGGCACCCGGATGACGATGTGCACATCGGGCTGATTGCCGCGCGCCTTCTGGCTCTTGTGCGGCATCTCGATCGAGACGCGGCAACCGATGATGTGGTCGTGGAACTGCTCCAGGCGGTCGACATGCTCCTGCACGGCGCTTTTGAGCGTGTCCGACGGCTCCAGATTGTGGAAGGAAAGTTCGAGAGGAATATCCATGGTGTGTGTTTCCATCATGCTTTCGAGAACGTGCGGAACTCAGCTACTGTTCCGCCGAAACTACTCCGCAGCTTGGCGCGTCCCCAGCCAGGCGGCAAGGTCGGCGAGGGCCCGTCTGCTCAGCGC
>JAFAVT010000035.1 GCA_019242275.1 Alphaproteobacteria bacterium
AAGCACCTTGCCGGCGCCGCGGATAATGCCCACCGGCTTATCGCGCAGAAAACTGAGCGCCTCCTTCATGCCGATGACGGCAAAGCCGCGCGGCTTGTCCAGCTCGCTGGCCAGTTTGGCAAGGAATTTATTGCCCGACAGGCCGATAGAAACTGTAATGCCGATCTCGCGGACGATTTCTCCCGCTAGCTTTGCCATGGTGCGGGCCGGACTCATGCCATGGATCAATGTGGTGCCGGAAAGATCGAGATAGGCCTCGTCCAGCGACAGAGGCTCCACCAATGGTGTCAGCGCCGCCATCTTGGCTCTTATCTGCCGCGCTACCTCTGAATAATAGGCATGGCGTGGCCTTAGGATCACGGCCTGTGGGCACAAGCGTTTGGCCTGGAACATCGGCATGGCGGAGCGCACGCCATATTGCCGCGCAATATAACAGGCGGTGGCAACCACGCCGCGGGTCTCGCCGCCCACGATCAGGGGTTTATCGTTGAGTGAGGCATCGTCGCGCTTTTCGATGGCGGCATAAAAGGCGTCGCAATCCAAGTGCGCGATCGCTAGCTCGTTTAGTTCGGGATGAGCCAGAATGCGGGTGCTACCGCAGTTGAGGCAGGGCAGATCGGGGCGTGCATCAGCAAGACAGTCGCGGCAGAAGGCGGGCCAGTCCCCTACGCTCATGTTTCAGGCCACAACCACGCCGCACCCCGCACGCCGCTGGAGTCCCCGTGCTTGTTCTTCACGATCCTGGGTTGTCCACCCAGCGTGAAGCCATATTTCTCGACCAGCGGCGGCAGCACCTCGTACAAGTGTGCCATGTTGGACAGTCCGCCGCCTAGCACTATGACATCGGGGTCCAGAATATTGCAGATGTTGGCCAACCCGCGCGCGAGACGATCGGCGTGGATTGCTATTACGGCGCGTTCATCGCTTCGGTCGGAAGCGGCGATTTCTTTTGCCGTCGCCATGCGTCCTGTCATCCGCGCGAACTCTGCCTCCAGGCCGGGCCCCGAGCACCATACCTCGAGGCAGCCGCGCTTGCCGCAGTAGCAGTGCCGGGCATCGCGCAATTCCCCGACGGAAGGGGCGGGGAGGGGGATGTGGCCCCATTCGCCGCCGACGCCATGGGCGCCGCCAATTATCTTGCCGTCTACCACCACGCCGCCACCGATTCCGGTGCCAGCGATGACACCGAAAACAACGCGGGCGCCCGCACCGGCCCCGTCTGCGGCCTCCGACAGAGCAAAGCAGTTGGCGTCATTGGCCAACCGCACAGGTCGCCCCAACGCCGTTTCCAGGTCCGCTCGGAAGGGACGGCCAATCAGCCAGGTGGAGTTGGCATTTTTTACCAACCCATCCAGCGTCTCGGTGCCGGGAATGCCAATGCCGATCGGGCCTCCGATACCGCATTCCGCCACCATGTAGGCAATGGCGGCGATGGTCTCATCATAGGTCCGTGGCGTGGGCAGGCGACGGCGCAGTACCTCCCGCCCGCCCTCAAGCGCGGCGATCTCGATCTTGCTGCCGCCCAAATCTATCCCCAGCCGCATCAAGCGCCATCCAACTGACGGCGAGCGGCCTGAACCGCGTGCGGCAGGGTTGATGCGATTTCGCAGAAAGCGAGCAGAAGATCTTCATTCTCCAGTAAAAAATCTAACACGGCCCGGGCGATATCCATCCCGCCCGCCCCTTTCCGGATGGTGTCAATATCGCTACCGGTGGCGGCCAAAAACCGCGCCAGCCCGGCCTCGTTCCCGGCCAGCCAGCCAAGAGCCTCCAAGGCCAGAATTTCCGCACTTTGGCTGGGTTTTCGGGCGTTCAGCATCAAGGGAGCGTTAAGACCTTATCGGCATACTGGCAAGGCAGCCAAAGCCCCTATCGGGCCCGGGCAGAATTGGGCGTTGGCCGACGCCGGAGAGTCAAGTCATGGACGCCAAAACCAAGACCGTCCTTATCGTCGAGGACAATGAGCTCAACATGAAGCTCTTCCATGATCTGCTCGACGCCCATGGCTACAACATTCTCCAGACCAAGGATGGCATGGAGGCGCTGGATATCGCACGGGAACACCATCCTGACCTGATCCTGATGGACATTCAGTTGCCGGAAGTTTCGGGTCTTGAAGTCACCAAGTGGTTGAAAGAGGACAATTCGCTGAGGGCGATTCCCGTGGTCGCCGTTACGGCCTTCGCCATGAAAGGCGATGA
>JAFAVT010000118.1 GCA_019242275.1 Alphaproteobacteria bacterium
ACTTCGAAATAGACCGCCGGGGTAGTGCCGACATTCTCGATGGTGAAGACATGGCGGAAGGGCACATTGACCATGAAGCCCTTGGTGGCAACGAAGGGCTGCACGTCCACATTGTCAATCGAGAAGCGCAGCGACCCGTCATAGACGAAGAAGACGACGCGATTGTCGGAATAGAACATCGCCTTGGTCTTCTTGCCCGGGCCGATGGATTTGTAATCGGCGTCCTGGTCCTTGTTGCGCACGATGGGCTGCACCCAGTCGGTCTGGCCGCGATGCGAGGCCAGGATTTCGCTGATGCGCCACACCGGCCGGTTGGGCGCCACATAGGGCGCCAGGGTGGTGGGCTTGGCCGACCAGATCTGGCCGTCCAGGCGGCCGCCATCGGGCATCTGGTCTTCGGAACTCTTGCCCAGAAACTGGGCCGAGACCGGCGCGGCAAGCATCAGCGCCGCGGCGGCGGCAAAAAGGGCAAGACGGGACTTCAGGATCATAGGCACTCCCCCAAAAGGATCATGGTCCGCCCTTGCACGGGCGGTTCGCCTGCTTTTAGCACCGCTTCCCCCGCCCCGCCATTCTTTGTGGCTGGGGAAATCCCCTTTTACTCACCATGGCCGGCCTCCGAGCCGGCCATCCAACTTTCCGCTGGTAGAAAAAAGTTGGATGGGCGGGTCAAGCCCGCCCATGGTGAGATTATTTCAATCCAAACAACGAGCCAACGAGGCCCAAAATGACGAAATTCCCCCTCCTTGCCGCCGCCCTGCTGCTGGCCACCCCCGCCCTTGCCGCCTCCGACCTCGACACCGCCTACAAAATCCTGGCCGGCAAGCGCTTTGTGGACCTGACCCACGCCTTTGATGCCACCACGCCGGTCTGGTCCGGCTTCGGTCCGGCGAAAATGGCCCCGATGGCCGATCCCAAAACCGGCCGCCCCTACACCATCGCCAAGGATGGTTTTCACACCACCTGGTACGAGCTGGTGGGCCAGTACGGCACCCATGTTGATCCGCCGGCGCATTTCTCGGCCGGCGGCAAAACCATGGATCAGATACCGCTCAAGCAGATGATCCTGCCCCTGATTGTGCTGGACGACACGCCCTATCTGAAGCGCGAACCTGCCCACGCTTTTTCACCGGCCAACCTTGCGGCCTGGGAAGCCAGGAACGGCCGCGTGCCCGCCGGCGCCTTTGTCGCCCTGCGCACCGACATGGCCAAGGACTTTTCCGACAACCCCGCCCGTTTCAAGCGCAGCCCCTTCCCGGCCTGGTCGCTGGACACCATCAAGTTTCTTTATGAGCAACGCGGCGTGATCGCCACCGGCCACGAGGCGATGGATACCGACACCAGCGAAAAGATGGCGGCGGAGACTTATCTCCTCTCCCACGGCCATTGGCAGATCGAGGTGATGGACAATCTGGACCAGGTGCCGGCCAAGGGCGCACTGATTGTGGTCACCTGGCCCAAGGTGAAGAACGGCCTGGGCTTTCCGGCCAGAGCGTTTGCGATAGTGCCGTGAGCCTGTCCAAATAAGTAAAGGCGCTTCCCGGACTTCGCGCACCATGCTTTGAATCTGTTCCGAAGCCGTCCGGTGAATAGGGCTAGTCGAACTCAGTAACGAGGAAGTTTTGCGGCAACCGCGCGTGCGCAGGTGGCGTGGGCGTGCCGTTACCGTGCGCAGGCGTGCGCGAGAAGGGCCACTGGGGGAAACGCAGCCGGGAAGATCGCGCTATGGTCGCTCAGATTTTTGCAGCATTTTTAGGCCGACTATCTCACTATCTGAGAAACGCGGCTCAACGGAGCGCCGCGTCTTCACACCAGATGGCTTACATAACGGAGCGTTCAGATTGGCACCCGGATTTAATCCGCTCTATGCGATGAAGTGGATGAATGAAAATGAAGGTGTTCTGAGCGTCGGCATTTTCATAACTACATTATTGCTCGGCTGGGTGAGCGGCATTTTTGCAGCGTTGCGTAGGAAGCCAAAGTTCAAAATAGAGCTTTTTGACGGTCCGACATTTAGCTGCACCTATTGGACTGGGAAGACTTTGGGCGATGACCGCGTTCAGAGAACCGCGATAGCGTTATATTTGCACATCACTAATGTCGGCTCAGCCCCCTCAAGCGTGGAAGATATTTCAATCGGGTATCACTGGCACCTTTTGCCGTTTTCTAAACTTTGGTTGCGGTATTCCATTGGCTGGTGCTGGCTTAGGAAGCAGGCTGTCGCGCTAAGTGACTTTCACGCCTATATCGGTGACCAAATAAAAGTCTTTCCTTTCCTCACCCAAAAGAACTCCATGACGGACATTGGTGGTCACACCTATTTGGAGCCAGGCATGTCAACTAACGGCGTTATTTATTATGAGACTGGCGATGATACGGGCGGTAACTTTCCTTCGCCCCGCAACGGCCAAGTGAAGATTAAAGTGAAAGTCAATGATGCATTCGGAAAAGGCCATTCCCGTGTATTTAGGATACCTCTTGTGTCTTTAGACAAGGCGCGTGAGTACAATCCAAGTTTCGGCAACACGCGTGCCAAATTACGCGGCGATGAATTGCCAACACATTAGCCAGTATCCTGCTTTGTATCAGTGGCAACGATCTTCAGAGCGCCGGGGCGGCGGGGGCTTCTGCAATTCGCGCGCAATCTCCCAAGGTGCATTAAGCCATGCCTCCCGCGCTGCGTCATCCAGCAATAAATCCGGCGTAGCGTCCTCATGTACTGGCTTTACGTCCTCTGAAGCGTCTGTTGTGAGGAAGCTGTAGAGTAGGTGTGTTCGCCGGGACGCGGCTTTCGCCCCTCCTGCGGGTCCCCGCCCGGCCGCTCGCTTTAGGCTCGCGGCGTTCGGCGCTCGAAATGGTCCACCGGGCCATTTCGCCCGCGCTGCGCGCGGTCGCGCCTCCCCCCCGCTTCGCAGGGGAGGAACCGAATTCCGGGACGCTTTTCTTATTGCCTTGAGCGTCATGCTTGGGTGTACCAGGTCGCCCTGGCTTTCCCGTGGGTGAAAAAAATGCAAAACAACGACCCAGGGAATCCCTGGAAAAAAGCCGTTTCCCAATCCTCACCCTGAGCTTGTCGAAGGGTGAGGGCCGACCCCTACCCCGGATAGCGCTGCACAAACGGCGCCCGCGCCGGCATGGCGGCGATCAGGCCGCTGATGTCCACATCAGCGGCGGTGATCGCCTGCCCTGTGCCCCCTTCATCGCGGCCGATCTCGGCCCGCATCGGCCCCTCGCTGTCATGCCAGCGGCGCTTGGCCTCGCCATCGGCGCAGCTTTCGGGGCGGGTGTCGCCCCAGCGCAGCGCCTCGCACACATAAGGGTCGAACGACATCGCCAGCAGATGCCGCGCCATGCCTTCGAAATTCATCACCACCGGCCGCTTGTCACTGGTGAGAAACGTGATGCGGCAAGCCTCGCTCTGGGCGTCATAGGCACGCAGCAGATCGTCTTTCAAAAACTGGCCGTCATAGACAATGCGGGGATCGCGGGCCAGCCACAGCCCGATCATGCGGCCAAGATCCTTGCGGAATTGCACGAACGCGGCCCTGAGCCGCGCATCGCGCGCCGGCGTGGCATAGGCCTCCCACTCGCCATCATCCGAGGAATAGATGTTCGCCGGCAGCCGCGCCGGATGCGGCTTGGCGGCAATGCCGTTGGCCACCGCCTGTTGCACCGCCTGGGCCCGGTCGGTCAGGTCGTTGCACAGCGTGCGCATGGTGGTTTGCAGTTCATAGACCGGATTGTAATCGGTGCGCCCGCCCGAAACCGCGGCGCGGACATATTCATAAAAGCCCAGCGCAACGCCGTTATAGGCAAAATGCCCCTGCCCGTCGGTGCCGGCATATTGAACCAGCGAGAAATCACCGATCTCACGCTGCCGCGCCACCACCACATGCCCGCCGACAAAGCTGCCGCCGCTCCAGCGCGCCCCTTCCAGACGCAGCGGGCGCCAGTTTTTCAGACCACCGCCCAGCGCCATCGGGCTTTGCCCGAACTGGGCGCCATAAACGCTGCGGCTGACGGTGAAATCAGGATGGGCATCCATGTAAAAGATGCGCCCCGCCCCATCCACCTGCCAGACAATGCCGACATGGCCGTTGGGATCATAGATCACCGTGCCGGGGCGGATGCTGCCGGGAGCCAAGGCCGGCGAATAGAAATCCGACGGCAGGCCGTCGGCCGAGCCGGCGTCAATGCGATAGGTGCCGGAAAAGACATTGTCCATCATGGTCAGGATTGCGCGCTTGGCATCAATGCCGCCGCCATGGTCAATGATCTCCGCCCGGCTGACGACGCGGTTGCCGCCTTTGGAGAAACGCTCGCCGCGCACCCCATCGGCGTAAGCGAAAGGCAGGCCGTTCTTCCAGGCGTAATAGGCACGCAGCAGATAGGGAAACTTGGCGCAGTCGGCATCAATGTCCATGAAATTGCCGTCGCTGCCCCGCCAGGGATTGGCCGCCGAGCGCAGACAGCTTTGCGCCGAATTGCAGCCCGACTGGCCCAGCGCCGTGACAAAGGCGCCGAAGCCGCGCTCGTCCGCGGCCTCCCAATGATCCTTGACGATGCGCCAGGGCGCGGCGTTGGCGCCGCCGCCCAGGGCGGCGACAAACATCAAAGCGAGCAGCAGCGTCCGCATGAAGCCAATTTACCAGCGGCGGGCAGGCTGTGGATTGGGCGAGGCGATTTGCGGTTAACGCTGCCGGGGCGGCGCCTTGGACGATGGCGTTGGCCCGGGGCAAGCGTCGGGATTAATCAGCGGGTCCAGCCGCCGCCCGTCTATCGCAGCATAAGGCCCGTTTGCGGCCTGCATCCCGGCCCGGCCGCCGCGGCTGCCCCGATTCGGCCGCCGCGCCGGCAAAGGCACAAAAACCTGATCCGGCAGGGAAACATGCTCGGCGCCCAGGTCGGCGCGCGGCACCGGCCGGCCTGCGGCATCAACGCCGGCGACGTAATCCGGCCCCTCCATGGCGGCCGCGCAAGGCCCGGGCGGACCACTGGAAAGCAGGGAATCCGCGGCAAAGCCGGGGTTTGCCGCCATGCAGGAAGCCACAACGCAGCCGATTACAAACTTGCCCTTCACGTAATTTCCTTGCCTTTGTCGCGCCGCAACATCGCCAAATATTGCGTGACTCTGCTCGTCCGACCCAGTATCAACCCAACCCATAAAAAGAAGGCAAAGAAACGCGCAAGCGGCCAAGTTCGGGGACAGACAACAGCTCGGGGCAAAAAGCCAAAAGGCGGCCCAAAACAGGTTAGAGGCTGGAGTTCGCTCCAGCCTTTTTCTTTTCTAAAGATCAATCCAGCCGGCGCGGATCGCCAGATAGAAGCCCAGCCACAGCAGGGCCGCCATGATGGTGGCACACAGCATCTTCATCCCGATCTTCGGCTTCAATGGTGCCCCGGTTTCGGGATCAACCGCGCCCAGCCCGATGGGAAAGATGCAGAACAGGCAAAGAAACCACAGCACCGCAAAGGCGCTGAGCAGCACGACGGGGTGAACAATACCGGGAAGCGCCTTGTCCATCACACTTCCACGACCGTGACGCGGGTGATCGGCTTCTTACCCCAAGCCTCGCTCGCTGCTCGCCGCGCCGCCCGCCGCACCGTTTCGGCCAGTTCGTCTGGGTCGCTGCGCTTGCCGGCGCGGGCGATGTGGTCTTCCACCGTGGTGCGGATCGCCCCTGCCACCGGTTCGGGAATGCCTTCGGTGACAATGGCCGCCGGCGCCATGCTGCGGCCCTTGCCGTCCAATACCAATGTAATGGCGATGATGCCGGCAAAGCCCAGCCCACGCCGCGCCTTGGCAAGGCCTGCGCCTTCCGACACCAGCACCCGGCCATCAAGATGGATCTGGCCGGAGGGCACTTCATCAATCAGTTCGGCCTTCCCAGGCGCCAGGCGGAACATCTGGCCGTTCTGCGGCACGATGGCCTGCTTCACCTGCAACGACTTGGCCAACCGTGCATGTTCGGTCATGTGACGCATCTCGCCATGTACCGGGATGGCGATCTGGGGCCTGAGCCACTGGTACATCTGGCGCAGTTCGTCCTGGGCGGGGTGGCCCGAGACATGAACGTCATGGCCGTCGGCGGTGATCACTTCGATGCCCCGTCCCGCCAGCTTGTTCATCAGGGCAAAGATGCCGATCTCATTGCCCGGAATGATGCGCGAGGAAAAAATCACCGTGTCGCCGCTTTCCAGGAAAACGCCGGGGTGGTTGTCCTCGGCGATGCGGGCCAGCGCGGCGCGCGGCTCGCCCTGGCTGCCGGTGACAAGATAAAGCACCTTGTGCGGCGGCAGTTCGGCCGCGTCTTCCGCGCTGGCGATGGGCGGCAGGTCGCGCAGATAGCCGGTGTCGCGGGCCGCATCCACCATCTTGTGCATCGAGCGCCCCACCAGGCAAAGGCGCCGGCCATTGGCCTTGGCGGCGCGGGCGGCGCTGTCCAGCCGCGCCACATTGGAAGCAAAGGCGGCGACGGCCACCCTTCCCTTCAGCGTGCCGACCAGCTCGATCAGGTTGTCGCGTACGCCCTTTTCGGAACCGGAAGCGCCGGGATTGAGCGCGTTCGTGGAATCGCACACCACGGCCAACACGCCTTCATCGCCCAGCCTCTTGATGGCGGCTTCGTCAGTTTTTTCCCCCAGCAGCGGGTCGGAATCCAGTTTCCAGTCTCCCGTATGGGCGACGACGCCCAAGGGTGTGCGGATCGCCAGAAGGTTGGGTTCGAGTATGGAATGAGTGATGGAGATGAAATCCAGCGTGAAGGGCCCCAGCTTGAGCTGGCCCCCGACCTTGACCTCCTTCAACTTGACCTTGCCCAGAAGGCCGGCTTCTTCCAGCTTGCCTTCGACAATGCGGGCGGTGAAGGGCGTGGCATAGACGGGGCAGCGCAGCATCGGCCAGAGCGGCGCAATGGCGCCGATATGATCCTCATGCGCGTGGGTGGCGACAATACCCAGCACATCCTCGCGCCGCTCTGCCAGGTAGCTGATATCGGGCATGATGACATCCACGCCGGGCGTGGAAGTCTCGCGCCCGAACATCACGCCGCAATCAACGATGATCCATTTGCGGTCATCTTCCGGCCCATAGCCATAGACGTTGAAATTCATGCCGATCTCGCCGGAACCGCCCAGCGGCAGGAAGACCAGCTCGTCCCCGTTCTTCATCTATCGCTTGGCATTGCGGGCATGGATCAGCATCAGTCCGCGCATGGTGAGATCAGGATCAACATGGTCAATCATCGGAAGGTCGGGGCGGAACAGATGCGAGAGCCCGCCCGTCGCCACCACCGTCATTGGCGTCCCATATTCCGCCTTGATGCGTTCGATCAGACCACCGATCAGCCCGACATAGCCCCAATAGACGCCCGACTGCATGGAACTGACGGTATCCTTGCCGATCACTTTCTGGGCGCGGGCAATGGCGACGCGGGGCAAAAGCGCCGCGGCCTGATGCAGCGCCTCGATGGAAAGATTGGCGCCGGGAGCGATGACGCTGCCGCAGAAGGCGCCATTTTCGGAAACAATGTCGAAATTGGTGGCCGTGCCGAAATCCACCACGATGACGGCACCCTTGTAGCTGGCATGCGCTGCCACGGTATTGCAAAGCCGGTCGGCACCGATGGATTCCGGGCGGTCCACTTGCGGCGGCGCGCCCAGATCAAGTTCGGGATCGCCCACCCGCATTGGCTCCACCTTGACATATTTGCGGCACAGATCGCGCAAATCGAACAGCACTGCCGGCACCACCGTGGCGATGATGGCGGCGTCGAGATCGGCGAAGGTCAGTCCTTCCAGCGCCAGCAACTGCGAAAGCCACACGGCATATTCGTCGGCGGTTCGGGAAACCTGGGTGACGGCACGCCACTGCGCCCGCCTGTTCTCGCCCTCATAGACGGCGAAGACGATATTGGTATTGCCTGCATCAATCGCCAGCAACATCAGAAGAACACCTCGCCGGCCGCGATGGCACGCACGCCGGCCGGTTCACGCAGCAGCAGGGCGCCGCCGGCGTCAATGCCCGCAAACAGGCCATGGCGCGTCTCATGCGGCAGCCGGGCGCGGATGGGTGCGCCCAATTGTGGTGCCCGCGCCAGCCAGGCGGTGCGCAAAGCTTCAAAGCCTTCGCTCATCCAGCGATCATACCAATGGGCAAAGCGGGCGGCGAGCAGGGTCAAGGCTTCTTCCAGCTTGGGCGGCACGACACCCAGAGCGGCCAGGGATGTGGCGGGAAACTCAGTGCCTTCCGGATGCGCGGCCAGATTGATGCCGATGCCGATAGCCAGCCAACCGGAGCCGGATTCCAGCAATATGCCGGCCAGTTTCCGATTATCGGCAAGCACATCGTTTGGCCATTTCAGGGTGATGCGCGCGGCCGGCGCAAAATGCTGCACCATATCGGCCACCGCCAACGCGGCGGCAAAGGACAATTGCGCGAAATTCCCCGGCGGCGACAGCAGCAGCGTGGCCATGAGGTTGCCTTCCGCCCCCTGCCAGATAGCGCCGCGGCGGCCCCGCCCCGCACTCTGGCGCGCAGCCATAATCCAGAGTGGCCCCCGTTCGCCGGCTTCGGCACGGCGCCGCGCTTCACTATTGGTGGAATCAATCTCGTCCAGCCGCAACAGACGTGACCCTTGCGGCCAAGCCGTCAAGGCAGCATGGCCCTGGCGGCAGCATCGGCGGCGTTGATGACCGGAGAAGCGGCAACGATAAAGCCCAGCGCCACAATGGCCGATAAAGCCAGCGTCGCCTTGATGCCAAACCCGGCGTCAGAGTCGAAAGTGGGCGCCGGCTCGTCGAAATACATGATCTTCAGGATGCGCAGATAATAGACCAAGGCGATGACGCTGGAGAGGACGCCGATCACCGCCGGCACCAGCAGCCCCACCTGCATGGCAGCGGCAAAGACATACCATTTGGCGAAAAACCCGGCCAAGGGCGGCACACCAGCCAGGCTGAGGAACAGCATGGCGAAGATCGCCGCCAGCTTGGGACAGGTGCGCGAAAGTCCCGCCAAGTCACTGATAGTCTCGGTTGCCTGCCCACCCCGGCGCATCGCCTGAATGCCGGCAAAGACCCCCAAATTGGTGAAGACGTAGATGGTCAGATAAATCAGCACGCCCCGTACACCCAGGGCCGTGCCGGACGCCAAGCCCAACAGCGCATAACCCATGTGACCGATAGAGGAATAAGCCATCAGACGCTTGATATTGCTTTGGCCGATGGCCGCAATGGCGCCCAGCGCCATGGACAGCACCGAGATGAAGACAATGATCTGTCGCCATTGCTGGATCAGGTTCGGGAAGGGAATCAGGATGGCGCGCAGGAACAGGCAAAGCGCTGCCACCTTGGCGGCGCTGGCGAAATAGGCGGTAATGGGCGTGGGCGCGCCTTCATAGACATCGGGCGTCCACATATGGAACGGCACGGCGCTGACCTTGAAGGCGAGCCCCGCGATCAGAAAGACAATGCCGAAGATCACGCCCAGAGCGGGGGCGCCGCCGGCGACGACATGGGCGATGGCGGCAAAGCCGGTGGTGCCGGTGAAGCCATAGATCAGGGAGATGCCGTAGAGCATCATGCCGGAGGACAGGGCACCCAGAACGAAGTATTTCAGCCCGGCCTCAGTGGAGCGCAGATGGTCGCGGTGGAAAGCCGCCAGCACATAAAGCGCCAGGGATTGCAGCTCCAGTCCCATATAGAGGGCAATGAAGCTGCCAGCTGACACCATCAGCAGCATGCCCAGGCTGGCCAGGATCATCAGCACCGGCAGCTCGAAGCGCGACATGGTCTCGGCGGAGAAGAATTCATCGGCCAGAA
>JAFAVT010000181.1 GCA_019242275.1 Alphaproteobacteria bacterium
CGGTGGGCGACATAACCTTCCAGGTCAAAACGGTAATGCCCCTCCTTGCCGGAAGGAACAAAGAATGTGCGCATCCGCAGTCCGCCCTGTTCCAGGAAACGGTCGCGGAAGTCAAAGGTCACTTCATAATTTTGCTGGCTGATGCAGGGGCCGATTGCGGCGCTGATATGTGCCCGGTGTGCCCCCAGGCTTTCCATGGCCGCGATGGTGGCTTCCAGCACGCCTCCTTCCTTTAAGCCAAGGGCACCTTTCCAGCCGGCATGGGCCGCTCCGATCACGCCGGCTTGGGCATCGGCTAACAGTACCGGAGCGCAATCGGCGGTGAGGATACCAAGCGCTAGGCCGGGCACCGCAGTAACCAAGCCATCGCCTTCCGGGTGACGTGACGCGTCCCAATCTGGTCCGGCGACATGGACAATGGGGCTGTGGATCTGGGCCAGGCTGGTCAGACGGGTGGCGCCCAAGGTGGCCGCGACGCGGGCGCGGTTTTCGGCGACGGCGGCTTTGTTGTCCCCTGAACCCGGACCACAGTTCAGGCTGGCATAGAGTCCCGCGGAAACGCCGCCGGCGCGACCGAAAAAGCCATGCGCAATTTCGGGAAGTTCAGCCAGGATCGCCGCTTCAAGCCGCCGCATGGTCCGCTTCCGCAAATGCCGGGGCCGTCATGGCGGCGCTGGGCAGGAAAGCTAGCGCCTTAAACAGTTGGCCCATGGCTTCGTCCTCGGTGAGCCGCGCCAGCGCGGTCTGTAACGCCGGTTCTCCAACGAGATGACGGGTGGCAAGCGCTTCGGCGCGGGCCGCGATTCCGAGCGATTTCAATAGTTCGCCTTGCGCAATCGGACCATGCACGCCGGCGCCGCCGCGCCGTCCCGCCTCAGCTAGGGCGGTGAAATCAACATGGGCGGAAAGATCGGCCTTGCCAGGCTCCGTCAGCACCCCGGCAAAGCCATGGCTTGTAACCGCCTGCAATGTTTCGCCAAAGCCGGCGCGCCCATAACCATAGTCAATCAGTAGCGCCGCGCCGCCATTGCCTTCGATGTGGCGGGAGATGGCTTCCGCCAATGCAATGGCAGCGGGCGCGGTTTCATAGAAGCCGCCATCGGGTGCTCCGGCGCGGCTTTCGGGGATTAGCGAAGCGGGGGCGGGTAAAGGCGCCAAGGCGAAATTCAGCCCGCCGTTTTGAGCCATCACCATGCGCTCGCACCAGCCGCGCGGCGTTTTCACATACTGGCGGATCGGCAGGGCATCGAAGAATTCATTGGCCACCAGAAACAGCGGCCGCCCGGCTTCGCCTTCAAACTGCGACTGCCAGCGCAGCGGCACACCCGCGCTTTTTAACGTCTCTTCCTGCACACGCTTCAAATGTGCGCTGGCTTCCACCAGCACCACGTCCAGTTGCTTGCGAAAATCCGGCATTGCCTTCAGTGTCCGCAATATGTCGGCCATCAGGGTGCCGCGCCCCGGTCCTAGCTCCATCAGCACCGGCCGTTGCGGCCGGCCCTGTTGCTCCCACGCCTCGGCCAACCACAGCCCCAGCATCTCGCCGAACATCTGGCTGATCTCCGGCGCGGTAATAAAGTCGCCGCCTTTTCCCAAAGGATCGCGGGTGGCGTAGTAGCCGCTTTGCGGATCGTGCAGCGCGAGGGTCATATATTGCGCCACCGAGATCGGGCCCTGGACCGCAATCAGGGAGGCGATGCGCTCCTTGAGGGTCATGCCGCCTTTGGCTTCAGGGCGGTGTAGAACAGCGCCGCAGCCGCAATCCAGGTCAGCAGCGACAGCGCCATACCCATGGTAAGAGCGCCGAGGAATGGCGCATCGGGCTCGCGAAAGAATTCCACCGCGAAACGGAAGGCGCCATAACCGGCGAAGAAGATGGCGGCCAGCAGACCAGGACGGCGGTGCCACTGGAACATGCGCAGCCCCAACTGCAGGATCAGGAACAGGACGATGCCTTCCAGCGCGGCTTCGTAAAGCTGGCTGGGATGACGGGGCAGCAGGCCGCCGGGACAGGGCGAGCCATAAAGGCCGGTGAAATAGCGGCTGCAGAACACCATGCCCATCCGACCTTCAGTGACGCGCCCCCACAATTCACCATTCACAAAATTGGCGATGCGGCCGAAAAACAGGCCGATGGGGGCAAAGGCGCAGGCCAGGTCCGCCACTGGCAGCAGCGCCAGCTTGTGACGCCGGCAATAAAGCCAGACCGCAACCACCACACCAATTAGTCCGCCATGAAACGACATGCCCTGAAATTGCGGCACCCAGCCGTTCCATTCCGCCAGCAGCCGCCAGGGATGGGCCAGGAAATCGCTGGGCAGGTCGCGGCAGAAGCCGGAGGCGTCAGACGTCGTGCTGCACAGAATGATTCCATAGAAAAGGTCCCAGCCCAGGCGCCCGCCGGCAATCACGCCCAGCGCTGCCCAGGTCGCCAGATCGCCCATCTGGTCCTCGCTGATCGGCGGCGTCCCTTTGAATGGCGGTGGCGCCCACAGCCGCTTGATCCGCAAAGCCCGTACGATGCCCCACCAGGCCAGTACCAGGCCTGCGACATAGGCCAAGGCATACCAGCGCAGCGCCAGCGGCCCCAGATGCACAAGCACCGGGTCGAGCTGAGGATAGGGCAGAGTGGCCAGGATCATGGAGCGCTACCGTGCTGTATCGCCGCTTTAAGTCAAGGGAGCGTCGGCCAGACTAAGTGGGAAGCGGTTTGCCGTCCGGCCGCGCGACCACTAATAGATGTCAGCTATAAGCC
>JAFAVT010000210.1 GCA_019242275.1 Alphaproteobacteria bacterium
GACGCGACCAGCGCGGCGTTCGCCATGGAACTGCCCTGGGACAAGCTGGATGTGGTGACCTTCAGCTGGCAGAAGGTGTTGGGTGGCGAAGCCGCGCACGGCATGCTGATCCTATCGCCGCGCGCCGTGGCCCGGCTGGAAAGCTACACACCGCCATGGCCCATGCCCAAAATCTTCCGCATGACCAAGGGCGGCAAGATCGTGGAAGGCATTTTCGAAGGCGAAACCATCAACACGCCGTCCATGGTGGCAGTGGAAGATTATCTGGATGCCCTGACCTGGGCGGAAAATGCCGGCGGGCTGAAGGGCCTGATCGGCCGTTCCAACGCCAATCTCGCGGTGCTGGAAGACTGGGTCGCCAAATCCCACTGGGCCGGGTTTCTGGCCGAAGACAAGGCCATCCGTTCCAATACCAGTGTCTGCATTTCCATCACCGATCCGTCCTTCACCACACTGGGTGACGATGCCAAGCAGGACATCATCAAGAAGATGACCGGCCTGTTAGACAAGGAAGGGGTGGCGCTGGACATCGCCGGCTATCGTGCCGCGCCGCCGGGCCTGCGCATTTGGTGCGGCGCCACGGTGGAAGCCGAAGACCTCAAGACCCTGACGCCCTGGCTGGACTGGGCCTGGTCTCAGGTGAAGCCGTGAGCCTGTTCATCCCGGAAAACCCGCTGGAAGAAGCGCTGGTCAAGGCGGCCAAATATCCGGCCCTGGCGCAGGACTTCTCTCGCCTGCTGCTGGATAGCAATCTGCTGGTGATGGGCACCGTGACGGCGCAAGGCGACACAGGCGGCGTAATCACCGCCGGCGCCGGCAGCGAATTCAACCTGGTGACCGGCGAAAAGGATGGCGCGCGTTTCCTGCCTGTCTTCACCGCCCTGTCGCGCATGCAAGCTTATGCGCAAAAGGAGTGCAAATATCTGGCGATGAAGGGTCGTGCCCTGCTGGAGCTGACCCGTGGCGCCCCGGTGACCATCAATCCGGGCAGTGAATATGGCAGCGAACTGAGTGCGGCCGAAGTTGCGCGGCTGCTTGATCCCAATGTGCCGCGCAATGTGCCGCTGAGCGCCTATCCCGAACTGGACCTGCCCCTGCCGCTGGCCAATGCGTTGAGCGATCTGTTCGACAAACGCGGCGACGTCACCATGGCCTGGATGATCCGGATCACGCCTGAAGGCGCACCCATGCCGCTGGTCGGCATCCAGACCACGGCCGACATGGCCGCGCTGATGGCCGACATCGAAGCCGTGGCGCAGCAGAAACTGCCCGGCCTGGTGTTTGATGTGCAGCAGGTCGATCCCGCCCGCCCAGTCGCCATGGCCGAAGCCCTGATGGCCGCCAAGCCCTTTTATCCGCGCACTTCACGCATTCTCAATTAGGCGCATCCTCAATTAAGGAAGAAATCCCATGCCCAAGGTTCTGATCGCCGACAAGCTGTCGCCCGCCGCCGTCGCCATTTTTGAAGAGCGCGGCATCGAGGTGGACAACAAGCCCGGCATGACCAAGGAAGAATTGCTGGAATGCATCGGCGAGTATGACGGCCTTGCCATCCGATCCGCCACCAAGGTGACCAAAGACGTGCTGGCCGCCGCCACCAACTTGAAAGTGGTGGGCCGGGCCGGCATCGGCGTGGACAATGTGGACATTCCCGCCGCCACTGAGGCCGGCGTCATTGTGATGAACACCCCGTTCGGCAATTCCATCACCACCGCCGAACATGCCATTGCCTTGATGCTGGCGCTGGCCCGCGAGTTGCCCGCCGCCAATGCCTCAACCCAGGCCGGCAGATGGGAAAAGAACCGCTTCATGGGGGTGGAGATCACCGGCAAGGTGCTGGGCCTGATCGGGGCCGGCAATATCGGCTCCATCGTCGCCGACCGCGCCCGCGGCCTCAAGATGCGCGTCATCGCTTTTGATCCTTATCTGTCGCCTGAGCGGGCGGTGGAATTGGGGGTGGAAAAAGTCGAACTCGATGACCTACTGGCCCGGGCCGACTTCATCACCCTGCATGTGCCCCTGACGGCGGAGACCAAAAACATTCTCTCCGCCGACGCCATCGCCAAGACCAAGAAAGGCGTGCGCATTATCAATTGCGCCCGCGGCGGCCTGGTGGACGAATTTGCCCTCAAGGCGGCGCTGGACAATGGCCATGTCGCCGGCGCCGCCCTGGATGTGTTTGAGATCGAGCCGGCGAAAGAAAACATTCTCTTCGGCAGCGACAAACTAGTGGCAACGCCGCATCTGGGCGCCTCCACCAGTGAGGCACAGGAGAATGTTGCCTTGCAGGTGGCCGAACAGATTTCGGATTATCTTCTCACCGGCGCCGTCACCAACGCCCTCAACCTGCCCTCGATCACCGCCGCCGAGGCGGTGAAGGTGCGGCCCTGGATCGCGCTGGCGGAAAAGCTGGGCTCCTTTGCCGGCCAGCTCACCGGCACTTCGCTTTCGGCGGTGGAAATCATTTATGAAGGCACGCCTTCAGCGTTGAATACCCGTGCCCTCACCCAGGCGGCGCTGGCGGGCCTGCTGGCGCCCATGCTCACTGGGGTGAACATGGTCAATGCGCCGGTCGTGGCAAAGGAACGGGGCATCAATGTCAGCGAGACCCGCCGCGACGCCCGCGGCATTTATGAAGGCTATATAAAGATCGTGGTGCGCATGACCGGCTCGCTGGGTGATGAAACCACCCGCCGCCTTGCCGGCACGGTTTTCTCCGACGGACGGCCGCGGCTGATCCAGGTCAAGGACATTGACCTGGATGCCGAGTTCGCGCCGCACATGCTTTATGTGGTGAACGAGGACAAGCCCGGCCTGATCGGCCGGCTGGGCACGCTCTTGGGTGATGCCCAGGTCAATATCGCCAACTTCACCCTTGGCCGCAGCGCACCCGGACAGAACGCGGTCTGCCTGGTGGAAGTGGATGGCGGGGTGAGCGAAGATTTGCTTTGGAAGATCGGCAAACTGCCCGGGGTGCGGATGGCGAAGTCGCTGGCGTTCTGATTTGACTGTCCCTTTGGCACCAGTCTTGGCGAAATGCCGACTCTTCATCCCTCATGCTTCGACAAGCTCAGCATGAGGTAATGGGTTTCGCCTCACCCTGAGCCCGTCGAAGGATGAGAGCGCAACCCCAAAAGCGACTGGCCGATGCGGTTGTCGCCGCTGCGCCACAGCCTCACGGCTTCGACGTGCGGATCGCTTCATGGTGGCGGATCACTTCCTTCACCACGAAATTGAAAAACTTCTCGGCAAAGTCGGGGTCCAGCTTGGCGTCCGCCGCCAGCCGGCGCAGCCGGGCAATCTGGGCGGCTTCGCGCGCCGGATCGGCCGGCGGCATATTGTGCGTCGCCTTATAACGTCCGACCGCTTGCGTACATTTAAATCGTTCTGCCAGCAAATGGATCAGCGCCGCATCGAGATTGTCTATGCTCTCTCGCAGTCGCAGCAGTTCCGGGTCGCTCACGGCCGTCTCATCTTTGGCTAATGATGGAACTCATAGGGGAAAGCGGCCGGGCCGCCAAGCCGGCAGGGAAATTGCACAATATCGTAAATATCCGTGCCCGGAGCATGGGACAGGGCAAAAAAGCCTCGCTATAGTTTGCTCAAGGTTTTGGGGCTCGCAAGAACCAATCCGGCTTAAGACCGGAAAGCGGGCGGGATAGTGGGATATGAGAGCGCGGGATTTGAAGGCTTGCCGCCTGCTGGCGGCGCTGGCACTGGCGGCGGCTCTGGCTGGTTGCGCCACGCCCGATGAACCTTACGACCCGCTGGAGCCGGTCAATCGCGCCGTCTTCGAGTTCAACCAGCGGCTGGATCGCAACGCCGCCCTGCCCGCCGCCAGCTATTATGCCGACACTGTCCCCAACCCCGTGCGCGAGCATGTTCACAACGTGCTGGCCAACCTCTCGGGGCCTGTCACCACCGCCAATTATGCCCTGCAGGGCGAGCTCACCTATGCCGGCGAGGCGCTGGCGCGTTTTGCCGTCAATTCCACCATCGGCCTTGCCGGGGTCTTTGATGTCGCCACCGACTGGGGACTGCCGGAACGCAACCGCGATTTCGGCCTCACCCTGGGCACCGCCGGTGTGCCGGCCGGACCCTATCTGGTAATCCCCTTTGGCGGCTCCAGCGCGGTGCGCGACCTGGCCGGTTCCTATGTGGACGGCTTTTTCTCGCCGCTGCGCTATGTTGGCAATTTCAGCGGCCGCAATTATGTCGGGCTGATGCGCAATGTTGTCGGCGCCGTTGACACAAGGTCGCGCAACATTGACGCCTACCGCGATATCGAGCGCAACTCGGTGGATTACTACGCCACCATGCGCAACGACTATCTGCAGCGGCGCATGCGGCTGATCGAGCAGAAATCCGTGGTGACGGCGGAACTGCCGGACTTCTAAACCGGCGCCCCGCGCATTTCTGGACAGAAACCGGCCTTTCCGGCGATAAAGGCGGCCCATTTCGAACGGGCCGCGTTATTTTCCCATGTCCCTGATCCAGCGCCTTGTTGCCCTGTGCTGCCGCCATGCCCTTCTCACCATTGGGCTGGTTGCCGCTATCAGCATCGCGGCCGGCCTGTATGTCGCGGGGCATTTCGCCATGAACACCGATTCCTCGCAGCTCATCACCGCCAAGGTGGGCTGGCGCATGCGCCAGGCCCAGTTCGACGCCGCCTTTCCCGGCCAGAGCAACCTGATCCTGGTGGTGATTGACGGCAAGACGCCCGAACTGGCGGAAGCGGCCGCCGCCAAACTCAGCGACAAGCTCAAGACCCATCCGGGGATGCTCACATCGGTGCGCCGCCCCGATGGCGGCGAGTTCTTCAGCCGCAATGGCCTGCTCTTTCTTTCCGAAAAAGAGGTGCAGGAAACCACGGCGCAGTTGATCAAGGCCCAGCCATTCCTGGGGCCGCTGGCTTCCGATCCCAGCCTGCGTGGCCTGATGGGCGCCCTGGATACGGTGCTGCTCGGTGTCAGCAGCGGCCAGGCCGGCCTTGCCGATATTGATGCGCCGATGAAGCAACTGGCGCCGGTGTTCGAGGCCGCTGCCCGGGGCGAAGTCCGCTATCTGTCCTGGCGTTCGCTGATCACCGGCGCCCCGCCGAAACCGGAAGAGATTCGCCGCTTCATTACCGTCAAGCCGGTGCTGGATTTCAATGCGCTGGAGCCGGGCGCCGCCGCCAGCGCCGCCATTCGTGCCGACGCGCGCGCACTGGGCCTTGATCCCGCCCATGGCGTCAGGGTGCGCCTGACCGGCGATGTGCCGATGTCGGACGAGGAGTTCGGCACCCTGGCCGAAGGCGCCGGCCTGATGGGCATTGCCATGCTGGCGGGCGTGCTGCTGGTTCTGTGGCTGGCGCTCAAATCCTTCCGCATCATCGCCGCCATCCTGGTAACGCTGGTGGCGGGGCTCGCCATCACCATGGCCATCGGCCTGATGGCGGTGGGCGTCTTCAACATCATTTCCATCGCCTTCATTGCCCTGTTTGTGGGGCTGGGCGTGGATTTCGGCATCCAGTTCGCGGTGCGCTACCGCCATGAGCGTTTTCACACCAAGAATCTGGACAAGGCCCTTTCCTGCACCGGCCAGGCGCTGGGCGCCCCGCTGGCGCTGGCGGCCGCCGCCACCGCGGCCGGCTTCTTCTCCTTCATTCCCACCACCTATACCGGCGTCGCCGAACTGGGAAAGGTGGCGGGCGCCGGGATGATCGTGGCCTTCCTCTTGTCGGTAACGCTGCTGCCGGCGCTCTTGAAGCTGATGCGGCTGAAAGCCGAGCATGACGAAGTCGGATTTGCCTGGCTCGCCCCGGCCGACAAATTCATTCTCCGCCACCGCCGCCGCTTTGTGCAGGGCGCCGCCGTTCTGGGCGTGATCTGCCTTGCCCTGATGCTGCTGGTCCGCTTCGATTCCGATCCCATCAATCTGCGCAGCCCCAAAGTGGAATCGGTTTCCACCTTGCGCGACCTGATGGCCAATCCCATCACTTCGCCCAACACCATTGACATTGCCCAGCCCTCCCTGGCGGCGGCGGACGCATTGGCTGCCAAAGTCGCCAAGGTGCCGGAAGTGGGTCAGACCATCACCCTCACCAGCTTTGTGCCGGAAGACCAGGACAAAAAGCTGGCGATGATCGCCGATGCCAACAATCTGATCGGCGCCACCATCGCGCCCTTCGAGGTGGCCCCGGCGCCCGGCGACAGCGAGATTGCCGCCGCCCTCTCCACCACGGCCGGCAAATTGCGCGCGGCGGCACAAGGCAATGATGCCGCCGCACAGGACGCCCGCCGCCTGGCTGCCGCGCTGGAAGCGGTAAACCATGCGGGCACCGCCGGCCGGGCCCGCGCCACCGAGGCCCTGGTGCCGGGACTTCAGACCATGCTGCTGCAAGTGGCGACCTCGCTGACCGCGCAGAAAGTGACGACCCAGAACATGCCGGCCGAACTGCGCCGCGATTGGGTGACGGAAAATGGGCTGGCCCGCATTCAGGTTTCGCCCAAGGACACAAGGAACGATCCTTCGGTGCTGAAGCATTTCACCGATGCGGTGCGCAAGGTGGCGCCTGGGGCCACCGGCGCGCCTATTTCCATTCGCGAATCCGGCGACACCATTGTCGGCGCCTTCATCGAAGCCGGGGTCTTGAGCTTTGTCGTCATCACCATCCTGCTTTTCATCACCTTGCGCCGGTTGTTCGATGTGCTGATGACCCTGGCGCCGCTGGTGCTGACGGGGCTTTTGACCCTGGCGACCTGCGTAGTGATCGGCCAGCGCCTGAACTTCGCCAATGTCATCGCCCTGCCCCTGCTACTGGGCATCGGCGTTGCCTTCAATATCTATTTCGTGGTCGCCTGGCGGGCGGGCGCCAAGAATCTGCTGCAATCCAGCCTGACGCGGGCGGTGATCTTTTCCGCCGCCACCACCGCCACCGGCTTTGGCGCTCTCTGGCTGTCCTCCCATCCCGGCACCGCCAGCATGGGCGAGCTTTTGATGATTTCGCTGTTCTGGACCTTGGCGACGACGCTGTTCCTCTCGCCGGCCCTCTTGGGCCCGCCGCCGCCCAAGCGCGAACAGCACGACGTGCCGCTGGTGCATTAAACCTGCCGGCTGTCATCCCGGCCAAGCGATGCGAAGCATCGCGCAGAGCCGGGACCCATCGTGCCGTCTGCGGAATGGCTCCGGCTCAGCAGCGATCAGGCCCATGGTGAGCAGGAGAGATTCCAACTAACCTGACGCTGCTTCGGACGGTGTCTGCGTGATGCTGTCCGCTTCAGTTTTGCGGCGAAAGATCACCATGAGCACGAAGATCTCCGGCGGCGTCGCGCATGAGCTGGCGGCGGATTTGCGCAAAACCCTGGCGGCTGATCCCAGGGCTCTGGCTGCCTGGGAGGTCATCACCCCTCTGGCCCGCAATGAGTGGATCTGCTGGACCATCTCGGTAAAATCCCCGGTCAAGCGGCAGGAGCATGTTGCCAGGGTGGTTTCGCAGTTGAAGGAAGGCCAGCGCCGGCCCTGCTGCTGGCCAGGATGCATGCACCGGACCGACAAGCCGCTCAGTCCTTCACAACAGTTTCTGCTGAGCAGGCAAGGCGCAAAACGCAAATAGTCCCCGCGCGCCAAACACTATTGTCATGGCCCATCCTCCGGTCCGCGCTTCACGTGGCCGGAGGACATGCTTTACGTGGGCCATCCAGGGCCGCATGCGCCACCGCTTGTTGCTCTGGATGGCCCGCGCACCCCGGTCCGCGCTTCGCGCGGCCGGAGTGTAAACTCTGGCGGGCCATGACAATAAGAGAACGTGAACTCAGCTCAACTGCTGATCCGCCAGCGCGTTGATCTTCTTGGCCAGGCCCGAAGCGCCGGCGGAGGCAAAGGTGGCGGAGAAGTCCGACCGCCGCTGCGCCATCTGGCTGATATTGCCGTTCAGATAAATGTCCTCGATCTTCCACTCTGCCCCCACCTGATGCATGCGGTAGTTGAAGGGAATGGTATCGCTGCCGGTCTTCAGCGTGCTCTTCACCAGCTTGTCGGTGGAAGGCGGCCGGGCCACCGAGGCCGGCTCGACGGTGAATTTCTCGCCGCCGAACTTGTCGAAATTCTTCACATAATTGGCGATGGTCATGCGCTCAAAGGCGTCGGTCAGGGTCTTCTGGTCGGCGGCCGGCAGCGAAGCAAAACCCGGCCCCACCGCTACCGCCGTCATGCCGGGAATGTCGAAGGCCTTTTCCACCGCCGGCTTCAGCATGTCGTAACGGGCCTTGGCCGGACCGCCCTTCTTCATCTGCGCCACCAGCGCGTCATAGAAAGCCTGCACCGGCGCCACGGCGGGATCGCTTTGCGCCCAGACAGGCGACCAACCGGCGGCCGCGCCCAACAGGGCAACAGAGCCAAGGCCAAGACAGACTTCGCGCCGGCAGATCGTCATGGAGACACCTTAATTACGGAACTCTTCGGGGGTAACGCACGAAGGGGCGAAATTGCCATATCAGGATCGCCAAATAATGGCGGCTTTGGGCAGAAATTCCGGCCGCCCGATATATGGATCGTCAGGAATTGCCGGTCCGGGCCTTAAGCCTCCCGGTCCAAAAGAAAGAAGGGCAGCGCCGCCAGATGCGGCGCCCGCCCGGCATGAGGACCCAGCGCCGCGATCGCCGCCTCGGCCCGCCGGCGCGCTTCGTCCCGGGCGCCTTCAATCCCCAGCAGGGTCACAAGCGTCTGCTTGCCGGCCTCCTTGTCCTTGCCCACCGCCTTGCCGGTTTTTTCGGCGGTGGAGGTGACGTCCAGCAAATCATCGGTAATCTGGAAGACCACGCCCATTTCCTCGGCAAAGCCGCGCAGCCGCTTGCGGTCCTCGGCGGCGGCCCCGCCCAGCATCGGCCCCGCCTCGCAGGAAAATTCAAACAACTGCCCGGTCTTCTTGCGCTGCAGTTCGATCACTTCGGCGACGCCAAAACTTGCATCGGCCAGCATGTCTATTACCTGGCCGCCGATCATGCCGACATGGCCGGACGCCTCGGCCAGACGCAGCACCAGCGCCGACCGCACCGCGCCATCGGGATGGGTGTCGGCGCCGGCCAGGAACTCAAAGGCAATAGTCAGCAAGGCATCGCCGGCCAGCACCGCCGTCATCTCGTCAAAGGCAATGTGGGTGGTGGGGCGGCCGCGGCGCAGATCGTCGTCATCCATGCAGGGCAGATCGTCATGCACCAAAGAATAAGTGTGCAGACATTCGATCGCGGCCCCGACGCGCAGGGCCCGGGCATCGGGCACCCCGAACAGCCGCGCCGATTGCAGCACCAGAAAAGGGCGCAGCCGCTTGCCACCGGCTTCAATGGCATAGCGCATGGCTTCCTGCACCCGCGCCTGGCGGCCGTGGGGCCGGGGCAGCATCCGGTCCAGCGCCCCGTCCACCAGCTTGGCCGATTCGGCGATGGCGGCCTTCAGCCCCTCGGCATCGTAGGCGTGGGCCATCCGGGCGGCCCCCTGGCTGTTCACGGTCACGGCGATCCCGTTCTTGAAAGGCGCCGGTTTGCCCCAAAAGCACCGATTTCGCCAGTGCCGTGCTGGAACCCGGCTAAGCCCTTCGCGCAACGCGGCTATTCCGTCACAGCCCGGCACGGGAAAAGGTTGCGGCAGCGGCGGCGATGCAGGACAATGCTGCATTGCGGCCGTCTTTGGGTTATAGGCGCCCGGCCAACGCTGTCAGGACACTCCATGCGCGTCATTCTTGCCCAGCCACGCGGCTTCTGTGCCGGCGTCGTCCGCGCCATAGATATCGTCGAGAAGGCGCTCGATAAGTATGGCGAGCCGGTCTATGTCCGCCACGAGATCGTCCACAACAAGCATGTCGTGGACACGCTGAAGAACAAGGGCGCCCGCTTTGTCGAGGAACTGGACGAAGTGCCCGAAGGCGCCGTCACCGTATTCTCCGCCCATGGCGTGCCGCAATCGGTGGTCAACACCGCCAAGGATCGCGGCCTGCCCGTGCTGGACGCGACCTGCCCGCTGGTTTCCAAGGTGCACAACCAGGGCAAGCGTTATGTCGCCCATGGCCGCACCCTTATTCTCATCGGCCATGCCGGCCATCCCGAAGTCGAAGGCACCATGGGCCAGGTCGGCGCCCCGGTGACCCTGGTTCAGGACGAAGACGATGTGGACGCGCTGGACATTCCCAGCGACACGCCGGTCGCCTACATCACCCAGACCACGCTTTCGATTGACGACACCAAGGGCATCATTGCCCGGCTGAAGCAGCGCTTCAGCGACATTGTCGGGCCCGATTCCTCCGACATCTGCTACGCCACCCAGAACCGCCAGACCGCGGTGCGCGAACTGGCCAAGCTGGCCGACGTCATCCTGGTGGTGGGGGCGGCCAATTCCTCCAACTCCAACCGGCTGCGCGAGATCGGTATCGAAGAGGGCCTGCCTTCCTACCTCATAAATGACGGCAGCGAACTGAAACCGGAATGGGTGTCAGGCAAGAAGGTGGTCGGGCTCACCGCCGGCGCCAGCGCCCCGGAAGAACTGGTCAAGCATG
>JAFAVT010000112.1 GCA_019242275.1 Alphaproteobacteria bacterium
ACCTCCGTTCCCTATGAGAGTCACGCATGACAAAGCCCTCCATCCTGGTCGCTGAAGACGAAGGCGCCCTGGTCACCTTGCTGCGCTACAATCTGGAGCGGGAAGGCTACCGGGTGTTGGAAGCGCGCGACGGCGAGGAAGCCTTGCTGGTCGCCGCCGAGGAACAGCCCGATCTGGTGATCCTGGACTGGATGCTGCCCCAGCTTTCGGGCATCGAAGTCTGCCGCCGTCTGCGTGGCCGCCAGGAAACCCGCAATGTGCCGATCGTGATGCTCACGGCGCGGGGTGAGGAGTCTGACCGCATTCGCGGGTTGGACACCGGCGCCGACGATTATCTCACCAAGCCTTTCTCCATGACCGAGCTTCTGGCGCGGCTGCGCGCCGTGCTGCGCCGTATCCGCCCCAGCCTGGCCGAGGATGTGGTGCAGGTGGGCGATATTGCGCTGGACCGCGCGGCTCATCGCGTCCGCCGTGCCGGGCAGGACGTGCATCTGGGCCCCACCGAATACCGGCTGCTGGAGCATCTAATCCAGCATCCCGGCCGGGTGTTTTCCCGCGAACAGTTGCTGGATGCGGTGTGGGGCAGTGACGTCTATGTCGAGGCCCGCACCGTGGATGTGCATGTCGGGCGGCTGCGCAAGGCGCTGAATGTGGACGGCACCGAAGACCCGATCCGCACCGTGCGCTCGGCGGGGTATTCGCTGGACGAAAGCAGCACGGTCAAGGCGGCGTCTTAGATCGGCGGTGGGGTCGGTGCCGCCGGCGTCGGCTGCGGCGGCGCGGGTCCCGCGCCGGGCGAGAAGATTTGCGGCGGCGCGGAGGGTCCTCCTGCCTTGAGGCGCGCAATATAAGCCAGTTCACGCTGGGCAACGGCGTTGTTCGGCTCCAGCTTCAGGGATTCCTGATAGGCCGTCACCGCATCATCCAGCCGTCCCAGCTCCGTCAGGTTGAAGCCGCGGCTGCGATGGCTGCGAGCCTTGTCGCGGTCGTTTTGCGAGGCCTTGAGCGCCGCATCGGCCGAGGCCAAAGCGTCGCTCCAGCGTTTGAGGCTGTCATAGGACGCCGCCTGTTCGGTCAACAGACTGGCATCGTGCAGACCAACAAAGGCGCCGGTTACCGCCTTCAGCTTGAAAGTCGCCTCAAGCGCTCGCAACGCCTCTTCGGGTTTCTTTGTCTCGTTGTAGTATAGGGCCAGAAGCAAACCGATTTCCGGATAAGGACTGGGATGGGCGACGGTGTCCTGGTGCTTGTTTGCAGCCGCCGCCAAGGCGAGCAGCGCCTCGGCCGGGCCATCAACCAGAACAATGGCTTTACCATCGGCGCCTGGGCTGGGGGGAAAATCGGCGGCGCCATCCGACATCGCTTTTTCGAGTTCGGGAATGTGAGAGCCGATGCCGGCAAGCCCGGACTTCTGCACATCGGCGTCGGCAGTTCGAACCAGGGCTGTGGCCGTCACCCAAGCCGGATCATCCGCCAGTGCCGGTGTTGCCAACAGACAAAGGACAAGAAAGAAGCGGCGCGCCGTCATAAGACCTCCGCAAGGCTGTGAACGCAGAGTGACACAGGCACGATCAAGCCGCAGCATCTTTCCGGTCGGCGCTTTCAGTTCTTCCGGTTTGGTCTGGGGCGCATAGCGCCAGTGAATCAGCGCGCAAAATCCCCACCAGCTTTCGCTGGTGGGGATTTGCACAAAGCAGACGGACTCTATCGAATAATGCGGCGCTATTGCGCGGTTGCGGCACGGCCGCCCCGGCCACCACGACCGGCGGGCGCCGGCGGCGTCCAGCCAGGCGTGAAGGGACCGGCAACCGGCTTTCCTTGTGTATTCCACAAAGGACCAAGCGCCGTCTTGGCCTGGGCTTCAAGCGTGGCGGCATATTCCGGGGTCGCACCACCGGCCGGAACATTGCCTTCCCCACCGGGCCCCTGGAAGCAGGTGAAGTCCGGGCGGTCAACCCAGGCAAAGGGTCCGCACAGCCGCACATGCGCCCGCAGCGCGGAATCATGCACGATATTGATGGCACGCTCATAATCGGGATCGCCCTGGCCGTATCCGGTGTGATTGCCCAGGTCACCCGAGGCCGCGAAGATGGCCGTCACCCCCTTGATCTTGGCAATCTCGTCGGAGTCCCTGAGGCCCTCCAGCGTCTCGATCATCAGGATCAGCACCAGATTGTCGTTGAAGGTGTTGCGATAGCCGCCCGGAACCTGGCCCCAGAAAGCGTTGCTGGAGCCCTGACCGCCACCGCTGCTGCGGTGGCCCAAGGGCGGCCACATCGCCCAGTCGCGCGCCTTGGTCCCTTCCGCGATCGAGCGCACGGTCGGCACCACCAGCACCAGCGCGCCGGCATCCAGCGCATGTTGCTCCTCGCGTTCGTCGGTATAGGCGACGCGCACCCCCGGCACCGCCTTGGCGCGCGGGCAGGCGGCCCACATCG
>JAFAVT010000183.1 GCA_019242275.1 Alphaproteobacteria bacterium
GCAGGATTCCACCTCACCGCCATCGGCATTGAGAAAGCGCAAGCTGGCATCGGCGTCGGCGCCGCCGGGACCAATCACTACCACCGTGTCGCAGCCGATGCCCAATCGCCGGTCGGCAATGGCTTTGGCCTGCGCCGGTGAAAGGTTGATGGCAGCGTCGCGGGCGTCAAAGACAACAAAGTCATTGCCCAGGCCGTGCATTTTCAGGAAAGCGGTCATGGGGCGGGTTTATAGGCTGCGACGAACGGTTTTGTCATGGACTTTGGGGTGGAAACTATTGAGCATGGCCTGTTGTTTTCGGGGATCGGTCATGCGCGCCATCATGTGCTTTGCCCTGATGCTAATGGGAATTGCCGGAGCCTTCGCCTTGGAACAAAAAGACCCCTATGCCTGGCTGGAAGATGTGCATGGCAAAAAGCCGCTGGAATGGGTGGCGGCACAGAACAAGCTGGCGCTGGACAAGCTGAAAGCCGATCCCCGCTACGACAGCAATTACAAAAGCGTGCTGTCAGTGCTGGATGCGCCCGACCGCATTCCCTACGCGGCGCTGGACCATGGCTTTGCCTATAATTTTTGGCAGGATGCCAAAAATCCCAAAGGCGTCTGGCGTCGCACCACCATCGCCGAATACCAGAAGGCGGCGCCGCATTGGGATGTGCTGCTGGATGTGGACGCGCTGGCAAAGGCCGAGAAGGAAAACTGGGTGTTCAAGGGCGCCGAAGTGGCGCCGGGCGAGGGCCGCGCTTTGGTGCGGCTGTCGCGCGGCGGCGGCGATGCCGTGGTGGTGCGGGAATTCGATCTCAAGACGCGGCACTGGGCGGCGGATGGCTTTTTTTTGCTCGAAGCCAAGACTGACGTCACCTGGCGCGACGACAACACCATCTTGTTTGCCACCGCAAAGGACGGCGCCACCAAGTCCGGCTATGCCCGCATTGTGCGGCAATGGCAGCGGGGCACCCCGGTCGCCTCGGCGGCGAAACTCTATGACGCCAAGGTGGAAGATGTCGGCGCCTCGCCGGTGGTTTTTCATACAAGGCAAGGTGACGTTGCGCTGGTGATCCGCTCGGTCAGTTTTTTCGAGCGCGAATATTTCCGGCTGGATGGCGGCAAAGCGGTAAAGCTCGACCTGCCGCTTTCCGCCAATCTGCAAGGGGTATTTGACGGCGCCTATCTGGCGCTGCTGCGGGAAGATTTCGCCGGCTTCAAGAAAGGCGCACTGGTGGCGTTCAGGCCCGGCGGCGCCAACCAGTTGGTGCTTGATACAGGCCCCCGCGCCAGCATCGAGAATGTGGGCGTGGGGCGGGACAAGCTTTATGCCACCGTCACCAAAAACGTCATCGGCGCGGTGCATGTCTTCACCACCAACGGCAAGGGGTGGAGCGACAAGGTCCTGGCGCTGCCGGGGAGCGGCTCGCCGGCGGTGGCGGCGGTCAATGATTATGGTCCCGAGGCGATGTTCAGCTTCGAGAATTATCTGATTCCGCCCACGCTTTATTTCGATGGCGGCAATGATGCACCCAAGGCGATCAAGGCCCTGCCGGCGCGGTTTGATGCTTCCCAAATGGTAACCGAGCAGTTCGAGGCCACCAGCAAGGACGGCACCAAAATTCCCTATTTCGTGACGCGCCCGAAAGTGCTGCACGGCACCGCACCCACAATCCTTTACGGCTATGGCGGCTTTGAAGTGTCGCTGACCCCCGCCTATTCCGCCAATGCCGGTCGGCTGTGGGTGTCAAAGGGCGGGATTTATGTCGTGGCCAATATCCGCGGCGGCGGCGAGTTCGGCCCCGCCTGGCACGAGGCGGCCGAGAAGCTGCACCGCCAGCGCGCTTTTGATGATTTCGCGGCCGTGGCGAACGATCTGATCGCCCGCAAGCTGACCACGCCGAAGCAATTGGGCATCATGGGCGGCAGCAATGGCGGCCTGCTGGTTTCCACCGTGATGACCCAGATACCCGACAAATTGGGTGCAGTGGTCTGTCAGGTGCCGCTGATTGACATGATCGCCTATACCCATATCGGCGCCGGCGCCTCTTGGGTGGGCGAATATGGCGATCCCGCCAATGCCAAGGAGCGCGATTACATTCTCACTTATTCGCCATATCAGAATGTGAAGAAGGAGAAGAAATATCCGCCGGTATTCTTCGTCACCGCCACCAGCGACGACCGGGTGACGCCGGTGCATGCCCGCAAGATGGCGGCGAAGATGGAGGAACAGGGCCATGAGGTGCTGTTCTATGAGAACACCGATGGCGGCCATGCCGCCGCCGCCGATCACCGCCAGGCAGCGGAAATGTGGGCGTTGTCGTATGTCTATCTGGCGCAGAAGCTGGGGTTGAAGTGATTAGGCGCATCCCCGCCTTGTCCTCGTTGACAGGACGTCTCTTCAAAAGAAATTGGAATGATTTTCACGCCCTTGCTGCCTTTAAGGAGCCGGAATTTAAACGTCCCGGTGTTTATTTGCTCGCATATTCAAAGAGCAAACTCGCAGGGCGAGCCGTTAAGGAGACGGATGTTTTCTATGTCGGCATGACGTGCTCAGCGGAGGGTTTGCGAGATCGGCTGGGGCAATTCCGGAAAGGAATCGAGGACAACAAACATCATAGTGCTGCCAGGCGCTTCTACCGCGAAGTCGGTAAAGGAAAGCCTTTTTCTAAGCTGCGTGATGGACGCAGGTTTTATTTTGTGGCTTTGCCGTTTGAATGCATCAGCGATAAGTCGCTCTCCAAGCCTGATGACTTCATTACACTAGGTCACATCTGCTGTGTTGAATATTATGCTATTGCGCGTGTGTACAAGGCGACAGGTAAAAAACCTAAGCTGAATAAGCTGGGCCCGCGAGAAACGATGCCGACGCTACGCTGAAATGAAAATGTCGCTGCATCACACCGGCCTGTTTCATTTTTTCACCTTGTCGTGGCCCGCCTCCGCGCGGGCCATCCAGGGCTACAAGCGCGCTCTACGATCCCTGGATGGCCCACGTAGAGTGGGCCATGACATTCGAATAATGAAAGTGCTAGGGGTAGCGCACCGGCCTTTATTCAAAGATTGTCATCCCGGCCAAGCGCTGCGTTAGCAGCGCGCGAGCCGGGACCCATCAGGCCGCTTCGCAATGGGTCCCGGGTCTGCACCGCATCACTGCGTGCTGCGGTGCGCCCGGGATGACAAGCTAATTAAAACGGCCCCGCACCCTGGGTATTGGTGCGGAGCAGATAGACCGACTGGCTGGCGGTCATGAACAGCCAGTCGCGCTTGGGGCCGCAGAACGTGACATTGGCGCAAGTCTCCGGCAGACGGATGCGGCCGATGGCCTTGCCGGCCGGATTCCAGATGGTGACGCCGCAATAACCCAAAGGCGCGGTCGAGCCCGACCAGACATTGCCCTGCACATCGCAGCGATGGCCGTCAAAGCCGCATTTCACCCCATCAATCATCCCGTCCGAGAAGGTGCGGATATTCTGAAGACCGGTCCCCACCACATCGGCCACCGCCAGATTGCCGCCCCAGACAAAATAAAGCCGCTTCCAATCGGGCGAGAAACAGAGGCCGTTGGGCACCTGGCCGGTGGCGACGACGGCAAGCCTCCCGCTCGGGTCCCAACGATAGATCTGAGTCGGCAGCACCTGATGCAGCGAGCCGATCATGCCGGCGCCGCTATTGCCGATCATGGGATTGAGCAACCCGCTGGGTGTCATCGGGCCCTGGCCCTGGTCCGGATGGCCTTCCGACAACTGGCCGCCATAATAGGGATCGGTGAACCAGATGCTGCCGTCGGGATGGCAGGCAAAATCATTGGGCGAGTTGAGCGGCTTGCCTTCGAAACTGTCGGCGATGATGGTCATGGAGCCGTCATGCTCCCAGCGCACCACGCGGCGGGGGAAATCCTGGCCGGAAATCTGGCGGCCCTGGAAATCAAAGGCATTGCCGTTGCTGTTGAAGGACGGGCGGCGGAAGGGCGTGACTTCGCCGGTTTCCCAGATATAGCGATGTTGCACATCGCCCATCACATCGCTGAACACCACATACTGGCCTTCGCCGCACCAGGCCGGGCCTTCCGCCCATTGATAGCCGGTGCCGACGCGCTTGATCACGGCATGGCCTTCGGCAACCGCGCCGAAGGAGGGGTCCAGCGTGATCACATCCGGGTCGGGATATTGAGCGATGGGAGCGCCCCGGCCCCATTGCCGCGGCGGATTGCTGACCACCGTGGCCGGATTGGCCCGCTGGGCCATGGCCGGCATGGCGATAGCGGTGGACAGTACGGCAGTGGCGCCGCCCAGCATGCTGCGGCGTGACAAGTTCGTCATGGTTTCCCCCAAGGTTTTTTGAAACTGGCGGCGAGCATTGAAGGGCAGGGAGCAAGTGTCAACCAGCCCAAATTGTCATGGTCCGGCCCTCTTCCCATCAGAAGAGAGGCCGGGCCATCCAGCGTCGCAATCACCGGCGCTTCCTGCCCTGGGTGGCCCACGTAAAGTGGGCCATGACAAGTGGGAAGGTTAGGCCGGCGGTCCCCTAGCCCGGCGAAGCGCCTTGGATATTCACCCGCAGCAGATAAATCGAGCTATTACCGCAAATGAACAGATGGTCGCGCTTGGGCCCGGCAAAGCAGAGATTGGCCGAGGTCTCCGGCAATCGGATGCGGCCAATCAGCTTGCCGTCGGGATTCCAGCAGGTGACACCGGCATAGCCCAGCGGCGCCG
>JAFAVT010000220.1 GCA_019242275.1 Alphaproteobacteria bacterium
GGACTCGATGGGTCAGGACATTACCTGGACACATGTTGAGCATCCCGCCGCCGAAGCGTTCTTCGATCCGAAGGTGGCAGCGCCTTATGACGTCTTTCTGTTTTACGACGCTTTTGCCGGGCAAGTGACAAAGCCGCCAACCGAGCCGGGTGGGCGCCCGGTTACGGAACCGACGGTGCCGAGCAAGGAATTGCAGGCGAACCTCAAGACGCTGATGCAGAATGGCGACAAGGGTTTTGTCTTTTTCCATCACTCCGTCGCGTCCTGGGTTCACACCTGGCCTGCCGGCGTCAATGGTTCCAATGCCTATGTCGAAGTGATGGGCGGCGCTGCCGACTGGGGCACGCCACTAAAGAACATCCGGGGCAAGGACTATCCGCCTTCCGGCTTTAAGAAGCAGCCGCAGCACATCACTGTGGTTGATAAAACGCATCCCGTCACTGCGGGCGTGGAAGATTTCGACATTCTCGACGAAAGTTATCTTTGGCCGGTCTTCGAAGATTCCGTTCATCCGCTGTTGCGTACCAATGTGCCGCAGACGGCGGAGAATTACCGGCCACAACAAGCTGGCCATCCGCCCGGCAGCAGCCTGAGCGGCTGGTACAAATCGGCAGAGCGTTCGCCAGTGGTTTATATTCAGCATGGCCATGACAATGATGGCTGGTCCAATCCCGCTTTCCGCAGGTTGATTCTCAATGCCATCAAGTGGACCGCGTCCGCTGAGGGAAAGACCTGGGCGCGCAACAACGCCAAGCGCATTTTTGTTTGACTACGATTTTGCAATAGCGAAAGGCCCCGGAAATGCCGGGGCCTTTTTCATTGCGGCGCTTGTTTTTCGGTGCCGTGGTTTTACGGTGCGGCACACGTTTTTGACAGGAGCGCCGATATGACCAATGACAACCAAAAAGATGGCTTTTCGCGCCGTGGGATTTTTGGCGCCGTGGCGGGCGCGGCGGCTGTTCCACTGATCACCAATGCCGTCCAGGGGCAGGGCAGGGGCGGCGTCGGTGGCAGCCCGGCCGCCAATGCACCGTTATCGCCCACCGGGGCCGGTGTTCCTCTCGACAGTCAGGCCATTGTTGGCAATCAGGGTGGCGGGGGACCGATCAGGGTATTGTTCATTTCCAGCTACCATCCTTTTGACCGCGAGAATTTGTTCCGCATGCTGGACCGTTTCGGCACCGACATCACCTGGTGCCACGTCGAACATCCCGCCGCAGAACGCTTCTTCGACCCGGCGTTGGCCGAGGATTTCGACGTTTACCTGTTCTATGATGCCTTCGCCGGCCGCAAGATCGTTACTGGCCCCGATGGCCGCCGTCAGACGACGTATCCGCCGCCTTCAGCCAAGCTTCAAGCTGATCTCAAGCGCCTGCTGACCAACGGCGACAAGGGCTTTGTCATGTTCCACCACGCACTGGCCTCATGGTGTCACAGCTGGCCAGCCGGCGTGAACGGCTCCAACGCCTATGTCGAGATGATGGGCGGCGCCGCTGACTGGGGGCTGGATCTGGCGAATCTGCGCGGCGTCACCTATCCCCGCTCTGGCTATCGCCAAGGCACCGAGCAGCGCGTAACGGTGGTGGACCGGAACCATCCGGTGACGGCGGGTGTGGACGATTACGATATCGTGGACGAAACTTATCTCTGCCCTATCTTCGAAGACTCAGTTCATCCTCTCCTACGCACCAGCTTCCAGCCCACGGCAGACAAGTTCGCGCATGCGCCCAATGGCAGCAATGTCGGTGCCGGCCATCCCCCCGGCAGCAATCTGGTCGGGTGGGTAAAAACTGCAGAGAACACGCCAGTTGTCTATATTCAACACGGCCATGACAACAATGCCTGGTCCAATCCCCATTTCCAGCGTCTGATGCTCAATGCCATCAAATGGGCGGCGTCGCCGGAGTCGAAAAGTTGGGCTAAGGCGAACGCAAAACGCATTTTCGTGTGAACGCGATTTGACTTCTTGGTGAGAATTGACGGGCCCGGACGCTGGCTGAGCTTTCTACCGGCGATGTGGCGGAGCTTTAGTCCGCTTTGGCGGCCTGAACCGCTGGCACCGGCATGATATCTGCCACTGGAATGATAGGCGAAGAAGGCTGGGGAGGGGGTGCTTTCACCACCGCCTGGGCGGGGTGATAAATCGGCCAGGCGCCACGGGACATCTGATCCAGGCTGTCAGCTTCCTGGCCGAACCGGCGGCGATATAGCCAGTGATAAAGCATCAGCCGCTTCACATAGGAACGGGTTTCGGAAACAGGAATGCTTTCCACAAACAACAGGGGATCGTCCTTGCCGGCCTTGGTCGTGAGCCAGCGGTCCACCGCCAGCGGTCCCGCGTTGTAGGCGCCACCCAGTTCGATCAGGTTGCCATTCAGCCGATCAAGCAGTTGGGCAATGTATTTCTGGCCCACCG